>JALVZN010000122.1 GCA_027037615.1 Caldifarciminota bacterium | reverse complement strand
ATGGCAACCCTGACGGCACACCCAGCACCAAGATCATCGACTTCGCATTTGAATACGATTCCACAGGTAACCTCGTTTATCCCGACAAATACAGATCCGAAGATATAGCTGTTGGCGATTTCGATGGCGACGGCGTTCAGGAAGTGCTGTGGGTCAACAACGCAAGCACCCCCTTCGATAACGCTTACATCTTCTCGATCATGGGCGATGTAAGCGGCTTCTATGTTACTCAGCCAGAGACTGTTATCAGGAGATCGGTTGAGGGGTTCGGCGGAAGCACCGCATCTGGCTTTGGACCTGTTGATATCGATAACGACGGCAAGCCTGAGGCTGTGATAACGATATGGAACCGTGTTGGTGCTGCAATTGTTGAAGGAGTAGCCCCTGACCAATACGAGATGACATTCCATGCAGAAGGCCTTGCACCACTTGACGCCTATCCTTTTGCCAAAGTCGTAGGTTACACAGATATAGACGGTGATGGCACAAACGATCTCATATTTACCGGATTCCCCCCGTCTGGCCACCTCTTGCCATCTTTCTATGTAATCAGATCCACAGGTGATAACACGTTTGTCGTTGACACTGTGGACTTTACCGGCATTGATACCACTCTTTCAATCTACAGTCTGAGGGCAGGCAATTTAGACGGAGATAACACACCTGACCTCTACATTGGAGAGCCAGGAGGCCTTGTCGATTACACCTTCAACGGCGGCACGGTTTCCGATCCTGCAAACTGGTCGAAAGAGGTTATCTGGAACGATTTCCGCTTTGATACTCTCATAATCGACACAACCGACAGCTCAGGCGCAGCTGTTCAGGATACATTCACAGTCAGGACACAAATGGGTACTAATCTTGCAATCGGCGATCTCGATGGCGATGGCAACGGCGAAGCTGTGTTCGTGCTCTTTGAAAGTGGTGATGTTGCCCGCATACCTTATGCCTGCGGTTTCCTCCATGTTGTAGAGTATGGCCTCACCGGTGTTGAGGAATGGACTGTCCTTCCGCCGAAAGGCTCCACCGCCGAGCTTTACGCTGCTACACCTAACCCATTCAGAAACAGGGCTCAGCTCAGCTTCTATGTGCCTCACAGAAGCAATGTCAGGCTCGATGTCTATGACGCAACAGGAAGGCTTGTAAAGACGCTCGTCAACGGAACTGTGGACGCTGGCCGTCATACAGTTACATGGAACGGAACTGACAACAGCGGCAGAACTGTGTCCGAGGGCGTTTACATCTACAGGCTCTCCACAAACGGCGAAAGCCTGACCAGGAGGGTTGTGTTCATCCGCTAATCTGCTTCAGCGGTAAAGAAAACCTGCGGCGGCCGTGAAACGGCCGCCGTTTTTTTATCCTCGCATCAACAGGCCGTTAGCTCACTTCCACACGCCGCTGATCGGGGTGCCACAGTAAGGGCACTTGCCCTCATCATCGATGAGGTTGTATTCCACGGAAAAGCCCCATCGTTTTATCAGTGTCCTGCCACAGTTGGGGCATACGGTGTCCTCGTATTCACCGGGCACATTGCCGATGTAAATGTAATTGAGCCCAACCTGCAGCCCGATGTCACGAGCCCTCAACAATGTCTCAAGCGGCGTGGGTGGCAGGTTCCTCATCTTGTAATGCGGGAAAAACCGTGATATGTGCCACGGGGTGTCAGGCCCAAGCTCATCGTGTATGAATTGGGCCACGCTCCGCAAACTCTCATCGCTGTCGTTAAATCCGGGCACTATCAAAGTCGTTATCTCAAGCCATATCCCGAGCTCCTTGTAGGCTCGCACTGTCTCAAGCACCTTTTCCAGCTTTGCGCCGATGTAACGCAGATAAAAATCCCGATTGTATCCTTTTATGTCTATGTTTGCGCCGTCGAGATAAGGGGCGATGGCCTCAAGCGCCTCTCTCGTGATGTATCCGTTGGTCACAAAAACATTTTTCAGTCCGTATTGATGTGCGATGCGCGCGGTGTCATAAGCGTATTCGTAGAAGATCGTCGGTTCGGTGTAAGTGTAAGCAATAACCTGACTTTCGTATCTCAGGGCGAGCTGGACAACGGCATCAGGTGGCACATCGTAACCGATTATCCTATCGGGCTGTGAGATGTCCCAGTTCTGACAGAATTTGCATCTGAAGTTGCATCCAACTGTGGCAATTGAGAAGGCACGGGAGCCCGGCAGGAAATGGAAAAGCGGTTTCTTCTCAATCGGATCGACATGCATGGCAATCGGTTTGCCATAGACAAGGGTGTAGAGTTTGCCGCCGATATTTTTCCTTACCTTACAAATCCCGACCTGATTGTCCCGCAAAATGCATCTGTGATGGCACAGGTTGCATCTCACCTTGCCGTCAGGCAGCTTTTCGTAGAACATCGCCTCTTTAATTCCAGCAGTCTCCATATTGCCTCCAATCATAGGGTTAATTATCGCACAAACAGAGGCACATCGCCACCTGAGCGGCGTTTTATCGCAATCGGTTAGCCTTCAGGCGGTTGCACGCCGGGAATCCTGTTGATTATGTCGAGTTCCCTGTCGCTCCTCGCCGCATAGGGTATCAGGTTATGGCTTCGGGCAAGGCGGATGTAATCGTCAATTCGCTCTTTGTTTTCGGCGGAGTAGCCCGTGCCATCGTCCACATAATCAACCGATAAGATCGGATTGCCATCGGAGATCACACTTGAGAGGTAGCCGAGCCGTTCCGCCGTCTCGGCGCTGTCAACCCGTTCGGTCTCATTGTAAAACAGGTCCTCAACTGCCCATCCTGAGACGATCGGCAGGAGGTCACCGCACAGCTCGATTATGCGCTCGCCGTTCTGAGGCACGACAAGAAACGAGCTTCTATTCCATGCCCTCGCCGAATCGGCTATCCTCTCGATGAAATCCGCCATCAGCCTCGCCGCAGCCGCTTCGGAGATGACCGTGTCCTCACCGTTCGACGGGTCAGACCAATACTCAAATGCGTCCACCCTGTCGAGATAGACGCCAATAAACCCCTGCTCCGTTATCCGCCTGAGGTAACGGAAGATTATTGCCTGCCATTCTGGATACCAGTATTTCACAGGGTAATTTCCGGGCCATTCCGGGTTCTCTGAGCCGAGCCACGACGGCGGCGATCCGTCCCACTCATCCTGCCAGTAAAACCTGTAATCCTCCGCCTCGCCGATGCTCAGATATGCCAGAGGCAACACGCCAGACCTCTTGATCATGTCTATCTCTTCGCTGCTGTATTCCCCGTCCTCTCTCCCGTTCAGAGAGTAATCCATGACCACGACATCAAATCCCGCGTTTGCAACCTGTTGCGGATCAGCGTTCTGGAGCTGGTAAAGCCAGCTGTTGATCTGGCTCCATTCCGGCAGAAACGGCTCGTTTTTGCCGCATGAAAGGACAGGGAACAGGATGACCAGAAACCACATCCTCTTAAGCATGCGCTCACCTCCTGAATATCACAAATTTTCTTGTAATTCGACCGTTCCCCGTTTTGACATTGACAAAATAAACGCCAGAAGGCAGCCCTGCGGTCGGGATCGCAATGCGGTGCAATCCGCCTGAAAGACGGTATCCACGCTCAAAAACTCGCCTGCCTGCAACATTCAGGATAGCGATTTCAACCTGTGTATCGTGCTCAGGGTTTATCAACAGGCTGAGTTCATCGGTGATCACCTGCCGTTCGAGCCGTAAAAGTCCCGAAGTCCCGACATCGGCCTCTTCCACGCCCGGCAATTCCGATGGAATTAACAAGAAGGTGTCCCTATCCGAAAACGGGTTCAAAATCCTTGCGACATAGATATCGCCATCGGATGGAGGGACGGGATCGTTCGGGTCATCGGCCCGAAATCTCAAGATCCACGAGAGCGTATCGCCGCGAGCGATTATCAAATTGTCTCTGCCCAATGGGTTAGTTATCATTGTGTCACCTCCGAAATCCCAGAAAATAGGTATCACCGTGTCGCCGTTGCATGTGTCTATCACGATGAAGTTCACAGCCACGGTGTCGGGGCGGCCGAAGTAACGGGCTCGTCCGATGCGTGAATTGTGGAATTCTATGCGATAGTCCGACGGAAACGGCATGCCGTTCCGCGGCAGGCGGCCAGTTATGTGGAAATTGGATGTCCCTTGCGTGTGTTCTGACAGCGAATCGGAGAAGGTCGTATCGTGCAAGGTGTTGATGATCAGCGCCATATTCCCGAAGCGGGGCGTCTCAAGCCAATCCAGAACGGGATAACCCTCAAACGCTGCCGTGCCGTCGGAGAGGTTGTAAACCGAGCATGTCAGAAGGCCGTTCGATGACCCAAAAGTCAGCATGAAGGTGTCCTGAGTTTGAACGGAGCCGTGCATCGAGATGATGATGTCTCCCTCGCCGTTGCCGCTTATGTGATGCAAAGCGGTGTCTGGATGGAGATACCCCGTCCCGTTCTCAATGCTAAACGGCCCAACGATAACCGTATCCGCGCCGTTTTGAGCCTCCACAATTCCCATCATATACGCGGTGCGGGTGTTCGGGAAGTGTTCGGAGTTAAACGGGATTGACAGCGTCTCCCGCTCCACAGCGACCGTGTCAAGGAAAATTTCCGTCCAGCTCATGCAATCGTTCACGCTCAACAGAATTCTGACGCTGAAGGTGTCACTTTCGGCATCCCCAACGACAGCGGACAGGTCAACCGTTCCAGTGACCTGTCCCGACACATCGGACAAGATCATCGATGGCACACCGTTGACATCCGGGTTGTCGATTGTGAAAAAGCCGGTCGTGTCAAAAGCTCCGCCCTCAAACGGGTTAAGCAATGACATGGCTATCTGGTAAAGCGAGCCATCTGGCCAATCCCTTGTGCACCATGAGAAATCGTTGAAGACGCGCCCCATGTTCAGGAGAGTGTAACTGGTCTCGAAGCCGTCTTTGCCGAGCACCACCCTTGCGTAAAGCGGTGCACCGAGATCGGTGTCCCACCTTATCAGCTGACTGCCATGAAGCCTGTCACCTGCTTGTGGGGCCGTGATGCTGAGATCGTGGTGCGGCAGAGCATCGGATCGCTCTCCGATGCCGAGATAGCTCCTGTAATACGAGACCACGCTCGCCCAGCTCAACAGCATGTCGCCCAATGTGTTGCCGTTCGACATCAGGTAGGCATAGACGAACTTCGTCCATTGGCCGGGTTGAAGCGAAAAATAACCGCTTGAGCCGAGGGTCACATAATCTCCGATCTGACCCTGCTGTGCGTAGTGTCCCGGAACAGTGCGCGCCGCAAGCTGATCGTCCTGAGACGGGAAATAACTCCCGTAGGGCACTATGTCCACAGCTGTCAGGCCGAGCTCATCGACCTCATCAGGGTCGCGCCAGTCGAAGTGAGGCTCGCCCCATGTCGGAAGGCCGTCCCCCTCGCCCTCGTCGCCGGTGTTCGGAATGCCGTCACGCCCCACATCGTCGCGTTCAGGATCCCAATCGCCATCGTTGTCAACCATGTCGTAAGGCGACTCGTCTATCATGCCGTCATCGTCGTTATCGACGCCATCATGTGGATTTCCGGGAGTTTGCAGGAAGATGATGCTAAGCTGGCCGCACTCATACGGCTCGCCGTTTGCGTTACGCCCAACGCCATCTTCATCCGAAAAACGCATCGTGTTCAGCTCAGGGTAAAAATCGTAAACATCGTCGTCGAAATCGACGCCGGGGCCTCCAATTCTCACATCCGTGAAAACGCCGACAACAAGGCTGTCAAGCTCGTGCTCGCTTGCGTTGTAGATGGTGTAAGAGTAAACCACCGCATTTGTAAGGCTGTCCACATTAACGACATAGCTTCGGCCGTAAATCACGAGGCCAAGCCCTCTCATGCCATTGCCGGGGTCGTAATATGGGTTTCCGTAAGGGTTGCCGGGATAATATTCCGTGTTTGCCGAGTCGGTCATCACGAAAAAGCCTTCTTGATCGGAAATGACTTTGCCGACGCCGAACTCGCCCGGCCACAGGCCACTTGCGCCGTCGACGGTATCGCCCCACGCAAGCAGATAAGCCGGCCATGTTGATGGCCATGTCGATGGGTTCGTGGAGATGGCCAGCGTTTCGGAGGATGGGCTGGCGAACAAAACGACTGGCAGGAAATCGCCATCCCCACCATCGCTTATCCCGTCGTCGAACACCCACAGGCGCAGATGGTTGCCGGCACTGTTAGTCGCTTCAACATTGGCGCCTATCACAAGGCCAGATTCATAGAGGTATTCGTGACCCGATTCTGAGGGCCATTCAAGCCGCGGCCATGGGTCTAACCTGGCCGGCCCACCGAGTGCGGATGTGTTGAAATATTTTGTCCTGACATTGGCCCCTTCCGTTACGGCGAACTTCATCCGCTGACCGGGCAGATCAGCGACGACGGTAATGACAGCAGCCAACAGTAGAACCCGCATTTCACACCTCCAATTTTAAAATTTTATCTCTGCAAAAATTTTAAAGGACAGACGAGGGACAGCGCCATAGTCTGGATTGACGGATCGGAGAATGTTGAGTTAGCAGGCCAAAAGAATCTTAGCCTTGCCATGCTATGACATCTCTCCATTAAATTGTTTGGTTTCAATGGGATTAAAGATGAGAACAGCGCCGTGTCCGAATGGACACACATCAGGAAGGTCTGGTTCGATATTGGCTTTCCATAACACCCTTTAACATCTTTGTCTGCACTGTGTTCTGTAAAACCCATCTCAAAACCTCCGAGGAAGTTTACCTTGTTAATTTAAAGGGTTTATTTCCTCATAAAAAACTTCCCAATTCTCATCAGAGGTTCCGAGATTCAATAATTCAGACCATACCATATGTATGTTTCCCTCCTTGTCTTTCACAGCATCGACGGCAATTGATCCGCCAGGAGTATCAATAACCTGTGGATTGCCCCATATCCTCCCATTTCCAACTAAATAATGTATGTCCTCCCCATACCTACCATCTGCCCATACTAAAACATGTTTCCCAGCGTAATCAAAGAACCTTTTGGCACGAGGCATTCCTCTGGTTCCAGGAATACTGTCTGGTTCTGTCCACCCATTTTCTGTCTTGATTGAATAGTAGATTATTGATGTTTGTAGTCCGGCTCCCCAGTCCTCATCTGTCCACAATACATAAACTGTCTGGTCTTCTCCAATCGCTACACTTCCGTACCACGATATGTATCGGCTCTGCGATACATTCACGGGCTCACTCCACTCGCCGGAAGGGGATAGATAAAGGTAATCTATATCGTTACCACCACCTTCTTCTGTAATAAGATGGAGACCACCTTCAACATCAACTGCAATATCTGGATTCTCAATGTAAATTGGACCTATCTCGGGTCCTTCCCACACACCATTAGGTCTTCTTTTTGCATATTTCATCTTGAGCCCATCATTCCACACTACATGCACATTCCCTGACGGATCGATAGCAATGCGAGGCTGTAACGCTGTTCCTGTATTGGACAACACTTCCACATCCGACCACTCTCCAGATGGAGACCTCATCCGATAATGAATATTTGAACGCCACACGCCGGGCGTTGGGTCGTCAGACTCCCATACAAGATGGAGGTTGTTGGAGGGATCCACCGCAATTTGGGGCGCCCACGCGTCCCTTGTCGTGTCCGTCAATATCTCAACCTCGCTCCACTCACCACCTGACGGCTTGTAGCGAAAATACAAACGAGATGGATCATATTCGTTGTGCCCTCCGTCCATCCACACCACATAAACTGTTCCATCAGGGCCAACTGCAATGCTCGGCCCAACTGAATAGGTGTCGTTCCTTGAGATGTTCCTCGGATCGTATTGTGGCCCAGGCTCGGGCAAAGGAAGCGCTTTGTGACAGGAAGAACTCAGGATAACACCTGCAAGAAATATCACACCTATAACCCTTTTTAGCATACCTCTCCCATAAGTCTCAATGTCCATAATTTAACCTCCATTAAATTGCTTGGTTTCAATGGGATTAAAGATAAGGACAGTGCCGTGTCCGAATGGACACACATCAGGAAGGTCTGGTTCGAGATTGAGATTGGCTTTCCATAACACCCTTTAACATCTTTGTCTGCACTGTGTTCTGTAAAACCCATCTCAAAACCTCCGAGGGAAAATGAACTTTAAAAATTGCCCTGACAGGTTATATCCAGCCAGTTCCATTGTCAAGCTGTGTTGAGCTATGGTCAATGATGCAATTTGTTAGCTTGACACGCACTCTTAAGTTGATGTATTCTAATGCAAAACAGGCTGAAGGGAGTTGGGAAGATGAAGAAGTTGGTTTTTATGGGGATTTTGATAGCATCTACATTGAGAGCGGCTCCTTCCATTCTCATAAATGAGGTATCACGGAGTGGCATTGTATGGGTCGAGCTCCGCAACATCAGCTCAGAGGTTATCAACCTGAACGGCTGGAAGTTGCGTAACGCTCAGGGGGAGGATGCGCTGAGCGGCTCGGTGAAACCGGGCGGTTACATCGTGGTCTGTGAGTCGAGAGAACAACTCCTTTCAAATTATCCTTCAATCCATTCTCCCATCTTTGAAGTGCGTGATGGTCAGATCGGTTCTGGAGTGGATCCCAACAACGACATGCTTGAACTTGTTGCACCTGACGGCACGGTGGTCGATATGGTCAACTGGGGGATGCCGCGCTCCAACTGGCAGTTCTACACTCGGGACCTGTGGAATCCGGGCATAATCATACACAGCCCTGTGATAGCGAGGATTCCGGATGCGCTGGATAGGGACATGCCGGACGATTTTCGCGGCGTCTCAACCGGCACGCCGGGCGAGATGAATCAGGTTTACAACGGGCTCGGCACCGTCTCATGGGGTAAAATAAAAGCCATTTTTGCCGGCCAGAAACGCAGATAACACACCGATGAAAATCCTGTGGGTTGACGACGAGATCGAGGGATTTAAGCCTCACATAATTTTCCTTCAGAAAGAGGGCGTGCAGGTGGAGGCTGTTGACAGGCCGACTGACGCAATCGAAGCCCTCAAACGCGAAGGATTTGACCTCATCCTGATCGATTACCGCATGCCCGAAATGGATGGCCTTTCGCTGTTCAGAGAGGTCAAAAAGATAGCCCCCAACACCCCTGTCGCCCTTGTGACAATGGTTTCGGACAGGGATGTGATGGAGGAATCCATATCCGAGGATGTCTTCGATTACCTCCTGAAACCCATACAGCCGTCCCAGATTCTGGCACTTGTCAACAGATTGCGGGCGAAAGAGATCAAAAACAGGGTTTACGGCAAAAGGCTCGTTGAAACATACCGAAAATTTGAGGAATTGGATGAGTCACCGGAGGGATGGCTGAGCTTTGCGCTGGAATTCGCAAGGATGACCTCGAATTTCGGGCTCGATGAAACGCTCAGAAGCGAACTCAGAACCACAAACCTGAAATTTGCGCGCTGGATAATGCGGAACTACGCCGATATGATTCACGATCCGGACATCCTGATGTCTCACCGAGTTATGAGCAAAGTCTTTCCATATCTCGATGATGGAAAAAAGATCGCCTTCTTCCTGTTCGACAACTTCCGCCTCGACCAATTCGTCGAGCTAATGAAAGAACTGCCATCCGGTATGCGTATCGACTACACGCCCTACTATGCGCTCCTGCCAACAGCGACCCCGTTTGCCAGAAACGGGATATTCGCAGGCCTCCTGCCGATAGACATCGAAAGGCGACATCCGGGCTGGACATCCGATAACCGACACGAACATGTCCTTTTGCGCGAACTGCTCGACGATTCCGGCTACACATGGGCGGATATGTGGCTTTACAAGATCAGGACCCCCACCGAATTGGCCTCCGTTCATCCTCACGACAAGCATTTCGAGGCCTATGTCGTAAATTTCATCGACCTGCTGTCCCACATAAGGCTGGAAGTCGATGTCCTGAAGGAGATGATCGCTGACGGCGATTCATTCAAGCACTGGTGCAGGTTCATCCTTGACGAGGCCGGAATCGGCTCGATTATCAGGAAATTCGTCGAAAACGGTTATGTCGTGTTCATGACATCCGATCACGGATGGGTTGAGGGCACCACGCCGTTGATAATAAAAGGCGGAATTGAGCTCACTCAGGGACTTCGCTACAAATTCGGGGACTCGGTCAGGATAGCTGGGAAAGAGGCCCTGCTCATCAAGGAACTCGAGAAATTCGGGCTTCCAAGGAAAAAGAATGCAGGCAGACTCGCCCTCGCAATCGGCTATTCATACTTCATCTATTCGTCAAACCCTTCCAAATTCAAAAAGACCTATCACGGCGGCATCTATCACGGCGGCATAACCATCGAAGAGATGATCGTCCCGTTGATCAAAATCTCACATTGACAGCTGAAACCGTTTGGCCAAAAATAGGAAATCAATTAAGGGGAGGAAAAAGGATGTCCGTATTCCTGGCCATAGTTAACAGGTTGCTTGCCTTTCTGCAAAAGATAAACCCTCCGTTGGTCATCTGGGGCATAATTTTCGGCATCATCGGCAAATACATCTACGACTACTATGTCCGCTACATCAAGGCGAAAAGAAAAGACCTGGTGAAATGGGACAATAAAGGGTTCTTTCTCACCATAATCGTGTCCGGATTTATCTCGTTTCTCATATACTCCTTGATTTTCAAGGAGATTCAGTCATTGGATGATCCGCTGCTCATATTTTCCACAGGCGTCCAGACGGGTTTCTTTTCGCAATCCATAATTGGCGAATGGGGCAAATCGTTTGGGGATTGATTAAATTCAACTTCTTGCATTTCAAAATGTTATAAAACAAAGGAGGTGTGGATTATGGCTAAAAAGATACTCGTCCTCGCAGGTGACTATGTTGAGGACTATGAGGTGATGGTGCCTTTTCAGGCACTCCAGATGCTCGGTTATGAGGTGCATGCAGTTTGCCCTGGCAAGAAGGCCGGTGAGACCGTGAGAACCGCTGTCCATGACTTTGAGGGCGATCAGACCTATTCCGAAAAGCGGGGACACAACTTCCAGATCAACTACGATTTCGACAAGGTCAATCCTGAGGAATACGATGGGCTTGTGCTTCCCGGCGGCCGCGCACCGGAATACATCCGTTTGGACGAAAGGGTGATAGAGATAGTCAAACACTTTGCGGAGGCCAACAAGCCGATAGCTGCGATCTGTCACGGGCCGCTCGTTCTGGCGGCAGCTGGGGTTTTGAAAGGCAAAAAGGCCACTTCCTACCCGGCAGTCGGGCCCGATGTCAGGAACGCAGGCGCCGAATGGATCGATATCGGCCTCACCGACGCACTTGTAGATGGCAACCTCGTTACCGCACAGGCATGGCCGGCACATCCCGCATGGATCCGCAAATTTGTGGAGCTTCTCGGAGCCAAAATTGAGATATAGGCCTATCGGCGGCGGGCGCGAAGCGCCCGCCGCCACCTGACACCCGCCACAACCGCTGGAACCCAACCGACTTATCAGCTACTTGATCGTTCCCAAGGCGTGCCCCTTCCGACGCATAAAAATTTTTCGGCCATCGGCTACACGCCAAAATGGAAAGTTGTCAGACCTCTGAAGGATGGCTATAATACAGCCTAATTTATGAGGATAAGACAAAAAGGAGGATTCAAATGCCACTCGTAACAATGAAGGAGATCCTTGAGGAGGCCCGCAAAGGAAAATATGGCGTTGGTGCGTTCAACATCAACAACATGGAGTTCCTTCAGGGCATCATTGAGGCTGCGGAAGAGGAAAAATCGCCTGTCATCATTGCGGTTTCGGAAGGCGCCATGAAATACGCCGGCGTGGAATACATCTACGCAATGGTCAAAGTGGCAGCTGAGAAAGCGAGCGTCCCTGTGGCGCTGCACCTTGACCATGGGAAGCACTGGGATAAAATCGTTCTGGCCATAAGGAACGGCTTCACTTCCGTGATGATCGACGCATCCGACAAGCCGTTTGATGAAAATGTGGCGATAACGAACAAGGTCGTCGATCTCGCCCATGCGGTCGGCGTGACTGTCGAGGCCGAGCTGGGCAGGCTTGCCGGCGTAGAGGACATCGTCAATGTGGATGAGAAAGAGGCGATTTTGACCAATCCCGAGGATGCCAAGCGGTTTGTCGAACTTACCGATGTTGATGCCCTTGCGGTCGCCGTCGGAACATCTCACGGCGCATACAAATTCAAAGGTGAGCCAAAACTCGATATAGAACGCGTGAAAACCATCGCAGACCTCGTCCAGATTCCGCTTGTGCTGCATGGCGCATCAGGCGTAATCCCTGAGATCGTGGAACTTGCGACGAAATACGGCGCCAAACTGCCCGGTGCAAAGGGCGTGCCAGACGATCAGATCAAGCTGGCAATAGAGGCCGGCATCTGCAAGATTAACATCGACACTGACCTCAGGCTTGCGTTTCTTGCAGCTGTCAGACGCGAATTGACGGAGAAACCCGAGAACTTCGATCCCCGCAAATACCTCGGCCCTGGCCGTGAAATGGTGAAAGAGGTCGTAAAGAAGAAAATGAGACTGTTCGGATCTTCAGGCAAAGCTGCGTAACAGGAGTGATAACATGAAGATAGGGGTTCTGACAGGTGGTGGAGATGCCCCCGGCCTCAACAATGCCATAAGGGGCATAGTTTTCAAGGCTGTTCGCGATGGCCACGAGGTGATCGGCCTCGAAAAGGGATGGAAAGGCCTTATCGAGAAGCTGACGCGCCCCCTCACCATCGACGATGTGGAGGAGATCTACCGTGAGGGCGGCACGATACTGAAATCGTCGAGGACAAACCCGCTGAAAAGCGAGGAAGTTGCAGAAAAAGCGATAAACGGATTCAACGAGCTCGGTCTCGATGCACTGATAGCCATCGGCGGCGAGGACACGCTCGGCGCATGCGCAAGGCTTGCGGAACGGGGCCTCAAGGCCGTCGGCATCCCGAAAACGATCGACCACGATGTCAGAGGCACGGAATACACGATAGGGTTTGACACGGCCATTCAGATAGTTACCGAGGCGCTCGACAGGCTGTTGACCACTGCAAAATCGCATGAGCGCGTGATCGTGGTTGAGATCATGGGACGCCATGCCGGCTGGATGACCTTTTACGGGGGACTGGCCGGCGGCGCACACTACATAATCATCCCGGAAAAGAAGGTCGATATCGACGACATCATCCGCGTCCTGAAAGCCCGTTATGAGCGTGGCAAAAAGTATGCGCTCATAGCAGTCGCTGAGGGCGCCACATTCTTCTCAAGCACGGGCGAGGAGGCGGAGATAATCGACGAATTCGGGCACATCAAACTCGGCGGCGATGTCGCGAAACAGCTCGCAACTGTCCTCAAAGAGGCGGGATTTGAGACACGGCATGTCGTGCTCGGCCACCTCCAGCGTGGCGGCTCGCCCGCTCCTCGTGACCGTTACATCCCGCTGATGCTCGGTATAAAGGCCGTTGAGCTCGTCGAAAGGGGCGATTTCGGCAAGATGGTCGCACTGAAGGGCGAAGAAATCGTCATCCAGCCACTGCATGTCGTGAAAGAGGGCATCAGAACCGTGCCCGAGGAGCTCTATGAGCTCGTAAAACCGATCTTCGACTGATACCTGCTGAAATCCGCTAAGTCATGGCCCGGATCACCAATTGGTTCAGGTCCGGGCCTGTTTTTATTCAGGGAAAAGCTCCCCCAAAACTCGCCGGACGGCTCTGGACAGGCGAACTCTGCCCTTCCTCCAGATCTTCGGCAGTCAGTCGTAATGCCTCAAATTTGATACCTCAGCTCTCCTGCCCTACACTTTTATCTATGGGAATCGTATTGTTTTTTCATTTCGTTACTTACGGCGTTTTTCCTGATCATATCGGTCATCTATTTTGCATTCAAAAAATCCACATTTACCGGATTTGCAGCCATTGCCATCATCATAGCATGCTTTTGGAACCCTTTGATAATGCTGGCAGTTATGTTCATTCTGATGATCCTCGGTTTCGTATATCTTTTGAAATCGATCGATTAGTGGCTTCACAGATGATATACCTTCAAAAGCTTAGGCGGCATAATCGTTTCGGCTGGACAGAGGGTGATTTCCTGTCCGATGAAAACAGGGGGCAACTGAGTTTTTGCAGATAGTCAGAGATGAACCCATCAACCCCCTTTAGAGTTTTATCACTAAAATGGTTGAAACTCTAGGAGTTTAGCCTGTTGGAGCAATAACACCGTGTGTGCTCAATTCGCCGCACTAGGACAATCGTTTGACATTATTTTCTGGTTGTTTAATAATTTGTCACGCATTTCGATCTGAGTTAAACTAGAAACTCAATAAAACTCAGGAGGTAGGAATAATGAAAAGGGAGCGCTGGGCCTCCAGAGTGGGTTTGGTTCTTGCATTTGCGGGTAACGCAGTTGGGTTAGGCAACTTTTTGCGTTTTCCGGTTCAGGCTGCCAAGAACGGTGGCGGCGCATTCATGATTCCCTACTTCTTCGCGTTCATACTCCTCGGAATCCCGCTAATGTGGATTGAGTGGACAATCGGAAGATACGGCGGTAAGTTCGGGCATGGAACCACTCCGGGCATGTTCGATAAGCTCTGGAACAAACCAATCTCCAAATACATAGGTGCACTCGGTGTCATGATTCCACTTCTGATAGGCAGTTATTACCTCTATGTAATGTCCTGGACGCTCGGTTTTGCTTTCTATTCACTCAAAGGCACACTGACATCCTTTACCAGCCATGAACAGATATCGGCTTTTCTTAGCGCATATCAGGGGGTCGTCAAAAACCAGTATTTCCATTCGATCTGGACATCTTATATCTTCTATCTGATCGCATTCTTGTTCACGATGTATATTGTCTCAAGGGGAATTGTTAAGGGTATCGAGACACTTGCCAAAATAGCCATGCCCACGCTTTTCCTGTTCGCATTCTTCCTTATGATCCGCGTACTCACACTTGGGACACCTGATCCCATAAACCACCCCGACTGGAACATAAATACTGGTCTCGGCTACATGTGGAACCCCATGATAGAATATCTCAAAAAAGGCAAAACATGGATAGCTGCTGCTGGGCAGATTTTCTTCACATTAAGCCTTGGGATAGGCGTCCTTCAAAGTTATGCGAGTTACCTGAAAGAAAAAGAAGACATTGTTGTTGCGGGGCTTGCGACGGCTTCAACAAATGAGTTTGCTGAAGTCATCCTCGGTGGCACGATCGCCATACCGGCAGCGGTTGCATTTTTCGGGCCTGTGCTTGTGAAAACGGGCGGAGCTTTTGATCTCGGCTTCAAAACACTGCCGCTGGTGTTCGGGAAGCTGCCTTATGGTTGGCTTTTCTCAACGCTCTGGTTCCTGCTCCTGTTCCTTGCAGGAGTGACTTCCGGAGTCGCCCTGTCCCAGCCATTGGTGGCTTTCCTCGAGGATGAGTTCGGTCTGACCAAAAAGAAAGCGGCGCTCATTGTCGCCATCGTGCTGTTCACACTAGGTCAACCCATCATTTTCCTGCTCAAATACGGTGTTCTGGACGACATCGATTGGTGGATTGGCACAGTTGGCCTGGCACTGTTTGCCACCCTTGAGGTGTTCATCTTCAACTTCGCGTTTGGAACGGAGAGAGGGTGGCAGGAGCTACATCGTGGAGCCTCAATGAGACTGCCCAGGATCTTCTACTTCATCATGAGGTACATAACCCCGTTCTTCCTCTTAGCTATATTCATCTACTGGATAGCTACGGATGGAATTAACTTCCTTCTCATGAAAGGTGTTCCGGCTGCAAATAGGCCTTTCCTTATAGCCACAAGAATCGCCATTATCCTCGTTTATGTGGCAATAGCTGTCCTCATCCGCATAGCATGGGATAAAAAGAAAAACGTGGGCAAGTAGGAGGCGTAAGCCATGACGCCAATCGGATGGCTAATGATGATGATATTCTGGGGGTTTGTGATAACCCTCACGGTATATTCGTTCATATTGCTCATAACGACGGAAAATCTGCCGGTTCCAGAAGATGAAGATGAGTGAATCGGCTTAAGATAGCCCAGCGCTTCGATTGCGAAAAGCGGCGCTTAAAGCGCCGCTTTTTATTGGCTTCATGCACTGCTTGACGCACATCTGTATGCGCTTTATTTTCTACAACCACTTGTGGAGGGGTGGCCGAGCGGACGAAGGCGAGCGATTCGAAATCGCTTAGGGGAGTAAAATCCCCTCGGGGGTTCGAATCCCTCCCCCTCCGCTTTATCATTTTTGCGCCATGAAAAGATTGATCTTCCCGTTGACCGTCACAATCGTGCTGGTGATAGGCCTCAAAATCGCCCAGAAGAAAACATCCCACCCACAGGATACGCAAATCTCCAAGCAGGTTTTAAATCTCGAATCCGGATTCCTCATGGGAGAGATCAAAGGCGTCAAAATAAAGATGGAGATCGCCGCTACGCCAGCAGAACGGGAAATGGGACTGATGTTTAGGGATTCGCTTCCCGAAAATCAGGGGATGCTCTTCGTGTTCGACAGGGAGGAACCGCTGAGTTTCTGGATGAAGAATACGAAAATCCCGCTTTCAATAGCTTTTCTGGACAGGGACTTCGTCATCGTTGACATCCAGAAGATGGAGCCTTTGTCAGAGACTACCCACATCTCGGCCCGTCCCGCTATGTATGCGCTGGAGGTAAATCAGGGTTTTTTCGAGAAACACGGCATCGGAATTGGCGACACCCTGAAAGTCAAAGGATTTTAAGCCTTCCCATCAAGCCGATCGAGCTCGACTTCCAAATGGATTTAACCTGCCGTTTTGCCTGAATTTCCTCCACGATCCAAACATTTACCACACAGGATAATCTGACACCTCAAGTGCAGAAGTTACAGTAGGATAGCTATATCCGATGGGGATACAGGAGAAAGTGTGGCAAATAGCGGCGGCCGACCGAAGGTCGGCCGCCGTTTAGTCCTTATTCCTCTCCCAATTCCTTGAGCAGGGTTCTGACTGCCACCTCAATCTGTGGTCCTCCGGGGATGTTGTCGTATTGGGGCGGGTTTTCCACATAGATGTCGGGCTGGACAGCTCCGTTCTCCAGATTTTTCCCGTTTAGGCGATACCATCCGACAAAAGGCATTCTGACCACGGTCTTGCCGTCAAGCATGGTGTAGTTTGAGGTGCCGATCACAGCTCCGAATGTCGGCACGCCAATCAACTTTCCGAGTTTGAGCTGCCTGAACCCCATCGGGAAGATCTCGGCATCGCTATAGCTTCTCGAATTTATGAGCACAACAGCTGGTTTATCCCACAGGAAATCAGGACTGTAGCTCTTGTGAGTGGCCCATCTCGACTTGTAATAGCCGTATGGAACACGGCTAAGGAAATTGAGAATCTGATCATGTGTGCTGCCGCCCCCGTTGTATCTTACATCGATTATCAACGCCTTTTTGTCGCGGTTGCGATAGACATCGTCGTAAAACTTCTTGAGCGAGCTGTAATTCATGGCTCTGATGTGGAGATAGCCGATTTTGCCTCCGCTCAGTTTTTCAACTATCTCGCGGTTGCCTTCCACCCAATTGTCATAAACATGCTTCCTGAAGTCCCAATAGCCCTCAAGCTTAACCTCCCTTTCGTGGGTTTCTTCCAGAAGACCGGATTTCCATGTCACAAGGACTTTTTTGTTGGCTTTCTTGCGGAGATAGCTGTAAAAGTTGCTGTCCGACTGGATTTTGACGCCGTTGATCTCGGTTATGATGTCGCCGGGTTTGAGCCCGAGATATTTATCGGCGACCGAGTTCTTGATGACCTTACTGACCTTAACGCCATTGCCATGGTATTTGGGATCGATCTCAATTCCTAAAATGCCGGTTGGCTCCCGATAGGCATCGGGGTCGTTCTCCCATATCCCGAGGTGCGAAGCGTTCAGTTCACCGAGCATCATCGCGAAAACACGCTCAAACTCAGAGAAAGTCCTCGTCCGTTTCGCCCACTCGTAATACTTGTTATACATCGCCTTCCAGTCTATCCCGTGATGAGATGGGTCATAAAAACCCTCCTGAAGCAGCCACCATCCCTGATCGAACACGGCCTCTCGGATGTCCTCCACGGTCATCCAGAAGCCCACCTTGAAATCCAGCCTTGAGAGGGAACCCGATTTCCTGCCCCTGAACAGTAATTTGTTGAAGCCGAAATAAACACTGGACTTATCCACCATCTCAAGTCCCAATGGGGCCTGTTCGCTGCTAAGAATTATCTCTCCCTTTTCGCCTTCGAGCCAATCGACAAATTTGATAGCATGTCCGTCATCATCACGCACATCAACGGTTATCATCTCGCCATCAGGATCCTGAGTCCACGAGTAGTAACCGCCTTTGTAAGTTGCTATGTCGTGAACCCTGTCCCTTATCCCGTCGAAATCGATCTTGATGGTGTCATACTTTTCGACGCTGTCCCTGTGCTCTTTCCACCACGAAAGCGATTTCCGTTCGTCATCCTCCCTCAGCCAGATGAACCTGATCGTGAGGTCATCGTCGCTCCTTGATGCGTAAACTATGCGTCTGCCATCGGACGACCACATAGGTTTGTAGTCGTCGCGCACATTGTCAGTTATGTTCACAGGCTCGCTCGAACCGTCTGACGGCACAACAAATATGTCCTCACGCCATCCAATGACATCGCTGCTGAAGGCTATCCATCTGCTATCAGGTGACCATCTGGGCCAGTTGACATCCATATCGGCGATCTTTTTTCGTCCTCTGCCGTCGGCGTCCATCACATAAAGCCTCTCGTCAACCTTGAAGCTTATCATCTTGCCATCGGGCGAGAAAGCGGGATCGTGTTCGGCCTCAGGTGTTTTGGTCAAGCGCGTTTCCTTAATCCGATAGGCATCGGCGAGGGATTTGGTGGTATCCTTCGGCTCAGCCGTATAAATCTCGTAGTTGCCATCACGCAAAGACACATAGATGAGTTTCTCCTTTTCGGGGTGCCATCTCACCTCGGTCTCAAGGTCAGGCGTGCGGGTGATCCTGTTCACCTTCTTGACATCACCGTCCTCAAGTTTCATCACATAGATGTCGCCCCACACGACAAACGCTATTTCGCTTCCATCGGGCTTAACCGAGAAGTCGGTAACACCTTTATTCGCAGTGATGTATTGCTGTCTCAATTGCTTGTAATCCTGAGGCACATAGAATTTGAGCTCAGATGTCTTGCCAGTCTCCACATCATACCTGTAAAGCTTATCAAAAACCTGAAAAACGATAATTCTGCCATCGCGAGATATGGATGGATAGAGGACATCCTCTTTGAAATGTGTTAACTGCTGCCTGTTTGACCCGTCCCTATCCATCGCCCAGAGATTGGAGACGGAATCTTTACCCTCATTGCAGACAAAATAGATCCTGTTATCGACAAGCGAGAACATCGGCCATCCGTCGCGACCGTCGAAATCGGTGATCTTTATCGGCTTCTGGTCACTCAAAGACATCTTCCAGATGTCCCAGTTGGCACTTCCACGATATTTTCTGCGCCACCAGTTGTTGCCTCCTCTGATGAACAGGATTGTGTCGGTTCCCGGAATCAGAGTGGCCAGACTTACCTCGAAGTTCACCACACGCTCAGGGTTGCCACCGTCTATGGAAATCCGATAGAGGGCCTTGCGGAATTCGGTCCTTCCTGAGCCGAAATAGATAAATTTGCTGTCCTCGCTCCAGAAATAGACCCTATCCCATGCCTGATGGTATGTAAGTCGTCTCGGCGGAGCGGAGCCGTCAGAAGGCACCACAAACACATCGCCGTTGCCATACCTGTCGGATGTGAATGCTATCCACCTGCCATCAGGAGACCATGTCTGGTAGAACTCGGATCCCTCGGATACCGTAACTCTACGAGCTACACCTCTATCGATAGGGGCGACCCAGATGTCACCCATGTAAGAGAACGACACCAGCTTCCCATCTGGCGAGAGGGAAGGATAGAATGCCCCTCTCACTTCCCCATAGCCCGGGGAAAGAACGGCTATAAGCAAAATGGTCGTTATGTTGAACATATTACCTCCTTAATGAAATTGGATTTCTAAATGATAAAGGAACCGAATGATTGGGATTATTTGTTGCATTTCACGGAAGGCAGCCTGATAGTGAATTTCGCTCCACCAAGAACGGGATCGTTCTCGACATAAATTTCGCCGTTGTGTAGCTCAATAATCTTTCTAACTATCGCAAGCCCAAGGCCAAACCCCTTTTTGCGAGTTTTTCCCCTGCGAAACGGGTCAAAAACATATTTCTGTTCCTCTTCGGGTATACCCGGCCCATCATCGGCCACTTCTATCTTTATGCAGCCATCGCTATCCTCATACACTCTTACAGCCACCTTTGATTTGGAGTATTTAAGGCCGTTGTCTATCAAGTTGTTAACGACAACGCCTATCATCTCCGGATTTCCAAACGACTTGATTGTATCCGGCATTGACACCTCAAGATCCTTATCAGGATATTTAGGTTTAACCTCTTCGATGGCTGCTTCTATTACTTCCCTTAAATCATACTCAGTGAAAGTTTCAGATGCTGTTTCCCTGTCCAGCTTGGCAAAATAAGCAAAGTTATGAATCAAAGATTCCAGATTATTGGCAGAATTTATTATAGCATCAAGTATTTTCTCGCTTGCTTTATCTGGATTTCTTTTAAGCAGCCTTGCGTATTCCCTTATCACCGTAACAGGGGTGGCAAACTGGTGAGTTAATCCGTAGAGTGCGAGTTCGCGCGCCTCAAGAAGCTCTTTGAGTTTAGTTATGTCGTAAAGGACGATAACAAGTCCGCCCAGCCCTTCCTCCGACTGCGAAAAAGATACACCCACCTGATAGACTTTTCCGGTTTTTGTGTTCTCCATTTCGCCGAAAACATGGGATTTCATATTCAAAAGCACATCGCGGAAATCAACAGTGGACTTAATGTGAGGGTTCTTCTCTAGAAATTCCAGTAAGTTAGCATTTCTCACAAAATCGGGCTGCGTTCCAAGCGCACTGGCGGCCCTGTCGTTTATGTATTTTATGTTACCCAATGTATCGGTGACTATGAGTCCACCTTCTGCCGTATTCAACAGAATGTTTAAAGCCTTATTCTGGGCACGTATTTTCTCCCCTATAAGAGTCAGGTTTTTAACTGCTTCATCTAAACCACCTATCAGTATATTACCTATGTCCGTCTCCCCCATCAAAATACGCATTAGCGGCACAATAGATCGCCTGATAAACCTACGAGCTTCAGGGGAAGGCACAGGTTTTATACAAAGCTTAAGCCTATGCCTCACAAAAAACGGCGAATAACCTGGCGGGCAGCTACGAGCAAGTTTGACATCCTCAACTCCCACCAATTCTTTAATCTGCTTTTCTATGCCGCTCAACTCAGATATCTTTACAGATGGCAATATGATAGGGGCATGCCTGAGCCTGTTGGTAAGTCTCACAACCGTATGAGAAAGCTGGTAAAGTCTAACAATAAGTCCCCAAAAGGCTGTTATAGAAGATACAACAAACAGAGTTGGATAAGAAACAAGAAAATGATATTTAATAAACAGGGCAAAACTTAAAGGCAAGCCTATTACTATAAGCCCCATAAGGTAACCAAGAGCGAAACAGATATTTTGATACTCGAAAAGCCACGCAGCTAAAGCCATCAATAAAGCGATCACGACAATTATGAGCGTGCCGTTTACAGGCTTAATAACAAGATCTTTAAGCAACATAGCAACTATGTTAGCCTGAACTCCCACTCCTGACATCGGCATTGATTTCTGACTCAATGGAGTGATGAGCTGATCCTGTTGCATACCGACAGCGGTAACCCCGACTATAACAATCTTGTTCTTGAACACAGTGCTATCAAGAGATGAGGTAAACAATTTGTAGAAAGATACCGTCGGTATGTAATCATTTGGTAACGTGTAGTTTATAAGGAATGTCCCGTTCTTGAAAAGCGGAATCTCAAGGTCGCCAACCCGGTAGATGTGTCTTCTTTGATCAAGAAATGTAGAATCCGGTGGTAAAGAGTTATAAAGTCGATATAACTCTATCGCGAAAGCCGGTATAAAAAGCAGAATGCCTTTTTGCCTGAAAGGGATAACAGCAAAAGCTTTCCTTATAGTGCCATCGACTGAATGGTGAAGCACCACATGGCCGACAGATGTGGCTGCAATCCTGAACGGCATTGCAGGAAAAATAAGGCCATCCTCTGAACTGCTAACTGGAAGAACGACATTTTTGTGTTTTTCAATTGACGCCACAATGGCACTATCATCTTCAAAATCAGTATATTCAGAGAACAAAATATCTATGCCGAGGACCTTTTCACCTTTAATCCTATCGAGCCCCATCGAGAGGATTTTGCCTCTCCAGGGCCAGTGCCCCAGTTTTTCAATGGACTCATCATCAATAGCGACTACCACCACAGATGAGCAAGGCACTGGCCCTCGAAAGACCATCAATTTATCCTGATATGTACCCTCAGCTGAACGAAAAATCGCACTATTACGGAATGCTATAAAAGAAAGCAGCGGGACTACCAGAATTATAAGAAATGCAATAAGTTTTTCTCTACTGTCTGACATATTTCACTGTTCGTTTCATCACAGTTTTGTTGCCCGCCTCGTCCACAGCCTCAACAACAATATGGTTTATTCCGGGTTTCAAGGAGATGGTGGTGGAGAACTGGCCGTCATCTGAGACTTTAACCGGCATGCCGTTCACGGTTATGGTAGCGTTAGGTTCTGTGGTACCTACAACCTCTATGTTGCTCTCTGGCGACAGAGTAACGGGCATGGACAGCAAGCCGCCAAGGACAAGTTGAGGTGGAGTTAGGTCCACGGTTATCGGCACAAACTTAAGGGTCAGGTTACCGGCTTTATCCACCGCCTTAACACTGATAGCATTAGGGCCTTCCTGAAGTGTCAGATACATGTGATAGCGTCCATCTTCGCCCTTTGATGCGGCTTTCGTCCCTACAACCACGGCAGCATCTGTATCAGTGCTTGCAACAACCTCAACCCTGGGGTTATTGGTTATTGTGCCCGCCTTTGGTTTTAACACATAAAGGGACGGCGGCTGTGTATCAACATAAATGTTGCGTGTGATAACGGTAGTATTGCCGGCGGAGTCGGTTGCAACAACTTTTAGTGTGTTCCATCCTCCTTGCAAAAGCGTAAGCTTCTCGAAATAGCCGTTCGGTGCAACAGCCACACTCTGCCCATCGATCTCAACACTTGCTCCCGGTTCGGTGGTGCCGAGAACTTTTATTGCAGGCGCCCTGACAACTTCAGAATCGGGCGGATATTCAAGATACACGACAGGCGCATCAAGATCGAGCATAACCACACGATGCAATATAGATACATTACCAGCCAGATCCAAGGACTTAACTTCGATGACATTTAGCCCCTTGTTTTGCAACTTAACATCAGCAGAAAATGCTCCATTGCTATCGACGGACACTTGTTCACCGTCAACAAAAACGGTGGCACCGGGCTCGGTCTTCCCTTCCAGCCTGATGTTGCGCTTGTTTGTTACGCTGAACGGAGCAGGTGATGTAACAGCTATGTAAGGTGGGGTTTGGTCGTTCTTGAACTCGTCGAGTGCAATGTTCCACTTCTCAAAAAGGGTCAATCTCAGTTTGTCTACCTTCTTGGATGAGTCCGAAAATTCCTGTCCGGACTTCACCACCACTTTTTGAGATGGGAGAGCGACTTCTACCTCTCCAGAAATGACTTTGACAATGCCACCATTTGCAGCATACACACTGTATTTGGTGTGTCTCGATACGGCATTTATCTTACCGGCCTTAACTTCAAGGTAGCTATTTTTAGATGATACCTCCGAATTAAACCACGCAGCTCCTTTTATCAGAGTTATCTTGGACTCAAGGCCATTGTTAGTCATAAAAAGCTGTTTTATGTCGAAGATTGCCTCGCCGCTCACGCGAATCAAAAGCCCGTTTTCGGCCTCCAACTCCACCCATGACATGCTATCCTCCACAATTATCCTATCGCCTCCTGTTATTATTTCTCCGGCAACCGGATTTACAGGCACAGGAGTCCGGCTATGTATAACCTTTACACTACCGCCTATCCTTGTGATAGTCATATAGCTTGGAGCTTTTTGAACTAGCTGAAGCTTTGGAGGTAATTTTATCTTGTATCCGGGTATTTCAGGCAAAATTATCGAATCCCCTGCAAAAATCAAGTCCACATCCCTGATCTCAGGGTTCGCTTCTATCAATTTTTCAATAACAACAGAATCAGCATTGCCATAATATTGCTTAGCTATCTCGCTTAGCGTCATCCCTTTAGTTATCAGGACTTTTACAGGTCCATTTTCAGCATAAAGAGACGCCACCGACACTACAGTGGCAAAAACCAGGAAAATCAACACTTTTACAGGTTTCATGCTGTTCCTCCTTAATCCTATGAGTAAATAAAAGATAACGCTTTCAATCACCTTTTACAATCGCCTGTAACAAAAATATACCGAATTTTTCATCTTTCTCTTGAAAAGAAGGTTATCGGGTAATATCATGGAAACCTGCATAAATCCTTCTCAGAGGTGAAAATCTTATGATTTATCAAGCTTTTCTGTTACTC
>JALVZN010000121.1 GCA_027037615.1 Caldifarciminota bacterium | reverse complement strand
ACTCGTTTTCCGCCTGAAACCTGAGGCAATTCAGGCAAAAGCGATAGTCGTTACCGCAAAAGAGCCCATCGTCAAAAAGGATGTCACATCGAGCGTCATTACAACGAGCAAGGATGAGCTGAAGTCGCTGCCCGTTGAGAGCGTTGGCGACATCCTGACCCAGAAGGCTGGCATCACGGTCGATGCCGGTGGTTCGATCCATGTGAGAGGCGGGCGTTCCGGCGAAGTCCTCTACATCGTCGATGGTATCCCGATAGTTGACCCGTATGGGCTTGGCACGAGCATCAGGGTGCCCACCAACCTCATTCAGGAGATGTCGCTTGTCGCCGGCACATTCAACGCAGAATACGGTAACGCAATGTCTGGCGTTGTGAACATCGTCACAGAGGAAGGTGGCAGCCGTTTCAGCGGTAACATCACAACCGCATTGGGCGACTACCTGAGCACCCACGATGAGATCTTCGTGCTGCCCCAATCCCCAATTCTTGAGAAGATCGAGGCTATCGACACAACGGACACCACCATCGACCCCGAAAGGCTTGCCAAGTTCAGAGAGCTCGCCGCTAAGCATTACGATAACCCTACCCACCCATTCAAAGTGTTCAATCCATTCTCACTCAACGATTTCAGGTGGAGCGTGTCCGGGCCGGTGTTTGGCAAAAAACTCAGCTTCTTCTTCGGCGGAAGGTCGTATCAGCGTGAGGGCGCAATCTACGGAAGGAACCTCTACCTGCCCACTGACACGAGGACGGACACAGTTCTCGGTCTCTATCTCGGGCATGGTGACGGCAAATGGGTCAACATGAACCCTTATTGGGAGAATTCGCTGAGCTTCAAACTCACATACAGGCCAACATCTTCCATTAAGATCATATCATCCAACTTCTATTCAAAACGCCACAGCCGTGTTTACGCAAATGTGCTGCGCTATGAGCCTCTCGCAGAGCCTCATTCCCTTAACATCGGCCGTCAGCACATCCTTGGACTTAACCATGTGCTGAGCCAGAGGACATGGTATTCGCTCAGGTTCAGCTTTGCTCGCCATCAGATCAAGCAGTTCGTTTATCCAGATGAGCACAGTCTCGGCTACCTCTATCCGTATTTCGCTTACCTTCTCTCCCGTGCGGAGTTTTACAAAGGCGGGATTTCCATTTCATGGTATGACAGATACACGGATACATACATCGGCAAGTTCGACATCTCCAGTCAGGTCAACGATGTCCATCTTGTGAAAGCTGGCGTCGAAGGCTCTTACTACACTTTGAATTACCTGTCGATGGCGATCACCAACCCGCGCAGCAATCCACCTGTGAGCGATACCCTTTACAACATGACCAAATTCGAACACAGCCCATATCAGTTTGCCGCTTACATTCAGGACAAGATGGAGTTCAAAGACATCATTGTCAACGCCGGCGTAAGGTTCGATTATTTCGATCCCCAATGGAAAATCTGGGTTAACGACAGCGCGCCAAGCCCGATGATCTGGGATACGGCTCGCGGCCCGTTCCCGGGCTACACTAAGGTCAAGCCGAAGATGCAGGTTTCGCCTCGTTTCGGCCTTGCCTTCCCGATATCCGAGGCTGGCGTGTTCCACTTCTCCTACGGGCACTTCTTCCAGGTGCCAAACCTTTACTACCTCTATCGTAACTCTAAGTTCCTGTGGGCGAGGAAGGCCAACAGGACATATCTCGGCAACGCCAATCTCAATCCTCAGAGAACGGTTGCCTTTGAGGTTGGCTTCAAGCAGGGCATCGGAAACAACTTCGGTGTTGAGGTTATAGGTTACTACAAGGACATCCGCGACCTTGTTGCCACCAAACTTATGCCGACCTATGTGGCTGGTGACCATTATGTTACCTATGTGAACAGGGACTATGGAAATGTTCGCGGTATATCCCTGTTCTTGAAATTCAGGAATATAGGTAATCTGTCCGGTGAGCTTGATTACACTTATCAGATAGCGGAAGGCACAAACTCCTATCCTCGCGATCTCTTCTCCGATCTCCGTCATGGAGTTGAGCCGCCCAAATCGCTTGTGCCGCTTGCATGGGATGAGAGACATAAGATCAGTGGAACGATAACCTATGCCGTTCCAAACAATTTCGATGTCACAGTTACGGCCACTTATGGGAGCGGGCTCCCATACACGCCTACCGACAGGGAAGGCAACAGGATAGGCGATGAGAACTCCGCAAGGAGACCGCCGAGATTTGGAATGAACCTCTACTTCAACAAATACATCAAGATCGCCAGCACCGTAAGCGCTTCAGTCTATGTCAAGGTGTATAACCTGCTCGACCATCTCAACGAGAACATCGTCTATACGGATACCGGCCGCGCCACATACACGAACAGGATGATCGAAGGCGCAGAGCCCGGTTACTATCTGAGACCAAACTACTTCAGCTCACCGAGACAGGTGAGATTTGGCGTTTCTGTCTCCTTCTGAGACAATCAGGGAGGATAAAATATGCTTAAGAGAATACTGGCAGTGGCAGTTCTAATGGCTTCCTTTGCCTATGCAGGGGTGCCCGGCCAGAAGCACATGAGCAAAGAGGAGCTGGCCAAGCTATCCCCTGAGCAAATAGGCAAAGGTGCTACCGTTGGGACGAAAGGCCATCAGGACAGGAAGCTTGGAATCTTTCAGGGCAACCAGATCAGAGTTAAGGGCTTTAACTTCGGGCCGCTCGGCGGCCCTGACCGCGTGGATCCATGGCCAAGACTTGAATGGCCAGCATACTCCGGCCACGAATACATCTATGAGATTTCGCCACTTATAGCTGCGAAAGTGCCAGCTATCGCAGCAAACGGCGACACCGTCTGGATCCCGATAGTGGATGATGGCGTTCAGGACGGCGGTGATGAGGATTTTGAGCCGCTACCCGGCTATGCCAATCCTCTCAACGACACATTTGCGTTTTCAAACATGCCAAACACATGGCCCGAGCAGTGGGGGGACTACATAACGGTGTTTGGCGACACGATAAGGAACCTCTCCGGCGATGTGTGGCCAGATGCATTCAACAGGGTTACAAGTTACGGAGGTGGTCCTGACACACTCGTGCCGGTCGTGACCGCAGATCAGGAAGGCTTCTACATAATGCGCGACGATGCGAGCAGGAAGTTTATGCCGGGCAACCCTAATGGCAATCC
This sequence comes from Caldifarciminota bacterium, assembly GCA_027037615.1. Classification (GTDB taxonomy): domain Bacteria; phylum Hydrothermota; class Hydrothermia; order B15-G9; family B15-G9; genus WGAI01. Next base: position 21,996 of record JALVZN010000121.1, on the reverse strand, counting down.
GGTCTATTTCCCCGGCTTCGATGAAAACGGCGACTCGCTACATGGTTTGGGCATCGAAGTAGAAGTCCGCGGTTATCAATGGGCTGCAAAACCAGTGGAAGATGTGATAGTCTTCGCTTACAAGGTTACCAATATTTCCCAACATGACATTGACACTATGGTCGTGGGCATGTTCGGCGACTTCCGCATCGGCGGGCCTGGCTCCGACTATAATGACGACATGTACACATTCGATAGCACACAAAACATGGTTATCATCTACGACCAGGATGGGATTGGCCATGCATCCGATGGCACTCCATACAGATGCGGTATGGTGGGGTTTAAGTTCCTTGAAAGTCCCGGAATATCAAACGACGGGATCGACAACGACGGCGACGGCATGATCGATGAGAGCATGTATGACGGCATCGATAACGACCACGATTGGGATTCCACCTCAGGGAACTGGAAGGATGATGTTGGACGCGACGGCATCGCTGGAACAGGTGACATCGGCGAAGGAAACCATGTTCCGGACTGGGGTGAGCCCAATTTCGATATGCTTGACCCTGACGAAAAGGACGAGCTCGGCCTGACATCGGCCACATTCTACCTATACGGATCCCATTACGCCTCACAGGATAACGACATGTGGCAGCTTATGACACCTGGAACTTATATCGACACCGTTCCGGTGGGCGACTACATCATGGTCTTCGGTTCAGGCTACTTCAGGCTGCCCGTAGGCGCATCCCAGAGGTATTCGATAGCGCTGGTTATGGGGCAGGATTGGGATGATCTCTACGCAAACGCCGCTAAAGCGCAAGAAATTTATGACTCGGCTTATCATTTTCTAAAACCACCCACTATGCCAACAGTTTGGGCGAAAACCGGAGACGGATCTGTCACGCTCTTTTGGAATGATGTAGCAGAGAAATCGCCTGATTTCCAGGGATATGCCATTTACAGGAGCGAGGACAGAGGTCTTACATGGGGCGAGCCGATAACGGACGCTTACGGCAGGCAGGTTTACTGGAAGCCGCTTGCACAGTTCGATGTCATCGACGGAGACACCGGCCTGTTCCCCGTTGGCGTTAACGGCGCTCACTTCTATGTGGGCAACGATACAGGCCTTAAACACTCATGGACAGATACCGCCGCTGTCAACGGCAAACACTACTGGTATGTAGTGACAGCTTATGCCACGCCGCCTGAGACAATTGGGGTCCCTGTACTTCAAACGCCTTTTACATTGGGACATAACCCAAGCGTAGTTGAAGTAGTGCCGGATGCGAAACCGCTCGGCTATGTGCCGGCTGAGGTCGAGTTTATCGATAGCGGTTCAAATCGCGTTGGCACAGGCGATATCGAGGCGCAGATCGTCGTGCCGGGCGATGTCAAGGACAACGAAAAGTATCGCGTTACTTTCGAAGATAGGCTTGGCGAGCTTTACTACATAGTTACCGATGTCACGGATTCCCCGAAGGTTGTAGCTCAATCAAATTACATAAACGGCGAGGACGGCGGCCCGATCTTCGACGGCATAAGGCTTGTCCTGACCAGCGATTCTTTGAAGCCAGATACAGCTTACTGGGAAGCAAGAACATCGACAAACTTCGATGTGAGAATGGAGCTGCGGCCCCGATCTGTAAAATCGCCTTATGACTTTGAAGTTGTTTTTGGGGAGAGCAGCGTGGTGTATTATGGACTTACTCTAAACCCTGCAACGCTTGTCCCTGTGAACTTCAAGGTCTATCGCATTCAGGGTAACCACCGTGTGGTTGATACGGTGGCTTTCTTAGAGGGATCTTTTGCAAGCCGTGACACCATGATCGATGACCCTCGCGGGAACGACATCATCTTACCCCTTGTGTGGGACAGCACAATCAACAATTACCGTCCGAGCTGGGCTCTCAGGTTCGAATATAATGGCGCTGATTCCGCCATACCGCCGACGGACGGTGAAATCGCTTACTTCCGCACACAAAAGCCGTTCGGGGTTTACGATACATTGATGTTCTTAACCCATGCCGAGGGCGCTAACAACGAGGCGATCGTCAACAGTCTCGACAGCATAGCGGTTGTGCCTAACCCGTATGTGGTTGCGGCGGAATGGGAGATCAGGGATCCGAGCATCCGCTTCGGTCGTGGCGACAGGGAGCTCCACTTCATCAATCTGCCACCTGAGTGCACAATTCGCATCTACACGCTCAACGGCGAGCTCGTCGATGTCCTCCACCATGTCCCAGGCGATCCTGAATACATCGATCCCGGAACGCAGAAATGGAACCTGCTCACCAAAGACGGATACGAGATTTCCTACGGCATATACATTTACCATGTTGAGGTGCCAGACGGGAATGGCGGAGTTCTTGCAACACACATTGGCAAATTTGCGGTGATTAAGTAAGGAGGCCAGCAATGAAACGGATAACCATTTTATTGTTCATTTCGGTGGCAATACTTTCCGCCCAGACCGTCAGCAAGGTCGGCATGACAGCTGCCCAGTTCCTCAAGATTGGGGTTGGCGCAAGAGCGACGGGCATGGGCGAGGCTTTCGTGGCTGTGGCAAACGACGCCTCAGCCCTCTACTGGAACCCTGCCGGCATTGCCGAGGTTAAATCTCCCGAATTCATTTTCGTGAAAACCAACTGGATAGCGGATATCTACCATGCCTATTTCGGATTTGCTATGCCGATCGGAATTATGGGAACAATCGGCGGCTCAGTTACTTATCTTGGAATGCCCGACATGGAGGTGCGCACGGTGTATGAGCCGAACGGCACAGGCGAGCGGTTCAGCGCAAGCGATGTGGCGGTCACATTGTCATACGGGAAGTTCTTCACTGACAAATTTTCGTTCGGCGTCAACACGAAGCTCGTCTCGGAAACGATTTACCGCATGAATGCGACCGGCGTGGCGGTCGATATCGGTTTGCTCTACCGCATCGATTTCCATAACATCAGGCTGGGCATGAACTTCTCCAACTTCGGCACGAAGATGCAACTCACCGGAGAAAACACCGGATTCGTCTATCACCCCGATCCGAACAGAGGCCCGAGCACACAGCCAAATGTGCCCGCTGAGCTTAAGACTGGCGAATACGAGCTCCCGATGAGATTTCAGGTTGGCCTTGCTGGATACCTCGTTGAAAAGCCGAATTTCAAAGTCCTTCTGGCTGTCGATGCCGTGCATCCGAACGATAACACCGAGTATCTCAATCTCGGAACCGAGATCAGCCTCATGAACATGCTCTATGTGCGCGGTGGTTACAGGACGATCGGCATGAGGGACGCAGAGGGCGGCCTGAGCTTTGGCATGGGCGTGAACTGGAGGATCCCCGGCTCGGTTATGAATCTGAAAGTGGATTATTCCTACACGGATTTTGGCAGGCTGAAAAACACACACAGAGTAACGCTCGGAACAAGTTTCTGAGTGCCCTTCTTCCATTTGTGCGGCGCGCGAAGCGCGCCGCACACCTCCCTCTTAACCTCCCCTTGACTTCAACCCTGACCTTGAGTAATTAAAAAATGGTTTCTTCAAGAGCTTGACAAGCTAATCCAAACTTGTAATAATTACAATCTCAAACAAACTTTAAAAAGGAGGTAAAGCCATGGAGAAAAAACTCCCTGTGCTTGGAGAGAAGTTCCCTGAGGTCGAGGTTAAAACGACACACGGTATGCTGAAGCTGCCGGATTATGCCACCAAAGAGGGCAAATGGTTGGTTCTTTTCAGCCATCCAGCAGATTTCACCCCTGTTTGCACTACAGAGTTTGTTGCTTTCCAGCTCAGATATGAGAAATTCCAGGAATTGAACGCCAAGCTTATAGGGCTTAGCGTCGATCAGGTCTTCAGCCACCTGAAATGGATCGAGTGGATCAGGGACAACATTGAGGTCGATGGCAAGAAAATCGATATCCAGTTCCCGATAATAGCTGACGACAAGGGCGAGCTTGCCGAGATGCTCGGCATGATACCTGCCGGTGCAACGATAACGGCGAGGGCGGTCTTCATAGTCGATCCCAAAGGTGTCATCAGGGCGATAATTTACTATCCGGCAGAGGTCGGTCGTGACATCGACGAGATCCTCAGGTTGCTCAAGGCGCTCCAGACGAGCGATGAGCATGGTGTTGCACTGCCTCATAAGTGGCCTGAGAATGAGCTTATAGGCGACAGGGTTATTGTTCCACCGGCAGCCACTGTTGAGCAGGTCAAGGAGCGCGAGGAGGCCGAGAAGAAGGGCGAGATCGAGTGCTTCGACTGGTGGCTTTGCCATAAGAAGATTTAATCAAGATGGTGCTGAGCAACAGTATCGGGCACGGGTTGGTTATCCGCCAATCCGTGCCTTTTGCATTAAAACTTGATAATTTGGCCTATCCTGCTTTATTTAAGAACCAACAAAGGAGGTGTTGACCATGGCTTTTGAGGAACTCATCAAAACGGCTGATTGGAAGTCCGAGAAGCATGCACCCGTTATCGAGTTGCCCGAAAAGGTGAAGAAGGGCGAGCTCACGAATGTTACTGTGAGCGTTGGCAAAGAGATTCCGCATCCCAACACGCTTGAGCACCACATCGAGTGGATCGATGTGTATTTCAAGCCTGAGGGCGGAGGAGTGGTCTATCACATCGCCAGATTTGATTTTGCCGCTCATGGGGCTCTTGAAGGCCTTATCTCTGAGCCGATTGCCACTTTTGCGTTCAAGACCGATAAGCCCGGCACACTCTATGCCTTTTCGTTCTGCAACATACATGGGCTCTGGGGCGGAACTGCCGAGGTAAAGGTCGAGTAGAGAAGAAGTTAAGGGCGCCGTCAGGCGCCCTTTTTTTGCGGAGGTGAGCCATGGAGGACAAAGAGAAAGTTGTCCTTGAGGCTATGAAAAAGGCCGGTGAGCCTTTGAAGACAGCTGAAATCGCCCGCCTTACCGGGCTTGACAGTAAGGAAGTAAGCAAAATAATCAAAAAACTTAAGAAAGAAGGGAAGGTTACTTCCCCTAAAAGGTGTTACTACGCACCTGCCGATTAAAAAGGAGGTAATGTTATGGCATCCAAAGAATTGCTTGAGCTTCTTGATGAAGCTGTCGCAAGGGAGATTCAGGTCTCCATTCAGTATATGTGGCAACATATACTCTGGAAGGGTATTAAGGGGTTCGCGGTAAAGGACGAACTTAAGAAGATAGCCATCGAAGAGATGAAACATGCGGAAGAGATAGCCGAAAGGATCGCATATTTCGGCGCGGTTCCGACAACTAAACCCAGCGAAATCGTTGTTGGAGACACCCTTAAGGATATGATGGAGCAGGACATCAAAGACGAGGAATACGCCATTGAGCTTTATCAGCGCATAATTCAGAAAGCTCAGGAAGAAGATGACCACGGCACGGCTCATCTTTTCAAAAAGATCTTGATGGACGAGGAAGGGCATCTCGATTTCTTCCGCGGTATCCTCGAAGACCTGTAAGAAACGGCATGGTGAAAGGATTTTGCCTTTGTGGTGATGTCTTTTTGCTATCAAAAGGGAGCTAAATGGTCATGAATCTAAGGGCGTTGTATAAGATAAGTTATGGGGTGTATATCGTGGCATCGAAAAAGGGCGATAAATTCAACGGACAGATAGCGAACACGGTGTTCCAGGTGACTTCTGAACCGCCTCAGATTGCGATAAGCATCAACAAGGCCAATTTGACGCACGAATTCATCGAGTCGAGCGGGGTATTCACCGTTTCCGTGCTATCGACCGAGACCCCTATGACTCAAATTGGCAAGTTCGGCTTCAAATCCGGCAGGGACATCGACAAATTTGAGGCAACAAATTACAAAGTGGGCAAAACCGGGGCGCCGATAGTTCTGGATAACGCCCTTGCCTATTTGGAATGTGAGGTTGTGAGCTCACTTGATGCTGGCACACACACGATTTTTGTCGGCCGTGTCGTTGATGCCGATGTCCTCAGCGACGGCGAGCCTATGACTTACGCTTATTATCATCAGATTAAGAAGGGTAAGTCCCCCAAAACTGCCCCGACCTACATTGCCGAGGGTGAGGGGACGAAAGCCAAAAAGGAGAGTAAAAAGATGGCAAAATATAGGTGCCAGATATGTGGCTACATATACGACCCTGAAGAGGGCGATCCCGATTCCGGGATCAAACCCGGCACGCCATTTGAGGAGCTGCCAGACGATTGGGTATGCCCCATCTGTGGCGCAGGCAAAGAAGACTTTGAAAAGGTCGAAGATTAGACCTGGAGGGCTTTATGGCTGTCATAGAGATTAAACCCGATGTCTATTTCGTGGGCGCTATCCATTGGGACAGGCAGATATTTGACGAACTAATTCCGCTTCCGGATGGAACATCTTACAACGCCTACATAGTGCGCGGCTCGGAAAAGACCGCATTGATAGACACCGTTGATCCAGAAGTTCAGGAGCAGCTGCTCAGAAACCTGAAGAAGTTGGGGGTTGAAAAAATCGATTATATCATCTCGAACCATGCGGAACAGGATCATTCCGGTTCTATCCCCAAAATTCTCGAACTCTATCCCGAGGCTAAAGTGGTCACCAACTCCAAATGTAAGGCGTTTCTGATTAACCTTCTGCTCATTCCCGAGGACAAATTCATAGAGATCAAGGAGGGAGACGAGCTTTCTCTCGGCAACAAGACCCTGCGATTCATCATGACGCCGTGGGTGCACTGGCCGGAAACGATGTCCACATACCTTGTCGAGGATAAGATTTTGTTCTCCTGCGACTTCTTCGGCTCCCATCTGGCAACGAGCGTGATGCTTGTCGATGACAACCCGAAAGTGGTCGAGGACGCAAAGCGGTATTACGCCGAGATCATGATGCCGTTCCGAAACATCATCAAGAAGAACATCGACAAAATCTCGAAACTCGACATTGATATGATAGCGCCAAGTCACGGCCCGATTTACAGGAAGCCCGAGATTATCATAAACGCTTATTCCGATTGGATCTCGGATGCGGTCAAGAATGAGGTTGTTATCCCTTATGTCTCCATGCACGGCAGCACGAAAAAGATGGTTGACTATTTCATAGACGCCCTGATCGAGCGCGGCATGATAGTGCGGACATGCAACCTAACGCATGCGGACATGGGCAAGATGGCGATGACGCTTGTGGAAGCGGCGACGATTGTGTTCGCAACTCCGATGGTGCTTTCCGGAGCGCATCCTGCGGCAGTTTATGCGGCATTTCTGACCAATGCTCTTAGGCCCAAGCTGAAGTTTGCCTCCATGATAGGCTCTTACGGCTGGGGTGGGCGTATGCTCGACCAGATCAAGAGCCTGATCTCCAACCTCAAGGTCGAGTTTCTTGACCCTGTCCTGATAAAGGGCTATCCACGGGAAGATGATTTCAGGAAACTCGACGACCTCGCCGACAGGATTCTGGCCAAACACAAAGAGCTTGGCATAGCCTGACGCTTTTAGGTGGTTAACAAAAAGAGCCGTGCGTCTGAGACGCACGGCTCCGCTATTTCTAAGGGCCGCCCCTACACAATATAACTCAACAATCTTGCTGTCAGAAGCCCATAGCCGGGGCGCCTGTTTGCCCCCTCTGGCCTCCAACGGCCCCCTGGGTATTGCCTCCCTCACGCGATCCACCGGATCGGCTATTGCCCATATCCCAACCCGATGAGGTTTGTTGCAAACCACCGTTTTGGCCCGCAACTTCGCCACCGGTCTTGCTTCCGCCGGCGACCAGCGCCAGCTCCAGATCAGCAAGTGCTGAGCGATATTGAGCAAGGGCGGTTATGAAATTCACTCTCGCCGACAGATAAGCAAGTTCAGCGTCCATCACATCAAGAGAAGTTGCAAAGCCGCTCTTGTATTGCTCTTCTGCCATCGAGAACATCTTTTTCGCAAGCTTAAGGTTCTCCTTCTGCGACACGATCGTCTTTCTCGCAGCTTCAAGGTCACGATATGCCTTTTTGACTTCCAGCACCGCACCATTGATAGCCATCTGTCGCATAACCTTTAGCGATCTCAGTTGGAGTTCCATCGATTTTACCTGAGCATCAGTTTTAAATCCGTCGAAAATGGGGAATTGGGCGCCGAGCACGGCTGTCCAGCTCCCGCCCCATTTATCCTCAAAACCGTGTGGCCGTTCGTAATTATATTGCCACGAAGCGAAGATGGAAGGCTTGTCCGAAGCTTTCTGCGCGGACAGCAACCTTTCCATAGCCGCAATCTGAACATCAAGCTGCTTGATGTCTAACCTGTTGTGAATGGCGAGGTCGATTAGTGAGTCCAGATCGGCGTTGTAATCCACAAATTGAAGTGAATCAACTGGTTCGATCCAGACGGTATCCGGCAGCCCCATGGCAAATCTGAGCGCCTCCACTGCCGATTTGTATCCGTTCTCAGCCTGAATTACCGACGGCTCGGCATTTTTCCATTCCACTTTTGCCCGAAGGAGCTCGAAGTCTGATGCATAACCGTTGTCATAGCGCACTTTTACGGATTCATAGTGCGTTTTCTTCTCGCTGTATGCGGTCACTGAGAGGTCATAGAGTGCTTTTGCCATAAGTGCGGTGTAGTACAACTTTTGCACCTGATTTTTGACCCGTGCCTCTTCGATCTTGAGCTCTATCTCCTTTGCCTCCGACGAGAGTTTGGACGCTTTGTAGGCGTTAATCCTTGCACCCCATGTGAATATCGGATATGAGACTGAGAACTGGAGCTTGTAGTTGTTCGGCTTTCCGAATTCCATCTGTGTGAAGGTGTAGTGTGGGATGAGTATGCCTCCAGGCCCCGGTTCAAGGTATTGGAGCACAGGCATGGTCATCTTCTGGACATAGGATAGCCTTGCGTATGTGGCAGATGCGCTTACCGTTGGGAAAAATGAGCTTTTGGAGGCAAGCACATCATACTGTGACGCAGTTACGGCCAAGCGGGCTGCTGCTATCTGCTGATTTTGCTCAAGTGCTATCTGTATCGCCTGATTTTCCGTTACTTTCAACGTGTCCATTGATAGAACCGCTATCAAAAAAATCAAATTCATTGTCCCTCCTCCTTTTCCAGCATTGCCCCGTTCAAAAACAGCTCGGTTGCTATGCTGGACATCTCATCGGGCTCAACATCGATGTTGAAGACCACTGAATTTACAACCATTTTCTGTAACAACCCGGAAAGCGCAGAACTCAACCATACGGGGTCAATAGGTTTCAAATAACCAGCACTGATGCACTCCTCCATCAACCGCATGATGAACTCCTGACTCTGGCGATAAAGCTCTATGTGCTTCTTTTTGTGTTTCTCGCTGTAACCCTTGCCTGAGCTCGCAATCTCCTCGTTGAGTAACATGAAGAAAATCTGTCTGTGTCTAGTTATGTAATTGAAATACACATTGATACCCTCTTTAAGTCTTGCAAGCGGGTCACTGAGGGTCGAGGTTTTATTTCTAACTGTCTCGATCATCCCTACGATCATGAACTCAAGGGTTTGAAAAAACAGCTGTTCCTTCGATTTGAAGTAGAGGTAAATTGTGCCTTTCGCGACTCCAGCGCGCTCGGCAATATCGTCCATCTTTGCAGCATGGAACCCTTTTTCGGCGAAAACCTCTTCGGCGACCCTCAAGATTTTCAGTTTCGTTTCCTTTTCCATCTCACATCCCCCTTCTGACTGACTGGTCAGTCATGTATGGTAAGTTTAAAACATGCGTTTGTCAAGCATTTTTGGACAAGGTTTTGAAGATGTTGGTATTGTAGCTTGTATCTTGTATGATATGTGTCGGTGAATATACTCATCCCTCTCTAAGGGAGCCGTCATATTTTTGGGGTAGATTTTGCAGGTATCTATCCTGATTGACAACTCCGAGCAAAGAAATGATAATTTTGGCACGAAACAAGCCGGGGTGGCGGAACGGAAGACGCGGCGGATTCAAAATCCGCTGGGAGCAATCCCGTGAGGGTTCAAATCCCTCCCCCGGCATTGCTTTTTATCCCCTTGATCAGCTCGGCTGCCTCCTCAGCTGTCAGCTCACCTCTCTCGACCATCTCCAGGATCTCGTTGATGTTGGTGCGCTCAGTCTCATCCTGTTGATAAGGCTCATAGCCCAGCTCCTTGATGATTGCGTTCAACCTCGCGCGCGCAGTCGGATGCGATATGCCCAACTTCCGCGAAACGAGCGATAGGTTGCCCTTGGAGGCTATGAAAACCCGAAGGAAATCCAGCTGGCTTTCGTTGAGCCGACAGAACTCGCACATCTGGAACTCGCCCCGAATTTCAGTGCCGCATGAAGGGCATTTCAGGGCGGTTATCACAAGCTCGGCGCCGCAAAGCGGGCACCGATGCACGCTCTTTCTCATCAGACACGCTCCTTTTCAAGGTATTCGCGCAATTTCATGGCCGAAAACCTGACCATCTGCTCGAAGAAACCCGGCACTTTGGGCGCGAGATGCGGGGTCATCACGACATTGGGCAGCTGCTCGATCGGAAACGGTTGCGCGAACTTCTCGCCCCTGCGCGGATACTTCCACCACACATCAAGGGCGGCTGTAAATTCCTTGTTTTCCAGAAGATGTTTGTAAAGCGCTTCCAGATCGATGACTTTGCCTCGCGCCACATTCACGAGGACAGCGTCTTTTTTCATGAGTTTCAGCTCTTTCTCCCCGATAAGGCCCCTTGTTTCAGGCGTCAGCGGAACGGATATCAGGAGGAAATCGGCCTCCTTCAGCACCTTCTCAAAGTCGGCTCTGTCGAATATCCTGCCGACGAAATCGGCGTCGCACTTGCCCCGTCCGCTCCTGTTCAACCCCATTATCTTCATATCGAAACAGCGGGCTCTTTTTGCGACTTCACAGCCTATGTGGCCAAGTCCAACGATGCCAAGCGTCGCCCCTGCAAGCGGTTTGGAGAACGCCTCCTGATGGAATTCGCCGTTTCTCATGGCGACCGTGTGGTAAACCACCTTTTTGGCGGCAGCTAACATCAGGGCAAACACATGTTCCGCTATCCAGTGTGCGGTCGCACCGCTCCCTGAAAGGACGACGGCGCCATTCGGAAGGCTGTCAGTCGGGATGTGGTCAGTGCCGGCGGTTATCGTCTGGAAAACCCTCGCATTCTCAAGGTAAGGCAGGAGCTTGTCCACAACTCCTTTGAACTCAAAGAACAGCACGGCCTCAACATCCCTGAGTGACGATTTGTCGCTCACATCCTCAAGGAAAACCACATCGCTTATGCCGTCGAAAATGGCCCTGATCTCGTCTTTCAGAGCATCGGGCAACGGATTTCGCATTGCGACCAGAACCTTCATCTCATCACCTCCCTGTGGCAAGGATCAGGCACAACTGCGGATATGTCAAACGGTTTCATTCAGTTTCTCCTCAGTCTGCTGGAGCATGCTGAGGAACAGCCTGACGAGCTCATCGTCAGGCGAAACCCCGTGTTTTTCCCTGTAAAAACGCCTGAAAACCTCCTCGTGGCTCATAGCTTTGATGTCGATCTCGCCATGGTGCCCTTTTTCGTCGCCGAATGAGAACCTCAAGGTTATCAGGTTGTTCCCGTAGGCCCTTTTTATGGCGGATATGTTCTCCGAGGTCACCGCCATCGTCTTGATTTCGAGGAAAACCAGCGTTTCGCTGTATCGATCCGCCGCACTGATGGCATCTTCGACTGAATTGAAGCTCAGCGATTTGACCCTGTTCGGCGGCAAGATGGTGATGGGCTCGAAGTGCCCATTGCTATCCGCCAGCACAACGAACTTTTCCGGGCTCCTTTGCGCCTCGGATGCCGACAGCGGGAACAGGGCGCCGGAATACACAGCCCGATCGCCTATCGTCTGGTATGAGTGCAGGTGGCCCAAAAGCATGAGGTTGAAGTGAGGCGGGACAGCCGAAAGCGGCACGCGATAGGCCGTTCCGAGTATGAGCTGCCGCTCGGAACCCGTCTCCTCGCCGTTCTCCATGAAAAGATGCGATATGCCGATGTAATCCGCGCCATCGAACGGGGGCTCCGATGCTATAATTCGGGCTATTTTCTGAGTGTAGTTGGACGCCTCCTGAGCTGCAGAATCGCCATCGATAGCCTCTCTGAGCCGCACTTCCGAAGCGTAGGGCAGAAGAAAGAATGCGGTCGGGGAATCCCCTTTCACGAGGACGAAATGACCACTTATCTCTACCTCGAAATCCCTGACGCCGTCCTGAAAGATGGTCAAATCGTCCGATGGCGTGCCCGAAAGGATGATATTTCTGCCTTTGTAAAGGGGAATTTCAGCCCGAAGCATCTCAGGCGAATCGTGGTTGCCAGCGATTATGATGACCAGCTTTCGCATGTCCGACAGCTCGCACACGGTTTCGTAGAACAGGCGTCTGGCGGACGCAGATGGCGAATACGAATCGAAGACATCGCCGGCTATCACCACTACATCGACATCCTCATGGCGGGCGATTTCGACGACGGAATGCAACAGCTTTCCCTGTTCGCCGATGAGGTCAAACTCACTTCCTTCAAAAGACTTACCGAGATGCCAGTCCGCAGTGTGCAGGATTTTCATTTCTTCAGCTTCTCAAAATAGGGTTTAAGTCGATTGTATGTCTCCCTGAGCCCTTCCGGGATGACCTTCACATCCCCGATGATGGGCATAAAGTTAGTGTCGCCGTTCCATCGTGGCACTATGTGGATGTGGACATGGCCGTCGAACCCTGCACCTGCCACCCTGCCGATGTTTGCGCCGACATTGAACCCATCCGGCCGCATCGACTGGCGCAGGATCTCGATGGATCTCTGAACGAGCCAGAACATCTCGCTGCTTTCTTCTTGATCAAGTAGCTCAAGCGTGTTTTTGTGGGCATAAGGCGCCACCATCAGGTGACCTGTGTTGTAGGGGAAGATGTTCATTATCACGAAGCATTTTTCGCCGCGATAGAGGATGTAGTTCTCCTCATCGTCGCCGAGCGGCTTGGAGCAGAAAATGCACTCGTTCTTGGCGGTCTCATCGGCATGGAGGATGTAAGCCATTCGCCATGGTGCCCATAACTTTTTCATCTCTGCTCTCCTTTTGAGGGAAATTATATTGTCTAATTTCGGCGACCCTCAAACTGGCGATGACTGGGCAAATTGTCGTCTCAATTTGAAATAGGCCGCCGTCAACCGCTATACTCAGCCGCAGATGCCCGAAACTCAAACAGGAGGTGCGTTATGTGGGGTGATTTCAAGAAGTTCGTCATGAGAGGCAACATCTTCAACATGGCCGTCGGCATAGTGCTGGGCGTGGCGTTCGGCAAGATTGTGACCTCTTTCGTCAACGATATTTTGATGCCGCCCATCGGCCTGCTGCTCGGAGGAGTTGACTTCTCGAAACTTGTCATAGTGCTGAAAAAGGCCACGGACACATCCGAAGCCGTCACGATAAACTATGGCGTTTTCATAAACACCATCATCAGCTTCCTGATCATCGCTTTCGTCATCTTTTTGATGATGAAGCAGATAGAGAAAACGCAAAAGAAGGAGGAGAAAGTGGCAGCGCCGCCGAAGCCGTCGGAAGAAGTGTTGCTCCTGCGTGAGATCAGGGATTACCTGAAAGCAAAAGCTCAGTAACTCAGAGCATAAAGGACTATGTTGACCCCCATCCTGAACGCCTGTTCCCTTTTCTCAGGCGGATCGTTATGGTTGGGGGTCCACCCGTCCGAGATGTTGGTGTTGTAGGTGTAAAAGACGACCATGCGGCCCTGATAGAAGATGCCGTATCCGTGAGGCGGCCCTTTGTAGTGTTCGTGAATCTTGGGCAATCCCATCGGGAACTGGTAAAAAATGTGGTAAATCGGGTTGTCAAACGGTATTTCGACAAGTTGTTTGTCCGGAAAGACCTTTTTTATCTCCCTCCTGAAGGACTCGTCCATGCCGTAATCGTCGTCGGCATACAGGAAGCCGCCGTTTTCCAGATAGCGCCTCAGATTTTTGACATCCTCATCCGAGAATTTTATGTTCCCGTGCCCTGTTATGTAAACGATGGGATATGCGAAGATGGCGGGATCGGACGGTGAAACGACCTCCTGCTTCACGGCCACCCTCAGCGATGTCCTGCGGTTGATCTCCTTTGCAAGGTTGGGAATGACATCGGGGTCGTTATACCAGTCGCCACCTCCCTGATACTGAAGTCGCGCAATCACAATGTCATAGTCGCTGTCCGATGCCCCCATCGATGTCAGGATTATCAGCGGCACCAGGAGGAGCAGTTTAATCGCCGTTCTGACTGTCTTCGCCATCGGTCTCAGGCTCCTTAGCCCCGTGCTGGAACTCGTCCTCGAGTTGTTCAATTCTCTGGATCAGAAGCTCCACTTTGTCCCTGTCCTCAAGCAAGCGGATGAACCGATCGTAATCCTTTATCGTGAATATTGACTGCACGATGGGCTCGAAGAAGACCAGGACCTGACTTGCGACGAACGATAACGGTTTGCCGCTTTCGAGCACCACGATGGCGGGAATGGACATCCGCCAATCCACGACACGCCGCGCAACTTTCTCGATGAGTTCCTCTATCTCGGCATCGTTCAGCTCATCCGATTTTGTTTCCGACGATTGGATGGCTGTTTTAAAGAAGTCAATCAGTCCCATAAGCTTTCACCTCACTTTTGATTTTTATGTGGGTCAACCCCGGGTCGGCCTCAAGCCCTTTGCCTTTCAAAACCTTTCCGCTTGAGTCCACGATCGTTATGTAGTCGTCCGTGTAAATCTTCTCTCGATTGTTGTCCCAGCTCAGGGTGTTAGTGGTCAATTTTGTGCTGTCGAGCGTCACGACGGAGACATGCCCGATCGCCGTCATGTCACCAGTGGCTTCATAGACCATGCCCGAATCTGCCTGAAGCACCGAAACGACCGACCCGTTTGCGCCGAAAAATTTTAACTTAAATCCATACACCTTTGTGGTGCTATCGACAAATTCAATTCTGGCAGCTTTGAGCTCCCACAATTTCCTTTCCTTCTTGCTCTGGACGATGAGTGCCGAGTCGATGACCTCGTCACCCGAAAGATCATCGATCGATGCCCTGTTTTTATCGGATTTGTGACATCCGACCAACAGAGCGACTCCGAGTATGAGCGATAACTTCTTCATGGCCTCAGATTATAACCTGTCGTCAGGCCATTCTCGATATCTCGATGTAAACCTTTTCGTCGTCCTTCAGTGCGTTCGGCAAAACCGCAGTAATACGCTCCTTAAGCAGCATACCCTTATCTATCAGGTAGCCAATGTGATAGGCTATCGTGCGCCTGAGCCAGCCCAGCATCTCGCCGTTCTCGTAAAGGACTGCCACGGCGTAGTTGTCGTGAGGGTTACTGTAATCGCGATGCAGATAGACGGGTGCGCCGATGGAAAGTTCAAATTCTCCATTCTGAGACATGAAACTGTGTTTTCTGTATCGGAAGCCGACCACGCGCGTCCTCATGCGCGAGAAGTCATCGCTGAAGAAGTCCGAAACGAATTTTTCGTAATCATCCCTGCGCCTGAACCCCATAATGCGGGCGATGTTGGACTTCTCTATGCCTCCCTCATCAAAATGCCACACGCCGAGATAGGACTCTATCACCAATTCCGGCATGTAATCGGACAAGAGCTTTTTGATTATGTTGATCTCGCAGTCGTTCAGATGCCAGTGCTCCTCGATCATCTCGTAAGCCACTGTCACGGCGCCTCTTTCCAGATACGGATATGTCCGCGCAAGGTTGCTGAGGAAGTAGATGCTTCGGGCAGTGTTGAGTTCCCTGTCCCGAAACATGTTCAGCTCAGCTGTGACACCTTCGAGGTCATCGAAACGGAAAGAGAAGAGATTGACGCCGCCAGTCAACGGAGCGGATGGTTCCTCGATGGGCACGAGATGCCCGTATTCGTCCTGACCGAACCAGAAGACCGAACCGATACCGCCAAACGCCAGTTTGAAAATGGCTTCCCACACCTTCATCACCCCCTTGTTTTTAAAAATCAGCGGTAGTTCAACAATCTACATCGAAAATGGCCACAAGGAAAGTGTGGTCGGATGGTTTCGGCCATGCCCTTGGCTCCCTGTCCACATAGGCATCGACCGACTTGTCCGCCAGTGGTTTTGTTGCGAGTATGTGGTCCACGCGCCAGCCGATGTTGCGCTCAAGCGCTTTCGGGACGCGGTAATCCCAGAATGTGAACTCGCCGGGGCCGGGCCTGTGTTTGCGGAAAACATCGACGAATCCCCATTCGAGCGTCTTCTGAAATTCCTTCCTGACATCGATGTGGAAATCGACATGGTTTTTCTTGGTTTTGGGGTTTGTCACATCCAGCTCAGTGGGAGCTACATTGAGGTCGCCGACCCAGAGCAGCGGTTCGTCGGGGCTGAATTTCCTCGAAAAGTAGTCTCTCAACCTCCTGAACCACCATAATTTGTATTGATAGTCGGGATGGTCGATCTTTTTGCCCTGTGGCACATAGGTGTTCACGATTGGGATGCCCTTTATCACGGCCTTGATCAGCCTTTCCTCATCACGGGGATCCTCATCGAAGCCGTATTCCACATCCTCGATAGGCCACTTGCTGGCTATCGCAACGCCGCTGTAAGCTTTCTTTCCCCTGAAGACGACATTGTAACCCCATTCCTCAAAGGCGGATTTCGGAAAGAGCTCATCAACTACTTTGGTTTCCTGTATGGCAAGGATGTCAGGCTTTTCCTTCTCAAGCCATTTCTCTATTATGTGCAACCTGCTCCTTATCGAATTTGCATTGAAAGTGGCTATTTTCAACATAATGTTGAATTTTAATGCCACGCTCATGGCACATCAAAAGCGGTGGGGCTATTTGCCGTTTTGTTTGTGATCGAAATTCTTTTTAAAATTTACCCCCCTGTTAGGGCATCAGAGTATATCCAACCCAACAGGAGATAAAGTGGATAGCGATAGCTTTGAAATGAGGTTCGAGCGGCTAAAATTCTTTCATTCTTCTACCAAAAGTTCATATATTGAGGATCTAATTTTTTGTTTTATAACCTGTTAAGTGATGCCTCTCGAGTGCTTGCCTGAAAGTCAATTTTGCCTGAAAATGTAAGCCTACACATCGGAGGACTCTTAAATGGCGAGCAAACCCTTGTTGTTAAGAGAAATATACTTTGAAGATGAGGTTCCAGAGCGGATTTCATGCGATTCAGGGCGCGACATCGAGCATGCTATAGCTATAAAGCTGAAAAAGAGCCCCGCGGATAACCCGATGGTCGTGCATTTCAGCGTCCTGCAAAAGGAATACCAGATAGTCAGACACATGATCTGCAAATGCGGTAAGGGGCAACACGCTCAGGTGATAGCCCAGATGAACCTGGACCACAAGGGCAAAAGTCTGGATGTCCTGAAACTCCAGTGTCCTGACACAAAAGAGACATGGATGGTCTATTTTGATGTAACTGACGTGAAGAAGTATCTGCCTCACACAGACAAATAGGTCCACTTTCCAGCCTTAGAGGTGGGGGTATGCACAAAGACATGGACAAACTTACTCCTCGTGAGATTGTTTCCTACCTTGATAGATACATCATAGGACAGGAGAGAGCCAAACGGGCGGTAGCTATTGCCTTGCGCAATCGCTGGCGCAGACTCCATGTTACTGAAGGAATCAGAGAAGAGATCACCCCAAACAACATTTTGATGATCGGGCCGACCGGGGTCGGTAAGACCGAGATCTCAAGACGGCTTGCCCGACTTGCGCGGGCGCCTTTCATCAAAGTTGAAGCAACAAAGTTCACCGAACTGGGGTATGTCGGCCGCGATGTAGCATCCATAATCCGCGATCTCGTTGAGATTGCGGTCGGCATGGTGAAAAGGGAGCACATGGAACGGGTCACGGAGCGCGCTAAATGGCTCGCAGAGGAACGGCTGATTGACATCCTCTACGAACGCCCTTACAGCTACGACCGCGAAATAGAGTCCTACCAGCGCGAAAGGATTCGGGAATCGTTGCGAAGCGGGAAGTTCGACCACCAGGTCATCGAGATCGATGTCGAGGAAAAGGTAAACCCGTTCGGCTCCCTGTCGAATGTCGTCGGCATAGACGTCAACCTGCCCGAAATCTCCACGCTTTTCGGCAAGCGTCAACGGCGCCGAAAAATGACGGTCAAGGAGGCCTTAAAATATCTTCAGGAAGAAGAGGCTCAAAAACTTATCGACATGGACGAAGTGGTTGACGAAGCCATCAAGCGCGTTCAGGAATCCGGCATCGTGTTCATCGATGAGATAGACAAAATCGTGGGTTCAGGCAGTTCGTCCGGCCCGGATGTGTCGAGGGAAGGCGTTCAGCGCGACCTCCTGCCCATCGTCGAAGGCACAACGGTGACGACAAAATACGGCATGGTTCGGACGGACCACATCCTCTTCATCGCTGCCGGCGCTTTCCACAACGCCGCACCGTCTGACCTCATCCCCGAGCTCCAGGGTAGGTTCCCGATAAGGGTGGAGTTAGACAGCCTGACCGAGGATCATTTCAGGCGCATACTTGTCGAACCGGAAAATGCGCTTGTCAAGCAATACAAGGCGCTCCTTCTCACAGAAGGCGTCAGATTGGAGTTCTCCGAAGAAGCGCTCGACGCCATAGCACACTACGCAGCACTGGTCAACGAGAAAACGGACGACATCGGCGCAAGGCGGCTCTACACGGTCATGAGCATAGTCCTTGAAGAATTGCTGTTCGAGGTGCCCAACCCCGGCATCACCGACATCCTCATTGATGCTCCTTATGTCGAGAAGCGGCTTTCACAGATCGTGGAAGACGAAGACCTTTCAAGGTATATCCTTTAATTCCCATGAGAATAGCGATCTTCAGAAGTGATGGGATAGGCGACCTCGTCCTGACGCTGCCGATGGCATCCGCTTTAAAACGACACCTACCGTCATCGACGGTGATATTCCTCATCTCGAAATATCAGGCGCCGCTCATCCGTAACCACCCGGATATCGATGAGATAGGAGTTTATGAAGCCATCGACAAGAAAGCTGTCATCCCCTCGCTTGAAGCCGCTATCGAGGCAACGAAGCCGCAGGTCATAATCGACCTCCTGCCAAGACCTAAAACGGCATGGACATTTTTCAAGCACAAAATCCCGATCCGCATCGGCACAGCCTATCGATGGTGGAGCCTGCTCTACAACAGGCGCGTGAAAGTGCGCAAACACCGCTCCGACAGGCACGAAGCTGAGTTCAACCTCCAGTTTCTCAGACCGCTCGGCATAGAAAACCCGCAGCTCATCCCTCCGCGGCTTTATCTCACGGACGAAGAGCTGCAACAGGGGCGCAAACGGGTATCGCACCTCGCACAGCCGAGAGTCATCGTTCATCCCGGCTCGCACGGCACATCGCCAAACTGGCCGGTCGAGCTCTACGCCGAGCTCGTAAATCGATTGCTGTCCCGCGGCATTTCTGTCATCGTGACAGGGAGCAAAAGGGAGCGTGAGGAGTTTGGCAGCCATTTCGCCGAGTTTGAAGGTGCATCAGGCTACATGAACCTTATGGGGAAAACGGATTTGAGGGAGGTCATGGCCGTGATTGCAGCCTCTGACCTCGTCGTGTCGTGCGGCACAGGGGTAATGCACATCGCCGCTGCATTGAGAGTGCCCACGATCTCGCTGTTCGGTTCCAACCCGGTAGTTGGCCCATCAAGATGGGGGCCTCTCGGAAACAGGTCAAAGGTATTGAGTCCGCTTGACGACTACACGCCTGAAGACATGGAAAAGGCCATCATCGAGCTTATGCGGTCACCCGCATAGCTCAGCTTTGATCTCCTTCAGCACCTCGTCGAAATCCACATCAAACATGCGGCAGACATTGACAAGATAAGCTGCCTCGCCACTCCCTATTTTCCTATCGGCGAGCGCAAGTCTCATGAGGTCCTTGATGATGTTCTTCCACTCGCTTTGTGGGAGCGAGTTTTTCAGCACGGAAACAGCCTCTTTCGTCCTCTCGGTGATGTAATCGCTGTCCGAAGCCATCTCCATCCGCTTCTGGATGCGGTGGAGCGCTTCAGCAGCTTCTGGCCCATAGAGTTGAGTGACCTTTTCCGCAAGCTGAAGCTTCTCCTCCTCGTCGAACTCGAGGTCAACGAAGGCGAGCATCACCAGAAGTTCAAGAAAAGCCTCTCTGTAATCCATACATCCTCCTTTTAATATCCGATCTCCTTCAGAAATGCCTCGTTTTTGCGCCATTTGGGCTTAACTTTAACCCACAGCTCAAGGTAAACGGGCCGACCGAGGAACTCCTCGATCTCCTGACGCGCACGCATCCCGACCTTTTTCAAGGCCTGTCCGCCGCGCCCTATCAAAATCGCCTTCTGCGAATCCCGCTCCACATAGATGACCGCCCTGATGTAATCCTTGCCGCCGTGCTCATCGTCCCGTTCCCTGAAGATCTCGATCTCGACGGCTGTCGAATACGGAATTTCCTCGCCGTAGAGTTGAAACACCTTCTCCCTGATGATTTCCGCCACAAAGAACCGTTCCGGCCTATCCGTAAGCATATCAGGGGGATAGAACGGCTCGCCCTCAGGCAGGTTCTTGATTATGACATCCAGAAGTTCATCGGTGTTGATGAGTTTGAGCGCACTTATCGGCACCACATCGGCGAAATCGTATAGCTTCGAGTATGTGTCTATGACCGGGAGCACCTCGACCTTCGGAACACGGTCGATCTTGTTGATAACGAGTATGGTCTTCTTGTTCCGCTCTTTGATCGCATCCAGGATTTTGAGGTCGGCCTCCGTCGGCTGCATCGGCTCGACCACGAAAAGGACGAGGTCAGCCTCATCCATCGCCTCAATCGCGCGCTTTATCATCCATTTGTGAAGGTTGTATTTCGCCTTTTCCATTATCCCCGGCGTATCAAGGAAGATGATCTGATATCCTTCGCCGTTCAGCACGCCGAGTATCCTGTGCCTTGTCGTCTGAGGTTTCGGCGTGACGATGGACAGCTTGAACCTCAGAAAGTTATTGATAAGCGTTGACTTGCCCACATTCGGCCTGCCAACTATCGCCACATAACCGGCCTTGAATTTATCCGTCAGCCCGTTTTTTTCCGTCATTTCCTCTCCTTGCTAAAGTTTTGCGAAATTATATGGTGAAAGCGGGCGGCGATGCCGCCCCAGCCTCATTGAAATCTATCCTTCAGTTTTTCGAGCACCTGCGGCATGGTGGTGTATTCCAGCTTGTCAGGCCCGACCCTGTGCGGCTCGAACGGCCCCATCCTGCGCATGTATTCCGAGATGATGTTGGCGAGGCGCCTTGCCTCGTCGAATGCGGGGTCGTCGAACAGGTCTCTCGGCCCTATGAGCTTGCCTTCTGCGATCTGGAACCCGGCGGCGATCACTCTTGGCGGGCCATCGAACCTTGTCGGATTGGCGTGATGGAACGGAACAGGCATAAGCGGCCCGAAATGTGAGCCTCTCATCCAGCCTGCCACCAGATGCGGGAAGGCGAACGGTTCCAGCACCTCGCCGAGCGCAGGGAATCCGCTCTGGCACCTGACGATGAGCACAGGATCATCCTTGCCGACATACTCGCCGGCTATCAGGTTGAGCTTTTCGACCGACGCCGTCGCAGCGATCTCGCCGTCCTTGCGATACACATTCTTGATGATGTAGTCCTCGACCGAGCCGATAAGTGTCAGCAGGTCATACATCTCCTCAGGTGTCGATACGCGAGCCATCTTGCCGGTATGCACATCGAGCACCTCGAACACGAAGCCGGGATGCATCTTTGGATCGATCACAAGTCCAGCCGTGTTGAACGGGTCAGCGAATATCTTGAAAAGCGGCAGGTTCCACGCACCGGGCGATGTCTTGTCAGCCATGAAAATCACGACAGGGTCGGATCTCCGCTCCTCGAACTCTATCTCAGCCACGCCCGGCCCAAGCCCTTTGATGTTGCCGCTGAACGCATCGGCAAGCAGATCCTGACCTGCGCCGTAGAGCTTCAGCTCTTTCGCCACTTCAGTGGCGGCCTCGAAGACATCCCATGCGAGTTTGTGTATCCCCTCGCTTTCCAGCCCATTGGTGTGCGTGAGGATCAGC
>JALVZN010000120.1 GCA_027037615.1 Caldifarciminota bacterium | reverse complement strand
GGCAGGAAGTCGATGCTGAGATCGTGTTCTGGGATGAGAGGTTTACGAGCGTGATGGCTGAGGATGTAATTCGTCAGACCGGCCAGAAACCGTCGCGCAGGAAGCACAAAGTTGACATGCTCGCCGCCCATTTGATACTCCAAGAATACCTCAATTCCATCGAATGACCTCTGCTTCCAATCTGTTCTGTGTGAGATTGCCGTTCTTTCAGCCGATTTGTTGTTTGTCAACCAGAATTTTCTTTAAAATATGCTCATGATTGGCAAAGAGTTCACATTGAGGGCAATCGTGCTTGGGGTTTTGCTTGCCGTCGTTTTTGGAGCGGCAAATGCATATTTGGGTCTCCGCATAGGCATGACGGTTTCCGCTTCCATTCCGGCAGCGGTGGTTTCGATGGCGATTTTGCGTGGACTCCTGCGGCGCGGGACGATACTCGAGAACAACATCGTCCAGACCATAGCTTCAGCTGGTGAATCGCTCGCTGCGGGTGTGATCTTCACGATACCTGCGGTCATTCTGCTCGGTCTGGATGCATCGGTCTATTTCACATTCGTGGTCTCGCTTATCGGCGGCATCCTTGGCGTTTTGTTGATGGTTCCGCTCAGAAAGCACCTGATAGAGGATGAACATGGGGTTTTGCCCTATCCTGAGGGCACGGCATGTGCCGAGGTGCTGAAAGCGGGAGAAGAGGGCGGCGAAAAGGCGAAATTCGTCTTTCTCGGTTTCACCGCCGGCGGGATCTTCAAGTTTCTTGGCTCGGCGTTGAGGCTATTCGGAATGGCGCCTGGGATGCTCATAAGAGGTTATAACGCTTACATAGGCATAGATCTCTCGCCTTCACTGCTCGGCGTCGGCTACATACTCGGGTTGAGGATTTCGTCGCTGGTTCTCGCGGGTGGGCTTCTTGGATGGACAGTGCTGATCCCTCTCATAGCTCGATTTTCGGGTGTCAGCGTGGTCTCCGCCGATGACCTTTTCTCGATCTGGAGCCATGATGTGCGGTTTATAGGCGCTGGTGCAGTCCTCATGGGTGGCCTTGTGAGCCTTGGAAAGAGCGCGAAATACATCCTGAAGGCGTTGGGACAGGTCTCATTGAGTTTTGGGAAAAGTCGTGATCTGCCGATGGCCTATGTGCTTGGAGGGTTGGCTGTTGTGATAGTGGCGATGCCGTTGCTTCTCGGGCTCAGTTTCTGGCTCTCGATTTTGCTCGTGGTCTTCGCTTTCCTTTTCGTGGCCGTGTCATCGAGGATTGTGGGGATAGTTGGCAGTTCATCCAACCCCGTGTCCGGCATGACAATAGCGGCGCTGTTCGCCATCTCGCTCTTGTTCGCCGCAATGGGTATGAAAGACACGAAGGCGATGTTTCTGGCCATGACATTCGGTGCAGTTGTGTGCATAGCGGCTGCGATTGCGGGCGACACATCTCAGGATCTCAAAACCGGCTACCTCGTGGGTGCCACGCCGTGGAAACAGCAGGTTGCGGAATTGTTGGGCGTTCTGTTCGTGGCCCTGGTCATAGGCTATGTGTTGAAACTGTTGGATGCAGCTTATCACATCGGTTCGCGTGACCTGTCAGCTCCTCAGGCCACCATAATGTCGATGGTGGTCAAAGGCGTCATGAGCGGCACCGTGCCATGGGTGTTGATACTCAGCGGGATGGCCATAGCGCTGGTGGTCGAACTGTTAGGCGTGGATTCCCTGCCCGTTGCAGTCGGACTTTACCTGCCTGTTGAGCTCTCAACGCCGCTTTTTGTGGGCGGTCTGCTGTCGCATTTCCTGAGACACGATGACGGAACGCTCTACGCATCCGGTCTGGTCGCGGGCGATGCGCTGATGGGCATCGTGATAGCAATACTCGTCGTGCTTGGGGTAAATCTTGAGCTCAGGGCCGACATCAGCGTGCTCAGCTCGATGATAGGCGCACTTTCTTACATCTCGCTCATGGTTATATTTGCACTGATCGCCAGAAGGAGAAGGAATGGAAGATAAACTCAAAAGGGAATTGGGACTCTGGAGCGTCTTTGCCATAGCCACAGGAGCGATGATAAGCTCCGGGCTGTTCATCCTGCCGGGGATAGCGTATGCCAGGACAGGCCCGTCTGTCTTCCTGTCTTACTTTTTCGCGGGTTTGCTCGCTGTGGCGGGGATGTTGAGTCAGGCTGAATTGATTTCGGCTATGCCGAGGGCGGGCGGCGACTATTTCTATGTCACGAGGACGCTTGGGCCTGCTGCCGGCACGGTCAGCGGATTGTTGACATGGGCGTCCCTTTCGTTCAAAAGCGCATTTGCGCTTATCGGTATGGCCACATTCCTTGAGCTCATCGTCCCGATAAACATGCATGTGGCGGCCATTGCTCTGACCGCCGTTTTTGTGGCGCTGAACATACTGGGCGCCAAAGAAGCCAGTCTCATCCAGAAGATACTCGTCGTCTCGATGCTGGGCCTGCTACTGCTTTACATCTTCGAGGGGATTCAGGATGTGCGTGTGACCAATTTCGAGCCGTTCGCCTTTGATGGGCTGAAGGGCATCGTCTCTACGGCCGGTATGGTGTTCATATCCTACGGTGGCCTCCTCAAGGTCGCCAGCATAGCCGAGGAGGTGAAAAATCCGGGCAAAAACATACCTCTGGGCATGTTCATCTCCTTCTTTGTGGTGGTGTCGCTGTATTTCCTTGTGATTTTGACGACCGTGGGGGTGTTAGGTGACAAACTCGCCAATTCGTTGACGCCCATAACCGACGGGGCGGCTGTAGTGCTCGGTAGTCTGGGACAAAAGCTGATAGGCGTCGCCGCAGTTCTGGCTTTCGTCTCTACGGCCAACGCAGGCATCATGGCGGCTGCACGATACCCGTTTGCCCTGAGCAG
This sequence comes from Caldifarciminota bacterium, assembly GCA_027037615.1. Lineage (GTDB taxonomy): Bacteria > Hydrothermota > Hydrothermia > B15-G9 > B15-G9 > WGAI01. The sequence goes on along the minus strand of JALVZN010000120.1, from coordinate 5,299 downwards.
GGACGGCCTCCTTCCGACGGTTACCGGGAAACTCAACCGTTTTGGCGTGCCGTTTGTGTCCGTGCTCCTGACCGGCGCGCTTATCGTGGCCTCATTACTGATGCCGCTCAAGCCCTTTGTCAAAGCTGCATCGTCTGTGCTCATCCTTTCGTATGCTTTTGCGTGCCTGTCCCTTTTGATAATGAGGTTCAGCGGAATAACCAACTATAGGCCTCAGTTTCGGGCTCCGTTGTTCCCATACATCCAGATTATCGGGCTGGTGGGATATGTAGCGATGGTCGTCGAGATGGGACTCGAATCCATCCTGATAACGCTCGGCATAGGTGCGCTCGGCCTCGTGTTTTACATGAAATACGGCGGAAAGCACAAGCGTGAGTTCGCACTTCTGCACCTGATAGCCCGAATAACGGACAGGAAGATAGCCGAGAGGACGCTTGAGAACGAGCTCATGGAGATAATCATCGAGCGGGACAAAATCGTCGAAGACAGGTTTGACAGGCTGGTGAAGAAATCGAAGATACTGGACATCAAGGGGAAGATTAGCAAGCTGGAGCTTTTCCGAAGGGTGGCAGCCGAGATGGCATCGGAACTGGGCATGGATTTTGACGAACTACTCCGCATGCTCGAGGAGAGGGAGAAGGAGAGTAGCACGGCAATAACCCCGTTCATAGCCATACCCCATGTGGTGATCGACGGGGAGGATAAGTTCACCATGGTTGTCGTTCGAGCGCTGGATGGCGTTTATTTCTCAGAAACAGCACCTGAGGTTAAGGCCGTTTTCTTTCTGGCCGGCACACGCGACGAGCGGCAGTTTCACCTTCAGGCGCTTGCCGCAATAGCGCAGATCGTCGGCAATCCGAATTTTGAAGATAGCTGGCTCAGCGCAAGGGATGTGGGGGACTTGAGGGACATCCTGTTACTCAGCAGAAGGGTCAGGGCTTGAGCTCAACGACACTCCAGAATGTCCTTTTCATTGACGATGTGCTGAGGAATGCGGTTGTTGAGCACATCGACGATGGCTTTTGCGGCCATGACCGCCATTTCCTCCCTGGCCCTGTGGGTCGCGCTTCCGATGTGGGGCGTGATCACCACATTGTCCATTTTCCTGAGCTCCTCGGGGATATGGGGCTCGTTTTCAAACACATCGAGGCCGGCGCCCGCAATTTTCCTTTCCTTCAACGCATCGATGAGCGCCTTTTCGTCTATCACGGCGCCACGAGATGTGTTGATCATGATGGCGGTCGGTTTCATCAGCTCTATCTCCCTTTTGCCTATGAGATGGTATGTCTCATCCGTCAGCGGCACATGGATTGATATGAAATCCGACGAGCTGAGGAGCTTATCTAACTCCACCTTTTGAGCTCCAAGTCTTTCCTCAAGCGTCTTGTTGTGGCGTCTGGAGGTGTAGATGACCCGCATCTCGAACCCCATAGATTTCAACGCCATAGCTGTGCCAATCCTGCCCGCGCCGATAACTCCGAGCGTTTTTCCCTTGAGTTCAAAGCCGAGCAGGAGTGTGGGATGCCAGCCTTTAAACTTCCCCATGCGTGCGAACCTGTCTGCCTCAACAATTCTGCGCGCTACTGCGAACAGGAGCGCCCATGCGAGCTCGGCTGTGGCATCGGTCAGGACACCGGGCGTGTTGGTGACGATTATCTCGCGTCTGGATGCCGCTTTGACATCGATGTTATCGTATCCGACGGCGTAGTTCGAAATAATCCTGAGCTTCTTGCCGCTTTGGATCACCCTCTCCGTGACTTTATCGGTCAGGAGGCAGAGCAGAGCATCAGCGTCTCTCACGCCTTCGATAAGCTTCTCCTCGGACGGAGGCAGCTCGCTTTTCCTGACGACCACTTCAAAGCCAGCTTCTTTCAGGATTTTGAGACCCGCTTCTGGAATTGGCCTCGTGACGAATACCTTCATCACCTTCTCCCGTATCAAAGAGGCGGGCGTAAGCCCGCCTCGATGCATTGAACACATCAACCGAGAGCAGCGCCGATCGCCTCATCGAAGATCTCAAGGGCGACGGTCAACTGCTCCTTTGTGATGATGAGAGGAGGTGCCCATCTGATGACGGAATCGCCTGCGCCAAGCATCAGGAGTCCCCTCTTGAACGCCTCGTAAACGACTTTGTCCCTGAGTTTTCCATCTGGCTCCTTCGTCTCCCTGTCTTTGACGAAATCGACGCCGATCATCAGCCCTATCCCGCGCACATCGCCGATGACCTCAGGATAGCGTTCCTGCACCTTCTTCAGCTCTCCAAGCAGGAACTCGCCCATCTTCTCGGCGTTTTCGATCGCCTCGCGCTCAAGAATTTCGATGGTTTTAAGCGCCGCCATGCACGCTATGGGATTGCCGCCGAATGTGTTCGCATGTGTCCCAACTTCCCAGTCCATGAGCGACCTCGGTGCCACCATTGCGCCGAGAGGCAGCCCTGATGCTATGCCTTTTGCTATCGTGACGATGTCGGGTATGACATTGAAATGCTCAATGGCGAACATGCGGCCCGTGCGCCCCATGCCGGACTGGATCTCGTCCACCACCGTGAGGATGCCATACCTGTCTGTGAGCTCCTTCAATTTGCCGTAAAAGTCTTTTGGAGGCACGACATAGCCGCCCTCGCCCTGTATGGGCTCGTAAAAGACCGCTGCGACATCCTCGGGATCGACAAGTTTGTGAAAAACAACATCTTCAATGTAAGAGAGGACGGCATCGACCACTTTTTCCTTTTTGACGCCAAACGGCGTGCGATACGGATCAGGGAACGGGACATGTATCACATGCGGCACGAACGGCCCGAAATGGCTCTTGTGAACATACTTTGACGCCGAGAGCGACATCGTTCCATAAGTCCTGCCGTGAAACGCCCCTGTAAATGCGAGGAAAAACGGCCTTCTGGTCTTGTAACGCGCAAGCTTCATCGCCGCTTCGTTGGCTTCGGTGCCTGAGTTGGTGAGGAATGCGCGCTTGTTCTGCGCACCGGGCACGATCTCAGCAAGCTTTTCGGCTATCTGAACCTGATAGGGGTAATAAAAATCCGTGCCTGAAATGTGGATCAGCTTTTCAGCCTGCTCCTTGATGGCCGCAACGACCTCGGGATGACAGTGTCCCACTGCGCAGACGGCTATGCCGGCGTTGACATCCAGGAATTTGTTTCCGTCCACATCCCAAACCCAGACGCCTTCGCCTCTCTCTATGACTGCCGGATAACTTCTTGGGTAGGACTGAGATATGAACAGCTTATCCTTTTTTAGCCACTCCTGAGCCTTTGGGCCTGGAAGTTCTGTCCTGATTTCGGGTCTTTCCATTGCCTTTTCTCCTTTTTGAGGGATTTGAGGGTCGAATTCTAAACGATTTGAAGTTACAGGGTCAAGCTCGGTCGGTGTGGTGCAAGTCACTGATTTGAAAGATAATAGCTTATTTCAGGTGGCCTGAGACGGGTGAGGCCGCTTTCCCGCCGGTCACTCGACCTTCATCCCGGAGATGTGTCTGATTATCGGTATGTCGTGCCGCGCGAGTGAGCTCAGTCTGGCGAACTGGTTGATGACTATCTGCTTAACGGATTCCGCCATGAAGATCGGCGATGATGTGTCAATCTTGGGCTTCAATGAGAGGTCGATGAGATAGACGCCCTGCCGTTCGATTTGCATCGGGTCGTCCATCTGCAACTTCAGCGTCCTCCTCGATGTAAAGCCTATCTGATAGCCGTATTTGATGGCAAATTCGACGACTCGCCTGTTGTAAGTCCCGAAAGGATACGCAATGGATGTCACCGACTTGCCGATAAGGTCCTCCAGAAGCTTCCTTGAGCCTTCAAGCTCTTCTCTCAGCCGTTTATCGTCCAGTTTTCTGAGGTCAGGGTGGGTCATGGTGTGAGAGCCGACCCACCAGCCTGCATCGACCAGTTCCCTGATCTGATGCGCGTCCATCTGCCTGAACCTTATGCCGAAAGATGCGTCCCAATCGTTGGCTTTCCCAATGTAGCGCGCTACCGGAAAGACTATCCCCACATAATCGGCTTCTTCAAGGATGGGAAATGCGTTGAAGTATATGCACTCAAATCCATCGTCAAATGTGAAAAGGACCGACGGCTCATCTATCGGCCTGCCAGATTTAAGTGCTTCAATGTCAAGCTGTTTGTAGCCCAACGACCTGACCTGAGCCACATGATTTCTGAACTGTTTGACCGTGACGCGGGTCCCGCCGACCTCAAATCGGTTGGTGACCTTGTGGTATTGCAAAATCAATGTCCTTAGCATCCCACAAATTTTGCTGGAGGTGGTTCCAATTGTCCACTCGCCGTGCGGTGCAATGCGTTCCTGTTGCTTGCACAATCGCAGATTCCGTCTTATATTTGACCTGAAATTGCGAAACTTTTTCAACAAGGAGGCGAAAATATGCTGCTTGAAGCCGCAGTTTACAAGGAACTTTTGGGTGCTGTCATGTTTCACGAGGTGCAGAGGGTGCTGAAGCTCGACACGGAGACCGAGCTGGTCAAGAGCCATCTAATTCAGAACATCGATCGGGATCAGATTTACGCCACGCTCGGCCAGATGGCGATCGTCGTGCCGATGAAGGACGAGAAGCTCCAGCTCATCGACGGCGTGCTCAAGGCGATACCGCACAAATGCCCCATCATCATCGTTTCAGGAAGCAAGAAAGAAGGGCCCAACAGATACAAACTTGAAGTCGAGCTCGTCAAGCATTTTTATCAGTTCACTCATTCCCGCATCATCATGGTGCACCAGCGCGATGCCGCCATAGCCGAGGAGTTCGCAAACGCCGGATACACCGCCATCCTCGACGAAGATGGACTTGTGAAGCGCGGCAAAGGCGAGGGTATGTTGATAGGCATCATGATAGCGAGGGCCATAGGAGCCAGATATGTCGGCTTCGTCGATGCCGATAACTACATTCCGGGCTCAGTGAACGAGTATGTTAAGGATTATGCTGCGGGGTTCCTGATGTCACACAGCGATTATGCCATGATCAGATTGAGCTGGCGCCACAAACCAAAGGTCACCGGTCAGGGGCTTTATTTCAAGAAATGGGGACGAGTCAGCGAGATAACCAACAGGTTTATAAACATGTTGATAGGCGCGAAAACGGGATTTGAGACCAACATCGTGGTTACAGGCAATGCCGGTGAGCATGCGATGAGCATCAGCCTCGCCGAGATCATGGAATTTTCGACCGGATATTCCATTGAGCCGTATCAGCTTGTCTATCTGCTTGAGAAGTTCGGAGGCGAATCTGTGCCTGAGGGTCTGCAGCATGTTTACGACAGCGGCATCGAGGT
>JALVZN010000119.1 GCA_027037615.1 Caldifarciminota bacterium | reverse complement strand
TGGCAAGAGAGGTGCCTGTGTTGCCGGATGTCACCTCGATGATCGTTGTTTCGGGCGTGATGTCGCCTCGCTCCATTCCCTTCCTGATGATGTGATACGCCATCCTGTCCTTTATGCTCCCGCCTGGGTTCATAAACTCAAGTTTTACCGCCACTCTGGCAGGTATGTCAGATATGAGTTTATCGAGGTAGATTAAAGGTGTGTTGCCGATGGCGTCCACGATCGATGATTTGTTCATGCGGCCTCCTGTTGAGGTTATTTTCTGCCGTAAAGTTCTTTTCTTCTCGCCTCAAGCTGATCCACGGGTTCACCCATGAATTCAGCGGCACAAACGACATCCACGCCGTTTCTTGAGCCGGCCTCGAAGACAGGGGCCATCTTTTCACGCCAGTTGATGTCGCGCAGCAAGTGGTGGTCGAGGATGAGTTTTTGCGGACGCACCTCTTCGATTATGCGTATCAGGTTCTCGATGCTTTTCTGGAGGTGGCCCTTTGAGTAACGATAGCCCAGCATGTAAGTCATTGGGCCGTCGATGTAAATTATGTCGGCGGGATGGTCAAGTATGAACTGCACCTGATCATCCACGGCAGGCCCTTCAACATCCGATGAAAAAAGGAATTTCCCATCTGGCGAGTCTATGAAAACCTCGACGACATGGCCGAGCCTTGAATTTGTCCCATGATACACGGACTTTGAGAAGATGATCCTTGTCCTTCCAAAATCTACACTTTCGCCATCTGCAAACTCGATTGAACCGGGCGTATCCCCCAGTCTATCCTGAAAGTAAGCGGCACGCATCTTCTGGCTTCTGTTGATGTCCTCGGTTGGATGTTTTATGAAAACCCGTTTGTCCTTGAATATCTCGATGTGATCGGGGTTGTGGTGATCGTAATGATAGTGGGTGATTATCATGATGTCGCTCTGCGATGCCGCTTTTAAAATCCTTTCCCAATGGAGATGCAGGCGTTCTATCTCCATCGGATGTGGTGGCAGACCGTATCTTCTCGGCCCGAGTGCTGCGCCGGGGTCGATCAAAATCCTGATGTCAGGGGTTTTGATGTAGGTGGCCATCGAGCGGGTGCCCATGCTGTCAGCTGCGAGGAGTTTGATTTCCATTCTGCTCCCTAACGGGTGTGCGGGCAGGCGCTTCGCGCCTGCCCGAAACCATCATGCAGATTTCTTTCTCTTCTTTTCCAGCTCTTTCTGATAGGCCTCTTCCCGAAGCTTGTTCACATAATCAGGGCTCTGGAATGAGTATGTAAACCTCGTGTGGATGTCGTATCTTCCCTCGACTATCGCTGCCGTATCTTCAGCTATGACAAGCTCCTCGTCGGTCGGTATCACAAAGACTTTCACCTTCGAGTCGTCGGCGCTTATCTCGAACTCGTGGTTTCGGGAATTGGCCTCGCGGTTCTTCTCAGGGTCGATCTTTATTCCAAATGGTTCAAGCCCCTTGAGGACTTCTTCACGCAACATCGGCCACCTCTCGCCGACGCCCGCCGTGAAGACGATTGCGTCAACTCTGCCGAGCGCAAACGCATAAGCGCCGATGTATTTCCTGATTCTATAAGCCTCCACCTTGAAGGCGAGATATGCGCGCTGAAGCTCCTCCTTCTCCGCATCCGGCAATGAGTCGAACTCGCCCTTCTCTTTCAGCTCAAGATACCTATCGACGCGCTCCTCGATCTCACGGCGGTCAACGAACTTGCCGGTTATGCCAAGCACGCCGCTTTTCTTGTTGAGTATGGTGACGATCCTCGACGCCGTGTATCCCTTTTTCTGCTCGATGAACCCGATAATCGCCGGATCGATATCGCCCGACCTCGTCCCCATGACAAGTCCCTCAAGCGGGGTAAATCCCATTGATGTGTCGATGGATATGCCGCCTTTGACCGCTGCAACGCTTGCACCGTTCCCGATGTGACATGTGATGACATTAACCTCGGACGGGTCTTTGCGCATCAGAGCCGCCGCGCGCCTTGAGACATAGAGGTGCGATGTGCCATGAAATCCGTATCTCCTTATCCCGTATTCCTCATACCACTCGTAAGGGACAGCATAGATGTAGGCGTGTTCGGGCATCGTCTGATGAAAAGCCGTGTCCATAACAGCGACATGAGGCACATTCGGCAGCACCTTCATTGCGGCCTTTATGCCGAGCACATTTGCGGGGTTGTGAAGCGGTGCAAGGTCCGAGAGCTCCTCGAATGTCTTTAGCACTTCAGGGGTTATGAGGACGGATTTTGCGTATTTCTCTCCTCCGTGAACGACCCTGTGCCCCACCGCCTTGATCTCGTTGATGTCCTTCAGCACAGGCTCAATGCCGTTCATCTTGCCGACGAGCGTGTTCAGCACAAGCTGCACGGCGTGCGTGTGGTTCTCGCATTCGTAATCCACTTTAACCGTCGCCTTCCCGGGCACTTCATGCAGTATGAACGAGCCACCGATTGCGACGCGCTCGACGATCCCTTTTGCTATCGGCCGCTTTTCGTCCCAATCGTAAACCTGATACTTGACCGATGAGCTGCCGCAGTTTAGCGTCAGGATTTTCATGGCTCAGTTACCTCTTTCTTTCTGAATGAGCGCCACTCTGAGTGCAAGGGCGATGGAGTAGAACTTGGATTCCTCGGAATCACCGCGTGATGTCAGGACTGCCGGCCTCATGGCGCCTGCCACCATTGCAGCGATGTTGCCCTTGGCAATTTTTGTCGCGGTTTTGAAGAACACATTGCCTGTCTCTATGTTCGGGAAGATGAGGATGTCTGCCTCACCGACGACCGGCGATTTCACGCCTTTGATCTCGGCAGCTTCCTTATCGACTGCGAGGTCGAGTGCGAGCGGCCCATCGACGATAGCGCCTTTGATCTGGCCACGCTCTGCCATCTTGGCTATCAGTGCGGCGTCAACAGACGACGGCATCTTCGGGTTGACTTTCTCGACAGCCGAGATGATGGCCGCTTTGGGCTGCTCTATGCCGAGTGCATGGGCGACCTCGATGCAGTAGTTGAGCATTTGCACCTTTTGATTGAGGTCAGGCTGTATGATGACAGCGACATCCGACACGATGAGCAGCCTCTCGTAAGTCGGGAATTCCACGACTGTCACATGAGAGAGCACCTTCCCGGGCGGCAGGAGCCCCCATTCCTTGTTCAGGATGCCCCGCATGTAAACGGCTGTATCGACGAGTCCCTTCATCAGGACATCGCCCTCGCCGTTCCTCACCATTGTAACGGCAGTCTTAACTGCCTCCTTTTTGTCTTTTACATCGACAAGCTGGAATTTTGACGGGTCTATGTTGTGTTGAGACGCGACCTCTTTCACCTTGTCTGCGTCTCCCACCAGGACCGCCTTGACGATCTTCTCATCGACGGCCCTGCTAACAGCCTCAATTGTGTGTGGGTCCTCACCGGCTGCGACTACGAGGGTGCCAAGCTCTTTGCCCTGCAACCCTTCTACCAACTGAGCAAGCCTCTTGATCATCGGCTACCTCCTTTTGATCCATTCATGGCTTGTATTCCTTTGCATCTTCTTCGCCTCTCAACACCCGCAAAGCTCCCATTGCAAGAGCCAGCATTTCGTCTCCTCCAGGATACAAAAGTATCGGCGCTATCCATTCCACCCTTTTGCGTATCCTGTCAACAAACCGTTTGGCATTTGCAAGTCCGCCGGTTAAAACTATTGCGTCAACCTTGCCTTCGAGCACAGCAGCGTTCGCCCCTATTTCCTTGGAGACCTGATAGGCCATGCCTTCGCAGATGAAATCGGCGTATTCGTCACCCTCATCAACGCGTTTCTCGACCTCAAACATGTTGTTTGTGCCAAGGTAGGCGACGATGCCGCCTTTCCCGGCCAGTTTCTTTTTGAGTTCGTCCTTCGTGTATTTGCCCGACAGAGCCATCTCGATGAGGTCCCACGCCGGGAGCCCACCGGAACGCTCAGGTGCAAACGGGCCGTCACCGTTCAACGCATTGTTCACATCGATGACGCGCCCCTTCCTGTGAGCGCCAACGGATATGCCGCCACCGAGGTGAACCACTATGAGGTTTACCTCTTCGTATTTTTTGCCGAGGTCTCTGGCCGCCTGACGGGCCGTGAACTTCTGGTTTAAGGCGTGAAATATGCTCTTCCTCTCGATCTCAGGGAGGCCCGAAAGCTTTGCGAGTGGCTCCATCTCATCGACTACGACGGGATCGACGATAAATGCCGGGATGCCAAGCGGTTCTGCAATTGATGCCGCTATCAATCCACCAAGATTTGATGCGTGCTCCCCCATAAGACCTTCTCGCAGATGTTTTTTCATGATATCGTTTACGATGTATGTGCCGCTTGGAACAGGCTTGATAAGCCCACCTCTGCCGACAACGGCTGAGAGCTCTTCGACTTTTATCCCCTTCTCTTTGAGCAGTTTGAGAATTAGCTCCTTCCTGAAATCGAACTGGTCAACTATACGGTCGAATTTCGATAATTCCTCTGAAGAGTGATAGATGGACTGCACAAATACGGGAGTTTCGCCCCGAAAGACGGCCACTTTTGTGGAAGTGGACCCGGGGTTGATCACAAGGATCAACGGATCTTTGTTGTCCATGGCTTTTTTCCTCCATTTAACCTGTGCAAAATCTGCAACTTACCGCAGACCAACCTCATCTCAAACGGAGAATTTGTCAGAACCACAGATCGTTGACAACGGGATAAACAACATCATGAAAAACAGCCAACGCAAACACATTGCTAACTAACGACTTTGTTACAGGCATCAGTTTTAACTTTTCCCATCAAGATTTGGTTAAAATTATATCGCCAAAACGCAAATCGCTCAATATCAAAGGCCGTAACGCATTTTGAAATATTGAATTGCGATAATCATGCAGTAATGCATTTGTGCATCTTTTGGATGCATCGTCCAATTTTGCAGTGAGATTTGCGAAGTGGACTTTTGGGGTGGGAAATAGGAAATTTGTTGGGGATAAAGGCCTTATAGTAGCTGGCGGTGATAAGTAAAGACAATTTAAGGATGTTACTTATCATTTTATCTTACCCAACAACAGGGTTTTGTAGTCGGTTATGGCTTCCTCCAGTTCTTTGCTTAGTGGAACACCGTGTAGGAATTTATAAAGTTGATACCAGAGAAGTTTATAGTTGTATTCACTTAATTGGACAGGGAATCGACCTTTTGCTGTATTGACTTTGAAGGGTTGACAATGTCCTTTGGGGATAAACTGTATAAGTTCGAGGCGAGCAGCCCCCTCCTCTACACCAAATTTCTTATCCGGCTTTATATAAAATAGCCAGGGATAATCGAAAGCCTGAACTCTCATGACGGATTCCTGAGTATGACGGGGTTTAAATCGAAAAATAGGGATACCCAAAACGATTTTTTCGTTGCTAAACCAACCTGTTTGCATCTCTCCCAAAGAGATAAAAGGCCTTATTTTACCGGGAATCACGAATAAATACTCATCACTTTTTAAATTCAGATCACCTATTTTGATAGGAATGTTAGGAGCTGATTTGGGAGAGAAATGAGTGAGTTCAAAAGAATACTCCCCTTGCCAATCGTTTCTCGTCACTTCTTTCAAAACTTTAAACTCTTTTAGGGGATATCTGGTAGGCCCCCAATAAATTTGGCCGGGCAAAAATTTCATGGAGTCTTTTAGTTCAAGCCGCCTATAAGGCGCAACTTCAACAATATCTGTGATCCAGATCTCCGCCCCTTTGTTCATTATTCTCTTTCACGGAAAACAATTTTTTCTTTTTCCAGTTTATTTAGTGCGACTTCTAACTGTTTAGCTTCCTTCTCCCATAGCTCCATCATTTTTATAGTAGGGTTGTCTATTTCAAACGGTTCAGGTTGGGTTATAGGTAATTCGTCCAGAATAGATTTTATCTTTTTCCCGATAGCTTTTAACTCTTTGATCTCCTGAGGCGTAAATCTTATTTTCTTGACTTTTTGTGGTTTCACGGTATCGAAATTTAAGATTTCGCCTCGCTTTTGAACCTCAAGCATGGGCTCGGTATCATAAACATAGTCCAATAGCTCGGATAAAGATGCCAACATCCACTCCTTTGCAATTTCGTATGCTATTCGATGTTCAGGTGTTTTTAGCTTGAAATGTCGAAATTTATAGCGGACCATGTCAAGAGGTTTATTTTGAGAAGTTACGCTCGACTCGATGATTGCACCTGTATCTTCAAGATATGACTTAAGTTCTGGCGAATAAGGACCATAATGATGGAAAACCCATTTTAAGCCCGTAATAGTTTTCCCCAGATGTCTTTTTGCCTCTACATCAATCAAATATAGTATTTTGTGCAATCGGGTTATGTTGATAGATGATAGGCCCTCCTCATGGGCAACTGAGAAAACCACATCCAACACATCATCTAATGTAATTGCGCGATCTTTCATGGCTGCCACCAATAACACAAAATGTGCTGTAAAGAGGATAGGTTATCGTCCATATAGTGTCAATACGATTTATCGATGTCGGTAGCGTTAAATCCGTGTTTTTCGGTTATAATCTACGACTATGAAGATAATCGCTCTTGTTCAGCAGAAAGGGAATTCCCTTGAGGGACCGCTTGAGAGGACGGAATCAGCGTTCAACGCTGTTGGCATCAAGGTGGTAAGATACAGGGACGGCAGGGAGGCAGCTAAAGTCGTGAGCGAGTCTGACGCCGATTTTGTGGCCTTTGTCGATCCCGGAACGGTTCCGCGCGCTGATCTGAAACCGATGATAGAGGCGGCTCAGAACGGGTTTGCAATGGTTTATTCGGACTATGTCGAGAACGGCCGCGTCGAAAAGCTGTTCGATCCAGTTTACGAGATCCATGAGCGGTTCAATTACGGCAGGTTCAGACTCTACTCGCGCAGGTGGATTGACATGGCTGGTGGGCTAAATCCGATATTTTTCCATGCTATCGAATATGACCTCAGGCTCAAAATTCAGGAAGAACACGGCGGAAGGTTTTTCCATGTTGCCGAGCCGCTCTTCAATTCGATCCCCAAATCCGAAACGATAAAGACGGATAAGCTGATGTCTAAGAGCTTTGGCTATTTGTTCTATCCTCCGGAGGAGGAAAGGGAATACGAAAAAGCGTTCAAGGACATGTTGAAGCGGGTGGGCGCATTTTTAGACGGCGAGTATGAGGTCGCTCACGATAGCCTCAAGCACGAATACAAAGCCACCGTTCTTATTCCGGTTCTCAACAGGGTAAAATTCATCGGTTATGCGATAAAATCCGTTCTTGCTCAGACGATGCAGGATTTTGAGATCATAGTGGTGGACAACGGTTCGACGGATGGGACTCAGGATGTCGTCAGGTCTTTCGACGATCCACGCATCAAGCTTATCCAGAACAGCGGTGGCACAATAGCTTATGCCCTCAACACCGGCATCAGGGCGGCTAAAGGCCAATACATCTCTCAGCTCGATTCCGACGATGTCTATCTACCGGAAACGCTTGAGTTCATGACCTCAGCCCTTGACGATGACCCTTACGCCGGGTTGGCAATCTCGTATTACGAATTGATGGATTCCGAAGGCAACCCGATGCCGGAGTTCGGCGTGATCACCCATCTCGAATACGATCGGAACAACATATTGCGTGTCGAAGGCGCGGGCGCGGTCAGGACATGGCGTCGTGCGACACTTTTGAGGATGGGATTGTTCGATGAGCCCCATTACGGAAATTACGGTGAGGACTACGACATGGTGCTTAAAGTCTCAGAACACCATAGGGTTATCAGGGTGCACAAAGTCTTATACCGCTATCGCAGGCATTCCGATTCCACGGAATTGACCCGTCCAGCCGAATACAGGCTGAAGACGAAGTCCCTTGCCCGCAGGATGTCACTCGAACGGCGTAAGGCCTTGAATTTTGCCAGATTTTTATCTAAGGGGTTGATATCCTGATGCACGGCTTCAATTGTAATTTTTCATTAAATCCCGCAAATTTATGCAAATGCCTATTAGATGTTGACTTATGCAATCCTTTTTACTATAATACTTGCCCCAAAAGTGCAGTAACAAAGCAACAAAGGAGGTCACAAAATGACTAAAGCTGAACTCATCAGTGATGTCGCAAGGAAAACCGGACTGCCAAGGAAAGATGTTGCTCTCGTTGTCAATGCCGTGCTTGAGTCTTTGAGGGAGGCGTTCTTCAGGAAGGAGAGGATCGAGCTTAGAGGATTTGGTGTGTTTGTCACCAAGAAGAGAAAACCCAGAGTAGGCAGGAATCCGAGGACGAAAGAAGAGGTCAAGATACCTGAGAGGACCGTCGTGGTCTTCAAACCGTCCAAGGTCATCAAAGAGAATTTATAAC
>JALVZN010000118.1 GCA_027037615.1 Caldifarciminota bacterium | reverse complement strand
TGAGCGGGATCTTTTCAAAAAAGATGCCCCCATGCTCCTTGCCTCTCTTGTGCTCCTGTTTGGCCTTTCTTTTGACAAGCTCATCGGCCGATTTGACGGCCTGCTCCTTTCCTTGATTTTCATCAGCTACCTGATTTTTCTCATGCAGGAGCGCGAGGAATCGGTTGAAGCGCTCGACGATTACGCTCCTGGTTCGGCTCTGACATCGATACTCATGGTCGCATTTGGCGGGATTTTGCTCTTTGTGGGCTCGAAGTTGGCCGTTGACAGCGGAAACAGGATAGCCGTAGCTTTCGGGATCAAGGAATGGTTTATCGGCGCAACTGCCATCGCCGCTGGAACGGGCCTGCCTGAGTTCATGACATCGATAATTGCGGTCATAAGGAAACGGCGCGGCATAGCTGTCGGCAACATCATCGGCTCAAACATCATTAACATCATCGGTGTCATCGGCATGGCATCCCTCGCAGCGCCCATAGGGGTCGAGCCCATGAACATCTACTTCGACTTTTTCTACCTGTTCCTGCTCTCAATGCTGTTCATCCTGATGGTGTCCGACAGGGAGATTTCACGAGAGGCGGGGATCCTCCTGTTCGCCACCTACATCGTTTACATACAGGGCATCTTTCACCTGTCATACGCAAAGTAACCCAAAGCTGCGCCTTACCTCATATTTTGGGTTATAATTTCCCAGTTCACAAAAGGAGAAAAATCCTCTTATGAATGTCAAAAGCAGCCTTACGCTGTTGGACGGATCGAGGTTAATAGTTGAATCATTTGTGGAATCGGGTGCCGATATCTTCATAGGCTACCCCATAACGCCCACGAACTGGATCTACTCCTACTCGCAAAAAAGATTTCCCATGATGCTGGCCGCTCCGGACGAGATAACGACGCTGCAATGGATGGCTGGCTGGTCGGCGGCCGGATACCTGCCCGTGACGGCGACCTCTTTCCCGGGTTTTGCGCTCATGGTTGAGTCCATCAACATGGCCTACATGATGGAGCTGCCCATGGTCATTACGCTCGCTCAAAGGCTTGGCCCATCCACAGGCACGGCAACGGCGGGCGCGCAGGGCGACCTCCTGCTCATCAATGGGCTTATTTCGGGCGGTTATCCAATCCCCACATTCTCGCCGTCGAACATGAAAGATTGCTGGGAGCTGCCCAACCTTGCGCTCAGGACGGCCGTTGAGCTCAGGACACCGGTCATCCTTCTGACATCCAAAGAGATGGTGATGACAAAGTTTACCGTAAATCTCGGCGACCTGAAGGAGTTGCCCCGTGTGACCCGCAAATTTTACGATGGCGATGAGCCTTTCCGCCCCTACAAACCCGGACCAAACCTTGTGCCTGATTTCCTGCCGGTCGGCGACGACAGATGGCAGGTGCGATTTACCGCCTCGACCCACAATCAGGACGGGATAATCCAGCACACATCGCCCGAAGCTATGGAAAACACCAAAAGGCTTCAGAGCAAGTTGTATCGCAACCTCGACAATTTCCTGAGATTTGAATTTGATGAGACGCCGGGCTCTGATACCCTGCTGGTCTCTTACGGGATAACGGCTCTTGCTGCGAGAGAGGCGACTCAGAGGCTGCGCTCGATGGGATACCGCATCTCGCTCCTCATCGTTAAGACCCTGCTGCCGGTCGCCCCGTTCTTCTACCGCATATTCGAGCACTACCGCAGGATAGTGGTCGCCGAGGAAAACCTTAACGGCGAATACAAGGAGATCCTGTTTGGCAAAAATCCGGGCACAAATGTCGTAGGCGTCAACGGGATAGGAAAAATGATCTCGCCCGATGACATTGTGGAAGGAGTGATCGAAAATGACTAAATTCGTCGAAACCAGCAACCTGCCGTTTTGCCCCGGATGCGGGCACAGGGTAGCGGTCATAAACACGGAAAAGGCCCTCGAACGCATAGGCCTTAACCCTCTCGATGTGATACTCGTGACCGACATCGGATGTCACGGGATAGTTGACAAGAACTTTCACACCCACACGATTCATGGGCTTCATGGCCGTTCCCCGGCGCTGGCGGCCGGCGTGGCAGCCGCACTGAGGAATCCCGACAAGAAGGTCATAGTTTACATGGGCGACGGCGGAGCGACGATCGGGCTTCAGCACTTAGTCGAGGCGGCGCACAGGAACTTCAACATGACCGTCTTCGTGCTCAACAACATGCTTTACGGCATGACAGGCGGACAGGGCAGCGGCCTGACCCCGAAATGCTACAAGACGATGACCTATCCTGAGGGCCATCCGCAGGCTGGATACGACCTTGTGGAGCTCATCCATGCGGCGAGGGCGCCCTACGCAAGGCGGCTCATCGGGCGAGGTGACTATTCCGACATCGTGGAGGAAGCGCTGAAAATCAACGGGTTCGCTTTGCTTGAGATCGTCGAGCTCTGTCCGAGCTATGGACTCAAATTCAACAGGGGCAAACGCCTCGACTACTTCCTCGAGGTTTCGGGCATCGAGGAGAAGCTGTTGACCCACGAGAACAGGCAACCCTTTACC
>JALVZN010000117.1 GCA_027037615.1 Caldifarciminota bacterium | reverse complement strand
CATCAGATGGCTTTCGAGAGCGAGCATATCGTCGCCGACATGATAGAGTCGATCGAGTTCCCTCATCTGGCGAACAAATACAATGTGTATGCTGTGCCGAAGGTGATCATAAACGATTCGGTGGAATTTGAAGGTGCATTGCCCGAACACATGGTCATAGAATACATCGCACTGGCTGGCAACCTCGATCTGGACAAAATTTAGTCTTATTCGGTCGTAATTTAGCGGGTTCAGGGACGGGGCAAATGCCCCGTCCTTTTCGTTTTAGAGGGAATACATGATAGAGAGTGCGAGGTTTTCCCTGAACTGCACCTTATCGATTTGGTCTCTGTCGTAAAGCCATTGGGCGTAAATCTGGAGTTTTATGAGTTTTGTTACCGTTATCTGAACTGTGTTCTCGAAATTGACATCCGGAGACTTCCATGTCTGACCAGATGGGTTGAAACTATACAACGCCTTGAAAACCCTCAGGTTACTTTTGTATAGCACATTTTTTGCAAGGTTGAAGTTGGCCGACGCTACGAATTCGAGACCGCCATCTATCGGAACGCTACCCGTATCCGCCCGATTTACCACCTCCTTGAACGAGAGGCCGAGCCTTGCTGTCACCATGTTGGAATCATTTGGCGAGTAGATGTCCCGTGCCGCTCCAAACGATTCCGTGAATGTCGCCGGGTTCAGGTAGAGCTTTTGTTCGTTATCGTAAAACTGCGTGAGCACCCTTGCCGATGCGAACGGGTCTATCGGCCAGCCCATCGTGAGCTTCAGAACGGCCTCGTCCTCGAGCTTATCCGACGATTTTATCGGCGGTTTCCACTTTTTGCTTTCCGCATCCTGCGTGTAAGTCTGTCCGAACGCCATCGACAGATTATTGGTGAACATCAGCTTTTGACTGAGCGATCTTTTCAGGCCGAGGTTGAGGAATGCCGTCCATGAGATCGCCCCTACGTCGCCGCTCTGCCACGATTGGCTGTAATAACTCTGGTTTATGTTAATCCCTGTGCTGAAAGCGTTTACCCAGCTTGCTATCAGCATTGCCGTTACCAATGTGTTCATTACCCTCCTCCTGTTTGATGAGATAACAATTATAAAAGCCCGCCCCATCAATTCGGAGCGGGCCGGACAGATTCGACTAACTTGCCGTTCAACTCTCTTGTTTCAGAGTGGAATAGATTTGCCTTACGGATTTGAGATACTCGTCGAGCGCTTTTCTGCCCTCGGCTGTGATCCTGTATATCGTCATCGGCTTCTTACCGACAAATTTTTTCTGGACATCGACATAACCCGCCTCCTCAAGTTTGCTTACATGCGCCGACAGGTTCCCCCGTGAGAGGCCGGTCATGTTGAGCAGGTATTTGAAATCGGCCTCCTCCACGCCGTAAAGGACTGCCATGATCGCAAGCCGCGCGGGTTCATGGATCACCCTGTCCAAATTTTTAATGTCCTGAAACACATTTTTACTCATTTTCGCGATGCTCCCTCATGAATTTGTAGAAAACAACTCCGCCTAATGTCATCATGATGGCACCCATGATGGTGAGCGATATGGGGATGCAGTTCGTTGCGTTGCCGATGAGGACGACAGCTGGCGACACGGCTGCGAGCAAAATTCCTTCAAATATTAGCCTGTTCACATTCCAGAAAATGCCCACCCACAGGAGGATTATGAGAGAAAAAGCTGAAATGGATAGCCATGGCGGGATGTTGTCGATGAATATCGCGAGAGCCAACAGGATGAACAGGACGATCGAGATGGTGTATCTGATTGCTCCGCTGGTTCCCCTGTCTTGCTTTTGCGGCTTGAAATAGCCCGTTATCGGCACAACTAACCTGTTTTTGATCCACCTTATCGCATACGGAGACACTGCAATAACCAAAATCTGCGCTACGACAAGGATATACCTGTAAGCTGGCCTAAGTGGACTGGAAAGCAGAAACTGAATCCCACCGGACAGGATGAGCACAACTCCTGTCATGAACTCGGCTATGCCGTCTCTCCACCACATGCTACGCGATGATTTTATAAGCTCGTTTAAGTTTGTCCCTGTCATTTTGACCACCTCCTTGCAATGTCTATCGTTTTACCGAAATCCACACGGCCATAACCCGTGTATGGATCAAAGCCGGGATCGCCGATGTCGTGAGCGCCTTTTTTGATCACCTCAACCACCTCGGCGGCGGTCAGGTCAGGCCTGAGCGACCTGACAAGAGCGGCGAGTCCGCTGACCACCGCAGTTGCAAGCGATGTGGCGCCACACTCCACAGTGTCCCTGATGGAACTGAGTTCCATGTCCTCGGGCCCCATCGGCGAATCGTCGGCCTTGTAGAACCTCTCCTCATGGGGAGCGGCCACGATGATGGATTCGCAGGGCGCAACAACCGTCAATCTGCTGCCGTAATTTGATCCCTGCTGAATCCCGTTGACTGTTTCTGTCCATCTCTCATCGTTGAGCTTCGTGGCACCTACGACGATGATGTTTTTAAGCCCTTCACCCGGATAATCATCGTATTCTATGTCGGAATTGCCCGCGCCTATCACGATGACCACATCGTGGTCCGCCGCATAGCTGAAGGCGGAATCCAGCTCCGCCGACCTTTTAAGTAACGCACTGATGTTTATGACCTTTGCACCGTGATCCACAAGGTAGCGTATTCCCTCGGCCGTGGTTCGCTCTACATGACTTTGCCATTTCACAGCAAACTTCGACAGCTCAGATGCGTGTTTTACCATTTCCTTCTGGAACAGCCGTATGTCTCCATCGGGGTGCTCCCTGTCGAACTGCTTCTTGAGAATCAAAAGCCTGTGTTTGATCACGCCCGTTGAGGCCGCCAGCTCACCGCAGCCCGGCGCAAGCGAATGGATGACGCTCGCAGCCATCGTCCCGTGAGCCACTATCTCGTAAATCTCAGTGTGATATGCCCCGTCCGCAAAGTAGCCGGGAGATAGGACATCCCTCAAATCCGGGTGAAAGAAATCAAATCCCATGTCGATTATCCCAACTGTGACCGAAGAGTCGCCTCTCGTGTAACTCCGTGCGGAATTTGCATTTACGACATCCATGAACCTCGCCCTGTATGGGTTTCCGTTCAAGGCAATTACGATTGCCACAAGCAGGTTATTCATCCCGTTCCTCCTATTGTTGTAAACTGGTTTGTATTATAAACTAATTTACAGAAAAGTCAACATGTGATTAACTTTTGAAGTCAGCACTTTTGTGAGGCACCCATTGTGCTTGACTGAAGCGATTGGGGGACGGTATCATAAACTCACCATGATCGAAGACATTCTTGTTGAAAAGCTGGTTGGCAAAATCCTATCTGGTCGTTTCAAGGTGAAATCGCCATTGTCGTGGAAAGGTCTATTTTTCGAGGCGCAGGACAAGAAGCTTGATAGGGCGTTGATCCTGAGGGTAATACCGCCTGACACGCCGGATCTTCTGAAGGCTCGGTTGCGCACGGCTTTTACTTTGAGCCATCCAAACATCCTGAAGATGATAGACATCGATCAGGATGGCGATATCGCTTTCATCGTGTATGAATACACCGAAGGCGAGCCTGTGAAGCAGATTTTGGGCAAGGGCGGCGAGTTTGATCCACCGATGATAATCAAAATCGGTATTTCCATCGCTGAGGCACTTTCCTACGGGCATTCGGCTGGACTTCTGCACGGCGCACTCACATCGGATACGGTGGTCGTGGCAGGTGATCTGTCGGTCAAGCTGGTGGATTACGGCATTGGCGACCTTCTTTACAGCGACAGGCTCATGGCGCCTGAGGAAAAGAACGGGAAGATAGACGAGAGGACGGAAATCTGGCATCTTGGCGCTGTGCTATACGAGATGGCCACGGGCTCACAACCGCTCGCCATACTGAGAGGGCTCGATGACCTGCCAAATGTGCTTTCTGAGGCCATTCGGAAATGTCTCGATCCCAATCCAGCAAACAGGTTTCAGAGCGCCGACGAATTCAAGGATTACATAATCTCAGCCCTTCAGGAGGAGAAGCGCAAGAAAGCCGTTCCTTCCGCCGATGAGGGAGTGCCTGAGGATGTGACGGATCCTGAGATAGCGGGACATCTTCGTGCAGCTGCGATATTCGAGGAGATGGGCGAGATTGAGGACGCCAAGAAGGAGTATCAGGCTATCCTCAACAAGGATCCGACGAACAAGTATGCGATAGAGGCGATCAAAAGGATAGAGATCAAGGAGAGGCTCGATAAGGCGCAGCTTCTTGAAGAGGACGGCAACTTTCAGGAAGCCAAAGAGTTATACAAGGAGATACTCCGCATCGATCCCCTCAACGACGCTGCCGTTGAGGGACTTCGTCGTGTCACAAGGATGCAAAAGAAGGAGTTTGTGGTGTCTCAGGACGGCAACGGGGACTTCGATACGATCAGCGATGCAGTGAGACGGGCGGGCGACGGATACACGATCTGGGTCAAAGGCGGGATCTATGTCGAGCAGATAAACCTCAAAAGTGACATCAACATCATTGGTGATGGGAAGGTTTTCGTTAAAAACTACGATGGTCCTGTGTTCGTCGGCAGGGGCGTGAATTCCGTTTTGATCAAAAACCTCAAGATAGCCGGTGGCATGCTCGATGCACCGGGCGATATCGGCGCAATAGACCTTGAGAACTGCTCCAACATATCTATCGAACAGAACTCGTTCCTCAACTGTGCCGTGGGCATCAAAGTGATAAAAAGCGAGGTCAAGATCGAAGAGAACAGTTTTCATGACAGCAACGGCAACGGTATCGTCGTTCTGGGAAACAGCGATGTCCATATCTCGAACAACTCCATCTGGGCACACGAAGGCTCTGCAATATCGATAACTGGCTCAAAAGCTTACATCGAGAACAACAGGATTTTGCAGAACCAGCAGGGCGCACTCTCCATTTTTACAAATAGCGAGGTAACCACATCGTCAAACGAGTTCTATGAACAGCCCCCAACTGTACCTGCCGTTGTCGTTCAGGAGTCCAAGCTTACTGCAAACGGCGACCGCATAAGGGACAATCACGGTGGCGCTTATCGCATAAGGAGCAACAGCGATGTTACTCTGTCGAATGTCGAGATCTGGGGGTGCTCTGAGGACGCCATCGTGGTGGAGGAGTCCAAGTTAACTATCGAAGGTTCAAAAGTCTACAACAACGAGCAAAATGGGATTTTGGTGCACACGAACAGCGAGCTTACGATCAGAAACAGCGAGATCTGGAGCCACAGAAGCGAGCAGGTCAATGAGATGGCCGCAATTCAGGTGATCGGTTCAAAAGTCACCATGGAGGCCAACAAGATTTACGACAATGTCGCATCCGGACTTATGCTGAAGCAGAACACGCAGGCCGTCCTGAAGGAAAACGATTTCTGGGGACACAAAGCGCCGCCTATCTGGATTCACAGTTCAAAGGCTTACCTTGAGGGCAACAAGGTGCACGACAACCGCGGGACAGGCATCATAGTTTACAAGGGCAGCGAGCTTGCCATGAAAGGGAACGAGATCTGGCGCCATCTTGAGAAGCATCCGGCGATCGCAATTCAGGAAGCGCGCGCGCTCCTCGAGGGCAACAAAATTCACGACAACAAGGGTTCCGGCATCGAGATAATGCCATCAAGCGATGTGGTCATGAAAGGGAACGAGATCTGGCGCCATTTTGAGGAAAGTCCGGCCGTTGAGATCAAGGGGGCACATGTCGCCGTCGAGCTCGGCAAGGTCTATGACAACCACGGCGTGGGTTTCTTTGTCTATTCCAACAGCGATGTGACGATCAAAGGCGTTGAATTCTCAAGCTACATTAAAAACCCGCCGATAAAGGTTCAGCATGCCCGTGTTTCCGTCGAAAAATGCAGGTTCCACGACAACACGAGCTCTGCGATCGTATCCGAGAACTCCACACTGAAGGTGCGGGGCAACGAATTCAGAGGGAATCCTGAAAAATACCCCGTGGTCGTGGTGCTTGGAGGTTCTGCGAGGCTCGATCTGAACAAGATAACCGGCAACAAGGACATAAGCATCTACATCAAACAGAAGGCCGAGGCCGAGATCCGATCGAACGAGATATGGGACAACGATTATCCCTCGATTGTAGTTGAGGATTCAAAGGCCTCGATAGAGAGCAACAGGCTGCACAACAACCGCGATGTCGGGATATGGATAAACAAAAACAGCGAAGCCAAAATCAAAGGCAATGACCTGTGGAAACACCCCGATAAGTTCTCCGCAATAATGGTTCAGGAATCCAGAGCAGTTATTGAGGGCAACAAAGTCCATGATAATGAAGGTGATGGCATATCCGTGCATCAGAAGAGCGAAGTGGAGATCAGGGGCAACGATTTCTGGGGGCACAAGGCCGACAGGCATGTGATATGGATCAACAGGGCGAAGGCATTGATAGAAAACAATGTGTTCAGAAACAACGCCGCTTATTGCGTTTACATAATAAAATCCGAAGTGAAGATTCTGAAGAACACATTTGCGCGTAACTCAACGCCTTATGTGATATTCCTTGAGGGAGCCAAGATAACTGATCGATTCTTTGGCACGAGCGTGAAATTGAAAGAAAACACATTCAAGGAGAACAAGGGCAAAAAACGCAATTTCTGACCTTGTCCGAGCCGTTCCGTTTGGTCAGTTGGAAGCAATTAGCATGTTCTGACCGGCCCTGATCTGGAATGGCGTTTGGTCTCCACCCTTTGCAAAGTATGTTATGGAGGTGATCTCATGAAACATATCGACGGTTCTACATTCAGAAGGGTATTTATGGCTGGCGCAGCCAAGGTGATGAAAGCTCTCGATAAGTTAAATGCGATCAATGTTTTCCCCGTCCCGGATGGCGACACAGGGACAAACCTCGCATTCACACTAAAGGGTGCCGTTGAGAAGATTTTGCACCTCAAACGGCAGCGCCACATAGGCGAAGTTGCCAAGGAGCTGGCACTTGGCGCTGTCGTGGAAGCCAAAGGGAATTCAGGCGTCATATTTTCCCAGTTTCTTGCCGCTTTTGCCGAGGAAGTCGGCGATAAGAGCAAGCTTTCGGCCAGAGAGCTCGCAGAGGCGTTTAACGCAGCGGCCTTGAAAACCTATCAGTCCCTCGAAAACCCGAAGGAGGGGACAATTCTCACTGTTATAAGGGAGACATCCGAAGAAGCGATGCGTGTGTCTGAGACAAATCACGATATGGTGTTTTTGCTCGAAAGGATGGTTGAAAAGGCGAGGGAATCGCTCGAAAAGACCAAAGAGCTGTTGCCAGAGCTCAAAAAAGCCGGTGTCGTTGACTCCGGTGCCATGGGATTTGTCCTGTTTTTAGAAGGCATCCTTAACTACATCAAAGAGGGGCACATTGAAAAATTGGAATTTGGCACAGAAAGGGCCACCGAGACCGCAATCGAACAGGTTGACGACCTCGAACACAGGTTCTGCACGGAGGCTGTCATCGAGTCCGAACACACATCTGGCCATGAAATCAAAAAGTTGTTGATGGCGCTCGGCAGCTCCTTGATAATCGTCGGAGCCGGAAAGCTGTTCCACATCCACATCCACACGAACAAGCCGCATCAGGTCTTCGACCTGCTCAAAGAGAAAGGGAAAATCCTTAAGAAGAAGGTCGATGACATGCTGGCCATGAACAGGATGTTCAGGAAGAAACGGGTCGCTTTCGTCATAGACTCAGGTGGCGATGTGCCGGCTGAACTCCTTGCGAAAAAGGATGTTTACATCGTGCCTGTCCATGTGATAGTCGCCGACAAGTCCTACAAGGACGGAGTTGACATAACGAGGGAGGAAGTGGAGAGATTGCTCCTCGAGGGCTCTGTGAAATTGACGACATCCCAGCCGTCGCCGAACGATTTCCTCGAAGTTTATCGCCGTGCGGCCGAGAAATACGGCAAAATAATGGTCTTTACCATAGCGAGCGGCATTTCAGGCACATACAACAGCGCTCTGAAGGCCGCCGAAATGTGTAAAGAAGCCGCCGTTGAGGTTATCGATACGAAATACATCAGCGTCGGCGAGTCGTTGGTGGCCTACGAAACCATCAAGAAGCTGGAAAAAGGCGCCAGTTTTGAAGAGGCCGTGCAGTTCGCAAGGCAAAAGGTCATCCCGTCGATTTACTTCATCTTCACCCTCGATACGATGAAATACATCGTCAGAAGCGGCAGGGTTGGCAGGCTTCAGGGCACGATTGCCGAAGCACTTAAGATAAAGCCGATCATGGGGTTCAGGGATGGAAGGGAGATTTACAAGATAACCACTGCGTTTGGCCGAAAGAACACGATCAAAAAGATGAAAAAGATGTTGAAGCAAAATCTCGATCCATCCAGAAAATACGATTTTGGGCTAAGTCATTTCAGGTCCGAGAAAGAAGTTGCTGAGATCGAAGAATTTGTCCGCAAGGAATTCGATGTCGAAACCATCTTTGTCTCAGAGCTTACGCCGGGGTTAAGCCTTCATCTCGGCCCAGGTGCACTTGCGATATTCGCTGTGCCAGCTGATCTTGACTGAGCTTCAGCATGTCCCATGCGCAAGCAGGGCTACCTGCACGCCTTTGGAGTATAGTTCGTTGTAAAGGCGACATGCTTCAGGCGTCCTTTCAACTATAACTTTGTTGATGCCCTTGCTTTTTATGTAATCGACCACATGATCAGGCACATGCAGGGCGCCATAGAACCCATTGCCTATGATGAGAACCTCGATGTCCCTGTCGAATATGCCTGTGATCATGGATCTGGTCAGGTTGTGCCCTTTTCGCTCCCTCCACGGCGTCACCTCGTCGCCGATCAGCCTGATGTCTTTGCCCGCTCCCACGATTGTGCCGTCCGGGGCCTTGTAGTGTTCTACCCCGTTAATGACGAACTTGCCCCATGATACCTTTTGAATTGGCCCGTTTTTCAGTTTGATCTCACTCATCGCCAATAATTTTAAGGCAAAAAGAAGGGGGCGAGGATTCGCCCCCAAGGAAGCTGGTGAGGAGCAAGGTGCCTGAAGGGCTCTATATCCCGCAGATGCCGGGCAGTGCCTTGCCTGCAGCTGTAACAAATTGATAAACCGTTGGTGCAGCGGTGAGCAACGGGTGAGTGGCTATCTGAAGCGTATCAATTTGCGTTGCCGTGATGCCCATTTGAACGGCAAGAGCTATGATGTTGACGATCTCGCCTGCACTCTCGCCTCCCATAACCTGACCACCGAGGATTACGCCGCTGTGCTTCGAGAACACAAGCTTGACTTTCGTTTTGACCGCTCCCGGAAGGCAACCCGGATGCCTGTTGGGTGCCTCAGCGATCGAGGTGATTATCTCAAATCCTTCCCTCTTGGCCACTCGTTCGGTTAGACCGGCGGCTCCAAGCGCAATGTTGCCCACCTTCGTCGAGAATGTCGCTATCGTGCCTCGATTTTCCCGTATGAGTTTCAGTCCCCACAGGTTGGCGCCCGCAATTCTTGCCTCGGCTACCGCCGTAGATGCCAGCATCACTGGCGTGTGTTTCCTTGTAAAGAAATCGCGCTTCTCGGCGCAATCTCCGACCGCAAAGATAGATGGGTCGCTCGTCCTCAGATACTCATCGACCCATATCCCTCCACCTCGACCGAGCGCAAGTCCGGCCTGAACGGCAAGGTCGGTGTTCGGTTTCGCACCGATGGCCACTATCACCATGTCAGCGTCCAGTATCTCGCCGCTCGAGAGAACCACACGCTCGACCTTCCCATCGCCTTCCAGCCTCTCCACCTTGACACCGGTGTAAAGTTTCACGCCAAGCCGCTTGAGCTCTTCCTCAACGGGGATGACGAACTCGTCGTCGAAGGCGGCCATGAGGCAGTGGGGCATGAGCTCAACTATCGACACTTCAAGCCCTTCTATGCCGGACAGCTCGTCGGCGAATTCCACCCCGATAAATCCGCCGCCTATTATCACGACCTTTTTGGAGTTATAGACGGCCTCGCGCATCTTTTTCAGGTAGTTCAGATCCTTCTTCACGAAGAAGACATTGTCTAACTCAAGGCCGGGGATCGGCGGTGTAACCGGTTTTGAGCCGATGGCGAGCACCAGGCGCTCGTAACCCATCTCCGTGCCGTCCTGAAAGACGATTTTCTTGTTGTGGCGGTCGATCTCGGTGACGGTGTTAATGACTATCGGAATGTTGTTGGCTTCCAGGGATTTATCGGGAAGGATGTCTTTGTCCACGCTCTCCATCCTGCGGAATACATAGGGGATGCCGCACGGGACAACCCCTTTCTCAACGCTTCTCACAAGAACGACTTTTTTATCAGGATAAGTCCTTTTTGCAGTTACGGCAGTTATCAACCCTGCTGGCCCTCCACCAACAACGATGGCATCAACTCTTTCCATTGTGTTACCTCCTTTTATGGAGCTTTTTAATGTTTAAAATGATACCTAAATTAGCACAATATTTCAAGTATGCATATTAACAATTGAACAACATTGAGGGGTGATGATGTCGCGCACAATGGGTTGCGGTCTGCGATGTTCGCATCCGGTTTGACGGCAGGGTGTGAGGATGATGGTTTCTGCCAGCAATCCGCCTTTTTCTAATCGGGTGGTAGAAGTTATAATGAAAGGCACATCAAATCCTTTCGATGTTGTATGACTGAACGGTCATGCATGGTAAAGAGGCGTTCTGAGGATTGCAGGAACCACAAGGAGGCTTGAGATGGCAGAAAAAAAGGCTTTGCGCGATGTTTATGGGGAAGTGCTCGTTGAGCTTGGCGAGCGAGATCCCCGTGTGGTTGTGCTTGATGCTGACCTGTCGAAGTCCACGAAGACGGAGAAATTCGCAAAGAAGTTCCCCGACAGATTTTTTGAGATGGGAATTCAGGAGCAGGACATGATGGGGGCAGCTGCGGGGCTCGCCTCCACTGGTAAGATCCCGTTTGCATCGACATTTGCGATTTTTGCGGCCGGCCGCGCATGGGAACAGGTTCGCCTTTCGATCGCTTACGCTCGATTTAATGTCAAGATAGTGGCCACTCACGCAGGCATTGCAACAGGTGAGGATGGCGCATCGCATCAGATGACCGAAGACATCGCCACGATGGGCTCCATCCCCGGCATGGTGGTGCTCTCGCCGTCAGACGCCACATCGACAAGGGCTGCGATCTATGCGGCTTACAGGTATAACGGGCCGGTCTATGTCAGACTTGTGCGGCCGAAAGCGCCGATCATCTACCCTGAACCCTTCGAGATGGAGATAGGGGATGTCAGAAAAATCAAAGATGGAGACGATGTTACGCTGATCGCAACGGGCCTGCTCGTCCATGAGGCTTTGAAAGCTGCCGATTTGCTCGAAGAACAGGGGATTTCAGTTAAGCTCTACGATTTCATAACCATCAAGCCACTGAACGATGAGGCTCTCAAGGATGCGGCTTCTACCAGATACGGGATTGTTACATGCGAGGATCATGTCGTCTGGGGCGGGTTTGGTGCGAATGTGGCTGCTCGTCTCTCCGAGCTCGGATTGGGCAGACCGATGCGGTTCGTCGGCCTGCGCGATGTGTTCGGGAGATCCGGCTCGACCGAAGCCCTTTACGAACATTATGGCCTTACAGGCAAACACATAGCCGAAAAGGCCCTCGAACTTGTCAAAAATGGTTAGGAGATTTTTCTGGGCAACTGCTTATGTCGCATTTACTTTCATCTTTATCCTCGTCCTTTTTGAATTCGGGCGCATAACTTTCGAATACATCCATTCGGCACAAAAAAGGCTGTTTATACAGGTTTATCTCAAAAAAGGGCTCTCTGAACAGGAAAAACTGGACATAGGCAAGGTAATCGTCAGGCTTGCGGGCGTCGAGAGGGTCGAATACATAGCCGGCGAAGAGGCGAAATTGCAATTTGTCCGCGCTTATCCCGAATACGAGAAGATCATGGATCTGTTTCAGAAAATCCCGCTGCCCGAAGGCTATCGGATTTCGGTAGCAGCGACCTTCCTGAGGTCGCCATACATCGATCACCTGCTTAAGGAGATAGGCATGATTTACGGGGTCGAAGAGGTGGCATTCAAAAGGGCATGGGCACA
The DNA here is from genome assembly GCA_027037615.1 of Caldifarciminota bacterium. Classification (GTDB taxonomy): domain Bacteria; phylum Hydrothermota; class Hydrothermia; order B15-G9; family B15-G9; genus WGAI01. The sequence continues at coordinate 13,742 of JALVZN010000117.1, read as the reverse complement.
TAAACTGGTCCGAATGGAAGACATCATGAACTTCTCCGCCGCCCTTTTCGGCCTCCTCATAATTCTTGGCAGCCTGCTAATTTTCCCGGTCGTGGTTGGACACACACTGACATGGAAGACCATCGAAATCCCAATGTTTGGGCAGCCTTCCGGCGCGATATTCACTGGTGTCCTTTCCTCCACGGGGCTGTTCTGGATAGTCGAGCGATTGATACTCGGAAAGTTCCCCTCCCGTGACATCTGGAGTTTTGCGCTCACCGTGGCGATAGTTTCGGGCATCGCCTCCGAAATCGTTTTGAGGGTGTGCCTTAAGGCCTATCTGGGTGAAAGATGAAGCGGATAGCTGGAATTATCCTCCTGATCGCAGTCTCATTGAGCGGAGAGACTTATACTCAGCGGCTTGCCAGATTGAAAAATGAGCTCAGCCGCATAAGGCGCAAGATTACGAAGCTCAGGAAGCAGGAGAAGAACCTGCGCGAGGAAATTCGAGCCATCGAGAAAGAAGAGGCCGCCCTGCAGGAGCTCATCGACCTTTATCGTTCCAGAATTGGGGAGATAGAGCTCGACATCGCCATCTACGACAGGCGCATATCCGTGCTTCAGGACAGCATCGATGCCTCTCTGGACAGGATCGGCACAGGCCTTGATTTCCTCTATCGTCAGGGAAATCAGGATTTCTGGGAGTTCCTGTTCGTTGGCGGTGAATCGTCGCATGGGGAAAAGGTCGCAGAACGGATAATCGAGCGCGAAAAGGCGTTTTACGAACAGGTTAAGGCTCAAAAGGATACACTTGAGGCGATAAAACAGCGTCGGGAACAGGACCTTGAGGAGCTCAAGCAGCTGCACAACGAGATCGAGCTGCGATATGTCGAACTGCGGAACCTCAGGGAACGGAAAAAGCAGCTTCTCGCCAACATAAAGCGTGAGGAGATCACCAGAAAGATCGAGCTCAGCCGCAAAGAGGAGGAGCGGAAGAAGTTAGAAAGGTTGATAGCGGACCTCACAAACAAGAGCCGACGCATAGCGATTGGCGGCAGGAGGCGCAAAAAACCGTCGGTTAAGCTCTCGCTTATATGGCCTGTTCGGGGCACAGTTGTCCAGAAATTCGGGCTTCTCCTCAACCAGAAATACGAGACGAAGACCAAGAGCAACGGGATTGACATAAAAGCCAGCCCCGGAGCGAGCGTCAGGGCGGCAGCCAGAGGCGAGGTCGTCTATGCCGATAAGTTTTTGGGATACGGTAAGATGGTGATCATAGACCATGGCAAATTCATGACGGTCTATGCGAACCTATCGACCATTTCGACGAAGGTCGGCGCTCAGGTCAATCAGGGACAGGTCATCGGAAAGCTGCCGCGAAAGGATCCGATACTCCACTTTGAGCTGCGGATTAACAAAAAGGCTGTCGATCCGCTCATCTATCTGAAGTGAGCTATCCCCGCGATTTCAGGCGTTCCAGAAGCTTCAGGTAGTCGTCCCATGTGTCGATGTCGAGTCGGATGCCCTCGTCGTCAACCTCAATGATTTCGGCTGGATGTCTCGCAAGGAATTTCTTGAGTGAGGAGTCATCTGGTTCTCTCATGAGTTTGGGGACGAGCTCGGAATTTATCAGCACGGGATGCCCTTTTCTGCCTCTGTAAGTCGGTATCACGATCTTTGATTTGACCTCAAGCATCCTTTCCAGTGTGGCGACGGAGATGAGAGGGTAATCGCCAGGGGTGAAGAAAAATCGGTCTGAGCGGACTTGGGCGACGCCGACTTTGACGGAAACGAACATCTCGCCCTCGAAATTCGGGTTGTAAACGAGCTTCACCCTCTCATACTTTCCCAAAATGGACCTGAGCTGATCGAATTTGTAGCCTCCAACGACGATAATGCGGTCGCAGACGGCCAAAAACGGCGATATGGCGCTCTCGATCACCGTTTTTCCGCCGAACGGCAGGGCGGGTTTCCATTTGCCGACCCTTCTGGACAGGCCTGCGGCAACGATCACGGCTTCGATCTTCTCGTTATTCGAGCTCATCGATCGATTTTATGAGTTTTTGCGGGAGTTCCACAAGTTTTTGAGCGGCAGCTATGTCCTTGAGCCCGTTGCCGGTTATCAGAAGGACGATTGTCCCGTTCCTGTCTATGGAATTGCGGACTTTCAGGAGCCCAGCGAGCGAGGCGGAGGCTGCGGGTTCCGCAAAGAGTCCGGTTGTCGATGAGAGCAGGAGCTGCGCTTCAAGTATTTCATCGTCAGTCACTTCAACGCATCTGCCACCGTATCGCTTCAGGTTGGAGAGTGCGTGATACCCATTTCGGGGGACATCCACTGAGATGGAGTCGGCAACTGTCTGCGCGCTGACGGGCTCAAAGTCGCCTTTTTCCATCGCCTGACACAGGGCGTTGCTGCCTTTGGCCTGAACGGCGAACACGGTCGGCATGGTCTCGATCAGTCCGGCCCTCATGAGATCCGCAAATCCCTTATAGACGCCTGCTATGATCACGCCGTCCCCAACTGGCACGAAGACGAAGTTGGGAGCCCTGCGGCCAAGCTGAAGGAAGATCTCTATTGCCGCAGTTTTCTTGCCTTCTATCGTCATCGGGTTGTAGCCGGTGTTTCGGCTCATCCCTCCAAATCGGCGGCTGTATTCAAGCGATAGGTCGTAGGCGAGATCGTAATTGCCGTCCACCCTTACCACATGCGCGCCATACTGAAGTGCTTGTATGAGTTTGGCTTTGGGGGCAGCTGCAGGTATGAAAAGGGTAACTTTTTGTCCCGCTGCGGCTCCGATACCGGCCATGGACGAGCCAGCGTTGCCGGTGGATGCGACGACGATGTCATTAACGCCGTGCATTTTTGCAAACGCTGATACGAGGAACGACGCCCTGTCCTTCAACGAACCTGTGGGATTGGCCGTGTCGTCTTTGAGGTAGAGGTTGGGAAGTCCCAGTCTCTTCCTGAGGTTCGATGGGCTCCACATCGGCGTGTTGCCGACCGGGATTGGCGGGAAAAACTCTCTCGGGACAGGCAGGATGTCGAAGATGTCGAGGGACTGGCGGAACTTCTCGGCAACTTCATCGTCAAATCTGACCTCAAGGACGCCCCTGAGAGGTCTGTCGGGGCGCTGCTCGTGGTGAGGGCACACCATGAGCTCAGGAGTTATCTCGAACTCCCGACCGCATTCCGAGCACACATACCAGAACCTCATTTCTGCTCCTCCTCCGCCATGTGAACCACAACCTGAGGGAAAGGTATCTCGATGCCCGCCTCATCGAGCGCTTCTTTTATCCTCTGAGCCGCAATGTCGCGCACATCGAACAGTTTTTCACGGCTGCACCACGCCTTCACCGATAAGTTGATCGATGAATCTGCGAATTCCGTCACCCATACCAGAGGTGCGGGATCATCAAGTATGTCCTCGATCTCTGAAAGGGCTTTCAGGATGACCTCTCTCGCTTTTTGAAGGTCCGTCGAGTAGGAGACCCCAACTAAAATCTCGAACCTCCTGATGTCAAAGAATGTGTAATTTTTCACATCGCTGTCCAGAAGTTCCCGATTTGGCACCCTGATCAGGAGGTTGTCGAAGGTCTTAAGCCGTGTAGATAGGATGCCGATGCTGTGAATTGTCCCTATGTTGCCGTTGACCTCAATGACATCGCCTATCCTGACAGACCTGTCAAACATGATCATGAGGCCTGAGATGAAATTTGATATGGTCGCCTGAGCTGCGAAGCCTATCGCAACGCTCATGAGGCCGAGACTGGTTATCAGGCTTTCGATTTTTATGCCCATGATGTTAAGCACTATCACGATAGCGGTTAGCCAGATGCCATACGCCACTGCCGATCTGAGGATGGCCTCCGTGTCCTCATCGAGGTTTCGGACTATCTTCTTTATGTATCTGAACCCGAAGTGCTTTTTTAGAAGCGCTGCGATCAAAATTATGACTACAATCTCCGCTAACTTTATGGCCAGAAGGAGAAATTTGTCGGCATGGGGCAGGAGCAGTCTGTTCAGAAAGCCAAGCACGCCCTTCATCTTTTCCCTCCAGATTTTGCTGGATGATTATGCTGTTTAAAGCGGATGGGTGCAATTAACATGAGGCATTCCGATTACGGTATAATTACCCACAACTTAATTCAATAGGAGGATGATATGGAATCCAAAATCAGGGATCTGGCTCTTGCCGATGAGGGAAAGAAAAAGATAGAGTGGGCGGGCGAACACATGCCGGTTTTGAAGAATTTGATGGAGCGGTTTGAGAAAGAGAAGCCTCTGGAAGGCGTCAGAATTGGAGCGTGTTTGCATGTCACATCTGAGACTGCAAACCTGATGATAACGCTCAAAGCTGGAGGTGCGGATGTGCGCCTTGCGGCATCGAACCCGCTTTCGACCAAAGATGATGTCGCTGCTTCACTTGTCCGTGATTATGGGATACCGGTTTTCGCCGTTCACGGCGAGGATAGGGATTCCTATTACGAGAACATAGAAGCCGTTGCCCAATTCAAACCTCAGATAACCATCGATGATGGCGGTGACCTGACATCGTATCTGCACGAGAAGGGGCTGACCGACGGCGTGCTCGGCGGCACTGAGGAGACCACCACAGGTGTAATTCGCTTCAGGGCGATGGAGAAAGAGGGCGTTTTGAAGTATCCCCTGATCGCCGTCAACGACTCGCTCACGAAATACCTGTTTGACAACCGATATGGGACGGGACAATCCACGATAGATGGCATTTTGAGGGCAACGAACCTGCTCATCGCCGGCTCCGTGTTTGTGGTTTGCGGCTACGGTTGGTGCGGCAGAGGAGTGGCCATGAGGGCGAAAGGCATGGGCGCAAGGGTTATCGTCACCGAGGTCGATCCTGTGCGCGCTTTGGAGGCGGTCATGGATGGGTTCAATGTGATGCCGATAGCGAAAGCAGCCGCGCTTGGAGATTTCTTCGTGACGGTCACAGGCGACAAAAATGTCATAGGGCGCAGCGCAATTGATAACCTCAAAGACGGTGCGGTGCTTGCGAATTCAGGCCATTTCGATGTGGAGATCGACAAGGAATATCTGAGCGAGCTTGCTGTGAAAATTGAAAATGTCAGGCCTAATGTCACGCGCTACCTTTTGAAAGATGGCCGCAGGATATACCTCCTTGCGGATGGGCGTCTCGTCAACCTTGCGGCGGCGGAAGGGCATCCTCCGACCGTAATGGACATGTCCTTTGCCAATCAGGCACTTGCAACCAGATACATTTTGGAACATCATAATGAGCTGAAACCAAAGGTTTACACATTACCGCGTGAGATAGACGATGAGATTGCAATGCTTAAGCTCAAATCTATGGGAATTGAGATAGATGAGTTAACGGAGGAGCAAAAAAGATACTTATCGAGCTGGCGCGAAGGCACATAAAGTAGCGTTTTAAAGGACGGAGGTAAAGGCCATGAGTGAGATAAGGAGGCCGGCTGTTGCCGGGCAGTTTTACCCTGGTGACAGAGAGGAGTTGCTCGGCGTGCTCGATGCGTTGTTCAGCTATGCGCCCACTCCTGAAGCGGTGACTGGGGAGCTTATGGGGTTGATCTCGCCACACGCTGGATACGCTTACTCGGGGACGGTGGCCGCTGCTGGTTATAAGCTCGTGAAGGGGCTACCCATAGAGAATGTTGTGCTTCTCGGCCCATCCCATCAGGCAGTCTTCTCAGGTGTGGCTGCCTATCCATCGGGCAAATGGGTTACTCCATTCGGCGAGATTGAGGTGAATTCCGAGTTCGTGGCTGAACTCACATCCAGATCGAAGACCATCTTCCCGAACACCATTTTCCATACCGCTGAACACTCGATAGAGGTGCAGCTACCGTTCTTGCAATACATACTGGATAACGAATTTCGGATAGCCCCTCTCCTTGTGGGAGCTGTGACTATGGAGCTGATCGAAGAAGCCGCTGATGCGCTTGCTGAGGCGCTGGAAGGACTTGACGACTGGATTTTGATAATGAGCTCCGACCTTTATCACGGTTATTCTTATGAGGAATGCAGGATCACGGACAGCAAGACCATAGCCCATATCCTGGACCTTAACGAAAGTGAATTTTACATGTGCATAAAGCAGGGCGAATGCGAGGCGTGCGGTTATGGCGGCATAACCATTGGCATGAAAGCGCTCAAAAAGCTTGGCGTGAACTCCGCAATGCTCAACTTCTACACCAATTCCGCTGAAATCACAGGAAATTATGTTGGTTATGTTGTCGGATATGCCAGCATATCGTTTTCGCGCATGGGTGTGGATGAAAAACCTTCTTTGACGGAAGATGAGAAGGAGGAACTTTTAGACATAGCCAAAAAGAGCGTTGAGGCGGCGGTTCGGGGCGAGCCCATCCCGGAATTCTCACCTAAAAGCCAGAGATTGCAGGAGCCGTGGGGAGCGTTTGTGACGCTCAAAAAGCATGGCCAGTTGAGAGGATGCATAGGCTACATCGTCGGGCTTAAGCCGCTTTATCAGACTGTTCAGGATGTTGCTATCTCTGCTGCACTTAACGATCCGCGCTTCCCACCGGTGACGCCTGACGAGCTACCTCACCTGTCCTATGAAGTCTCAGTGCTTACTCCTCTCCAAAGGGTCTCAGATGTGAACGAGATTCAGGTAGGCCGTGATGGATTGCTCATAAAGAGGGGCCCGTATCAGGGATTGCTGCTGCCTCAGGTGGCAACCGAGGAGGGATGGGACAGGAAGACATTTCTCGACCATACATGCTTGAAAGCGGGATTGCGGCCAGGATGCTGGCACGACCCATCAACTGAGATATACAGGTTCGAGGCCATCGTTTTCGGAGATGAGGAATAAAAAAGCGGCTCCAGAAACTGGAGCCGCTTCGATCTCGCCTGTCGGGAATTGATTTACCCCTCGTAATAGTCCTGATTTTCCAGCAATTGTTCTTCAGGGACATCGCGCCAGACACGCGCAGGCGCCCCAAGCACGATCTTCCTTGGCGGAACATCTTTGGTCACGACGGAACCTGCGGCCACAACGGCATCTTCCCCGACAGTTATGCCTGGCAGGAAGGTCGAGTTGGCCCCAACCCGCGCGCCTTTCTTCAAAGTTACGCCCTTGTGGTATTTAAATCTCTCTTTCGTCCTGCCCATGAAGTTATCGTTTGTGAATGTGACCTCTGGCGCTATGAAGCAGTAATCCCCGATCTCGGAAAGGGCGGTGATGTAGGCCTCTGTCTCTATCTTGACCTTTTTGCCTATCTTGACCTTGTTTTCGACTGTAACGCCCCGTCCGATTATGGTGTAATCACCGATCTCCACATCTTCGCGCACAGAGACAAGGTCCGCTATCAGGACATTTTTGCCAATTTTGGCGCCCCGATAAATCACGACGAGCGCGCCGATCAGGACACCGCTGCCGATCTCGGCTGGCGGAAGTTCCTTTTCCTTGGTAATGGCTGACATCTTGGCCTTCATCGGCAGTTTACCTATGACGGTGTTGTCGTCTATCCTGACATTGTCGCCGATGATCGTGTCGTCATGAATAACCACATTGTGCCCTATCTGGCAATTTTTGCCTATAACCACATTTTTGCCGATGTAAACATTCTGGCCTATGCCAGTTCCCTCCCCAATTTTCGCCGTTTCGTGAATCATGTTTAATCCTCCCATTGGATTTTAACGGGCTCTCCGCCGTTATCGAGCGATTGCTGACCGGCGCTCAACACCTTGAGCACCTCGAGCCCGTTTTGACCGTCAGTCAAAGGTTTAAAGTCCTCAACTATTGAGCTTATAAAATGGTTTAGTTCGATGTTTAAAGGCTGTTGAGACATGTTTATCCTTGGAGAGTAGATGTCGCCGTATCTGACAGAAATGGTGCCCGGAGGTATATCGTGCGGTTGTTTCAGGGCTTCCCAATCGACACCTTTATCGTAAATCTTGAGCTTTTCGTCCTGATTCATGTCGTCAAAAACCACCATCTTATCGGTTCCGACCACAACGAGGGTGCGCACTTTGTGAGGATCCAGCCAGCTGACATGGAAGTGGGCTATTTTGCCGCTCTCATATTCCACATCCATGAACACCATGTCCTGTATTCCGGGTTGGACATAATCTTTGCCTTTCGCCCGCACAATTATGGGTTTCTCGTTTATCAAGTAGTTGGCCACGGAAATGTCGTGCGGCGCCAGACTCCACATCACATTTTCGTCTGACCTGATTCTGCCTAGATTTACCCTGCGCGAGTAGAGATAAAGCACATCCCCGATCTCACCCTGATCTATCATCCCCTTAAGCTTTGTGACGACAGGGTGGTAGAGCAGCAGGTGGCCCACCATCAACTTCAATCCTTTCTGTGTGGCAAGATTTACGAGTTCCTCAGCGTGTTCGACATTCAGCGCCATAGGTTTCTCGACAAAAACATGTTTTCCGGTTTCGAGCGCTTTTTTAGCCAGCTCGTAGTGCGTTACAGCCGAGCTGGCGATTACGACTGCATCAGCATCCCTTATCGCAAGGTCACTATCCTGTGTGGTTTTGATGTTGGGGTATTGGCTTTTGGCTTTCTCGAGCAGTTTTTCGCTGAGGTCGCACACCCAGACAAGTTCGATATTTGGCATGGAATACAGAACTCTGAGATGGTTCCTTCCCCAGTTGCCAACACCTATGAGCGATACCTTCATTTTCTACCTCTCTTTATCTTTCGCAAAAACTTCTTCAAGGGGTTATTGTGATGAGCCTCATACTCCTTTAACTGGTCTTTGTGGGTGTAAGAGTAGTAATAGTAATAGCGTTTGTAGCGGTATTTGTAGTAGTAGAATTGCCGCTCGACATCCATGGCATTGAGCACAGCGCCCACGATGTTGGCCCCGGCCCTATCCAGCATTTTCTTTGCCTGTTCGACGACCTCTCGTTCGGTTTCGAGTGCTTTTATGACGAGTATAACGCCATCTGTTTTGGAGGACAGCTCAGATGCGTCCGTAGCAGGCAAAACCGGAGGCGTATCGAAGAAAATATACTCAAATCTCTGCAGAGTTTCTTCTAAAAATTCTTCCATTTGCTGAGAGCCAAGCAGTTCGGCCGGATTTGGAGGTATCTGGCCACTTGTTATAAGCATAAGATTGGGTGAAATCCTGTGTAAATCGTGGATCACATCGTCGATCCTGTGACTTCCGACAAGCACATCAGTCAGGCCGGGAACACGGTTATATCCAAAAATTCTGTGAAGCATCGGCTTTCTTAGATCGGCGTCCACAAGCAGGACCTTGTGGTTCAACTGTGCGAAAGTTATCGCAAGGTTAGCTGTGACTGTGCTTTTGCCTTCCTGTGCGAGACTACTTGTTATGACAATGCTTCTTAACGGCTTGCTTATGCTCGAGAACTTGAGGTTTGTCCTTAGTGCCCTGTAAGCTTCAGCTACCGGTGAGGAAGAAAGATCACCAACAGTTATCAGCCTTTTCTGTATGAGTTCTTCTGCTTTGCCCTTAGATATACCAATGCCGATCTTGGGAATGGTGCCGAGTACAGGCACGCCTATCGTGTTTTCTATCTCTTCAGGAACTTTAATCGATGTATCGAGATATTCTGAGACAAAGGCTCCACCTATCCCTAACATCAGGCCGAGTATAAAGCCAAGGATCAAATTTAGCTTTTTCTTCGGTTTGATTGGATGGGTTGGTGGAACTGCTGAATCCACTACTTTGGCGTCGCTTACGGTTCTTGCCTCCGTGATCTTCACATCCTCAAGTTTGGAGAGCAACATGTTGTATGTGGCCTTTTTGGATTCCACCTCTCTTGTCAGCTCGGCAAGGCGGACTTCTGTAGTTGGTAGTTGTTTAATTCTGCTTTCATAGTAACTTATGACCTTCTTAAGTGCTTCAATCTGGCCTTCAAGGGCGTTAAGGTCAGCCTCACTCTTTATAAGGTCCTGCAGGATAGACTGTATTATCGGGTCGCTGGTAAGCGGGCCTGCTTTCATAGCACTTCCGACTGCCTTCCTGAGCTCGTCTTTCGTCTTTTCGATCTCTCTGTTGATAGCCTGAACTTCAGGATGTTGTTCGGTATACTCCTCCATAAGCTTAGCCTTCCTGATCTCCAGCTCCGTGAGTTTGTCTTTCAATGACTGGACAACAGGGTTGCCACTTATCTCTGGAGAGGTCAAAAGCCTTTCCTTTTGCTGAGCACTTTGTTGCTGAAGCTGTGCCCTCAAATTGTTAATTCTGGCTTTTGTTGCGACTTTCTCGGTGGTAGCTGCCGTCAATTCCGCCTGGAGATTTGAGAGGCGATTTATCAAATTCCGTGCATCCTCATCTAACATAAATATGCCTGTTTGCTCTTTGAATTTTTTGAGGGAGTCCTGAGCCTCTTCCAATTCCTTTTCAATTTTGTTGAGCTGGTTCTGAATGAAGTCCCTTACGCTTCTCGCCTCTTTTCGTAAGTCGTAGAGAGTGAAATTCACATATTCTTCGGCGACTGCGTTTGTCAGCATTGCGGCATCTCTAGGGGTATAGGCTTTTAGCCTTATGATCGCGAGGTCCGTATTGCCCTTTTGCATTACCTTAACTTTGTTTTTGAAGCCCTCAGCAGTCAGTTGCGGATCCCTTATTTTGAATATGTATTCGCTTTGAGAGAATCCTTCTTCTTTTTTCCGTATTACGAATCCGAACCTGCCGTCAGTTGACACAAATCGATGACCGAACTTTCCTCTGCCAAGGAATATTCCCTTAGGACCCAGCACTTCAAAAGTGTCTTTGTTCTTGATAACCAGTTTGTAGGTGCCGGGTCGAACAGAGTCTGAGCACCATGCGGTATCCTTTTTGAACACCTTTGGAAACTTGATGTTAAGCCCAAGCCTTTTCACCACCCTTTCGGACACGGTGCGGGATTTGATTATCTCGATCTGGCTCTGCACAGGGTCGAGCACCATCCCGACGCCGGCTTCCGGAGTAAGGACGGATATCGGAGGAGTAGCGATCGAAAGGCGTACCATCGCCTCAGCTCGATAGACGGGCCTTGTCAACAAGCTATATATAAGGGCAAGCAATGTTACAAAAACAGTAAGTCCGATTATCAGATATCTATGGCGGTGTAGGACGCCAATTATATCCATCAAGCTGACTTCTTCTTCCTGAACTGCCATCTTATCACCACCTGCTTATAGTTTTACGACCTTTGATTTTAAGGCATCCGATATGTTTTTAGTTGCGTTTTTCGTGTCCACGACAAGTTTGGAGTTCTTAACTATCCAATTGTAGTCATAATCCGAGTGGTCGGTTGTTATGACTACACAGTCCACATCGTGTAACAATTTTTCCGTGAGTTTGGCTGATTTTCTCGTTCTCCCATTCAAGAACAGCTCCGGAACATACGGGTCATTGTATTTGACATCTGCACCTTTGTTCTCAAGCAATTCGATAACATCAAGTGCTGGTGATTCCCTTGTGTCGTCAATATCCTTTTTGTAAGCGACTCCAAGCACAAGGATTTGTGAACCTTTTACACTCTTCTCAAATTCGTTTAGGGCGTCTGCGACACGCTGGACGACATATCTCGGCATATTAGTGTTGATTTCAGAAGCAAGCTCTATGAACCTTGCGTTGTAATTCAATGTTTTCAACTTCCACGAAAGATAATGAGGATCAATTGGGATACAGTGGCCTCCAATGCCCGGTCCCGGATAAAACGGCATGAACCCGAAAGGTTTTGTTGACGCTGCTTCTATGACCTCCCAGACATCGATACCAAGGATTTGACACATGATGGCAAACTCATTGACGAGGGCGATGTTCACACTTCTGAAAGTGTTTTCAAGAAGTTTTGTCATCTCGGCTGCTTTGGCTGATGAAACAGGCACAACTTTGTCGATCACCTTCGAATATAGATAGGAAACTATCTCAGTTGAATTGGGTTCAACTCCACCTACTACTTTGGGTGTGTTTTTCACCTGATACTTTTTGTTTCCGGGGTCAATCCTTTCTGGTGAGAAAGCGAGGAAAAAGTCTCTTCCAACCTTCAGTCCGCTTGATTCGAGTATTGGCTTAACGAACTCATCTGTGGTGCCGGGGTAAGTTGTGCTTTCTAAGGAGATCACATGCCCTTCTCTCAAATTTCCGGCTATGCTATGAGTAGCGCTCTGTATGTATCTCATATCGGGGTCTTTGGTTTTAGATAGAGGTGTTGGCACGCAGATTATAATCCCGTCCATCTCCTTGATTCTGGAGAAGTCGGTTGTTGCATCCAGAAGTCCGTCTTTTACGAGCTCACCAAGCGTATCTTGTGACACATCGGGGATATACGACTTACCGTCATTTAAGAGATCCACCTTTTTCTGGTCAACATCAAAGCCGGTTACATGGAAACCTGCCTTTGCGAACTCAACTGCCAGTGGCAAACCAACATAGCCCAACCCCACTACACCTACTCTGAATTCTCGTCTATCTATCATAGATTTGATTTCGTCAAGTGATACCTTACCCATGTTCACTTTCCTCCCTTTATAGCTGTATAGACCGACCAAATAAGTCCCAGTGTGGCAACAACATAATAGATTTCCATCAAACTTGGCCAGAATTTTTTAGGGATTATGATTATGTCGCCGGACTGCAATCCGGTTTCTTTTAAAGTTTTTCTCTGGTTAAGCGCATTCTTGATGTTGATGGTGATAACCTCGTCACCTCGTTGAATTTTAGCCCTTGATAGATCGGCTTTGGATGTTGTCCCCTGAGCGAGAGCCAAAACCTCGAAAAACCCGTCTGTCTCCTTCACCAGATATACCCCCGGTCTGTTTACTTCTCCCATAACCGCAACTTTGAACAGAGGGATGACATCGAGTTGTGGATTTTTGTAATATCTGGAATAAGCTTCAGTAAGCACGCTGTCCAGTTTGCTTGCAGTCATGCCGACGACCTTAATTGGCCCGATTAGAGGGAATTCCACAATGCTATCTGCTCCTATGTAAAATGTATCTGTGACTTCTGGATGTCTCCACATTTTGAGATAGATGACATCTCCGGGTTTCAGCGTGAAAGGCTTTTTGTTACCCACATCATTGTTGTGTTTCCCTCCGATAAACAACATCCCCACCAAATATATTACCAATCCGTTAGGCATCTTTTTCACTCCTCATGTGCAAATTGGATGGTGGATATTTTAAACCACACATCAAATAATTCCAAAGACTTGTAGTTGTGGGTGAAAATAGCCTGATTTACACTCATCTGCGCACAAATTGATTTTGTCCGTGCCAACAATTAAAATTTCACGGGGATTTTGATTATGAGCAAAGCCAAAGACGCAAAACGGACATTCGTAGATCTCGCAAGGATAAGAGTGATAGCCGGCAAAGGTGGCGATGGGATGGTGCATTTCCGCAGGGAAGCTTTTGTCCCACGCGGTGGGCCTGACGGTGGTGATGGCGGCGATGGCGGCAGCGTTTACCTTGTGGGTGACCGCTCGCTCAAAACATTGTTCGATTTTCGGTATAACAGGATTTTCAGGGCTGAGGACGGGAAGCCGGGTGGGCCGCAGAAAAAGCATGGCAGAAAAGGCAAAGATGTCATAATCCGTGTCCCTCTCGGAACAGTGGTTTACGATGATATAACCGGTGAACTGATAGGTGAGATCACAGAGCACGGTCAGAAACTGCTTGTGGCGAAAGGGGGAAAAGGTGGGCGAGGCAATGCGAGGTTTGCTACGCCTCAGCGCAGGGCACCGAGGATTGCTGAACCCGGAACAGAGGGACAGGAGAGATGGCTTAGACTGGAACTCAAGCTCCTTGGGG
>JALVZN010000116.1 GCA_027037615.1 Caldifarciminota bacterium | reverse complement strand
TCTCTATCAGCTTAGGAGAGAGATAATTACGCTTATAAGGAGGTTATATCGTTCAGCAAAGAGGAGGTTAGCAAATGAGGAGTGAAGGATTAAAATTTCAAGTACCTTTTTTAATGATGCATCACGGTCAACAAGAAATTACGCCTTAAGAAACTCATCAATAGGATTTGATAAGTTAGCTCAGGCCTCGGCGATTATCCATTTCGAGGATTGTCAATTTAAACGCTTGTTCCAGCACCTTCATAATGTTTCATCCCAAATAGCCATAGTTTATCCACTAATATCCACCAGAAGATTGCGAGGCAAAACCCGATAGCAAACCAGATAATTTTTATTTTACCGGTCAGCAACATGACCGAAAAATTTGATATGAAGAATACAGGCACTCCGAAGATGAGGATGAATTTCAGCAAATTCGGGTAAACCGTAAATGGGAAACGGGTAAATTCGAGGAAATCCTGAACTATCCATATCATTGCCCTGATGCTTACGAACTTAAAATGTAATGCGTTTATGGACAATAAGATTTCCAGGAACAGAGCAATTCCCATAAAGATTCCCGAAAGCCACAGCAGCCAACGCCATAACGGATAATTAGCCCCTTTTGAAGCGATTATTATGATAGCTAACGGGATGGGCAATCCCATGATCTCGGTCGGATCAGGTTCACAGGACGCGGCAAATAGCTTCAAATTGATAGGCTTTGTGATAATAAATTCTATTCCGCCGTAGCGAATTAGATTGCCCAGGCGCCATGTTGTTGCCTGAAAAAATGTGCGAAAAATTGATAGTGTTATCCCGGTAGTGCCAACGAGTAAAAGCATCTCATTATGTGAAAATCCGCCTATGGCACTCACATGTTGGTAAACTATCTCAAAGAAAATGGCTAAAACGATGATATAAGAAACTCTCGAAAGCACCTGCATCCAGAAGTTAACCTTGAATATCATTTCCCTCTTGAGTTTCAGAACAAAAAAATGCCAGATCAAAGCGAAAGTGTGCATGATTCAGCCTCCTGGTGCTTCATATTGTCTGACACCCCGTAGCCAGATGTATCTCGTCAAGATGCGCAGCACAATTACCCATCCTAAACCGCGGATCAGCTCGGAAATACAGCCTTCGCTCGAAATACGGCCAAGGATCACCTGTGCAGGGACAAAATAAATGTATTTGAACGGCAGATAATCGAAAATTTTTGTGAGAGGCGTGATATCCAGTGGAACAATGGCACCGCCTGCAAAAGCGACCGCCCAATCCCACAATCTGGTTATTCCTTTAGGTTCACCAAACCAGAATGCGCTTAAATTCAACATATAGCCTGCCATGAAAGCCACAGCAAACCCAATCAGACAGAAGATGATACCCCATAAGATGTTGTGGAAAGTGGGAGCGATGAGGTGTTTTCTTATAGCGATGACTACAATGGACATCCCTATCACATTAGCTGTAAGCCACACGATTGTCATCCCCAGGACAGATAACATGGAATAATTGAAATGAGACATTGGTTTCGTCAGAAAATAGGTCAACCGACCGTCTCTTATGCTTTCCGAAGTATTGTAATTCGCGAAAATCGGCATAGTACCGTAAAGTATCAGAGAGACAAGATAGTAAGTCAGAATGGCTTTCATGGAATAATCGCCCAATTGTCCGCCTCGCCCGTAGATGTTTTTCCACACAAAGAAATAGATGGCCATAGGAAAAACCAGGTTAGTGGTGCTGAGCAAAAGATCAACTCTGTATTTTAGCCCAAGTTTTATCTCAACTTTGAGCACGGAAATGTAGAATCGCAACCTATTCATGGAAATGTTCCTCCCTGGTAAACATAGTTCTTAAGACATCCTCAAGAGGCGGCTCCTGAATGGCAATGTCAAGCACTGCGTCAAAATTCAATATTACCCGCGCCACATCCCTGACTCTCTCCCGTTCAACTTCGATGGTCACGGACTCACTATCGGTTTCAATGATTTTGCCTAAAGTATCAAATTTGGGGCTTGCCCCTGATGGATTTAGGTGGATACGAATCGTTCTGGTTTTTGACATCCTGTCGATTATCTTGCCCTGGGGACCATCGAAAATGATCTCCCCGTGATGTATGACGATGAGCCGTCTGGCAAGGTCCTCGACATCGCGTATGTAATGGGATGTCAATATGATTGTAGCGTTGGTGGTTTTGTTGTACTCCTTCAGGAAATCCCTCAGTTTTGCCTGCGACACAATGTCCAACCCTATAGTGGGCTCATCAAGGATGACCAGTTTCGGGAAATGGAGGAGAGCAGCAGCAAGTTCAACCTTAGTCCGTTCCCCCAGAGATAGTTTCCGCAACGGTGTCTCTATAAGTCCCTTGAGATCAAGTAAATCCACAAAAAAATCCAATCGTTTCCTGTATTCATCATGGGGTATCCCGTAGATGTGACATATCAGTTCAAACCCATCCACAGGCGGCAGATCCCAGATGACAATCGACAAGAACCCTTTTTGCCCCATGAAAAGAGCAATATTTTTAAGAAATTCAGGCTTCCTTTCCGTAGGAACATAGCCCAAAACTTCCACCGTTCCGGAAGAGGGGTAGATAACGCCAGAGATAATTTTCATTGTGGTGGTTTTACCAGCGCCATTCGGCCCGACAAATCCCACCATCTCGCCTTCGTAAACCTCGAACGATATCCCCTTAAGTGCTTCAATCTCAGAATATTGTGGCTTAAAAAGGGATTTGATTGCATATCTTAGTCCGCTTTTGCGGGTCTCCTTTCGATAAATTTTCCATAAATCCCTGACACTAACAATTGGTCTCATATCGATCACCTCCAGGAAGATAGGGGATTTAATCCGTAATATCGTATCAGGCAGTTGCGAGGTAGCTTTGTTATTGAATATTCCTGATCATGGCGGGACCTCCTGATTCGCAGATTATTATCTGGCTGTTACAGTATTTAAGTCAAGCCGACGGCAGATGTTACAGTTGACAAGTATGACAGGCCGTCACCTATTCTCAGCAACTCAGGTGTGAGACTGACATTTAAACCCTTGAACAGCGCTAAAAACTTGCGTGATAGCGATTTTTTGGGGTATAATGTTGGCCTTGAATTTCAGGCCTATCAACCTTTTATTGGGGGAAACCATGAGCAAAGATAAAGGAAACATAGACAAGAAAAAGATACTCGAAATGTCCCTCAAGCAGATAGAGAAATCGCATGGCAAAGGCGCTGTCATGCGGCTTGGGGACATGGCTTCTCAGAAAGTTCCTGTTATACCGACTGGTTCTTTAAGTCTCGACATGGCGCTTGGTATAGGTGGCTATCCTCGCGGCAGGGTCGTGGAGATATTCGGCCCTGAATCATCTGGTAAAACCACGCTTGCACTGCATGCGATAGCTGAGGTTCAGAAAAGCGGCGGAGTGGCTGTTTTCATAGATGCTGAGCATGCGATGGATCCGATTTACGCCCAATCACTTGGCGTTAAGTTGGAGGACCTTCTGGTGTCGCAGCCGGATACCGGTGAGCAGGCGCTCGACATCGCTGAGACGCTCGTCAGGAGTGGTGCGGTTGACCTGATAGTTGTCGATTCGGTCGCTGCACTCGTGCCGAGAGCCGAGATAGATGGCGAGATGAGCGACATGCAGGTCGGGCTTCAGGCCCGTTTGATGGCCAAGGCCATGCGCAAACTCGTCAGCGTCATGTCAAAATCGAACACATGCGCCATTTTCATAAACCAGATAAGGCATAAAATCGGTTCGATTGGGTATGGGCCGCAGGAGACAACTCCCGGCGGACTTGCTTTAAAATTTCACGCCAGCGTCAGGTTGGACATCAGGCGTATAGCCACGCTCAAGGCTGGAGATACGCCTGTCGGCAACAGGGTTAGGGTCAAAGTCGTTAAAAATAAGCTTGCGCCGCCTTTCAGGGTGGCTGAATTTGACATTATTTACGGTAAGGGCATCTCTCGTGAAGGCGAACTTATCGATTATGGTGTCAAATTCGGGATAATCACGAAATCCGGGACATGGTATCGTTATGAGCAGACACAACTTGGGCAAGGGCGTGAAAATGCTCGCCGTTTCCTTGAGGAAAATCCTGAGATAGCCATGGAAATAGAGTCAAAGATCAGGGAAACGCTTGGCATGTCGCCTCTTGTCCTTGGGGTGGAGGAGGAACCAGGAGAGAAAAAGAAATGAGAGAAAAGATAATAGCTGGAAACTGGAAGATGCACAAAACTGTTCCTGAGGCATTGAGCCTCGTTCAGGAGATCAAAATAAAGCTTTCGAGGAGTGACTACAAAGTTGTTGTGATGCCGCCGTTTACAGCTCTCTATTCCGTGGGTGGAGCCATAAGCGGATCGCCGATAAAACTCGGGGCTCAGGATGTGTTCTGGGAGGACGAGGGCGCATACACCGGCGAAATTTCGCCTCTGATGCTTTCGGATCTGGGTGTCGAATATGTGATCGTGGGTCACTCTGAAAGGCGTAAATACTTCGGCGAGACCGATGAGATCGTGAACAGGAAAATCAAAGCCGTCCTTGCCCACAACATGACGCCAATCCTCTGCGTTGGTGAAAACCTTGAGGAGCGCGAGAGCGGCAAAACAATCGATGTGGTCACAAAACAGCTCAAAGGTGCCCTTGATGGCATTCTCATAGACGAAGTTGAAAACATCGTGATCGCTTACGAGCCGATCTGGGCCATAGGCACTGGCAAAAACGCCAACCCGCTGCAGGTTCAGACGGTGCACGCATTTATCAGGGAGGAAATTAACGCCATTTACGGCAATGACATTGGCGATAGGGTAACCATCCTTTACGGCGGCAGCGTGAAGCCTGAGAACGCCGCCGAGTTGACCAGCATGCCCGATGTTGATGGTGCGCTCGTGGGAGGCGCATCTCTCAAGGCGGATAGCTTCATCGGCATAATCAATAACGCAAAATAGCGCAGAAGGAGGCAAAAAATGCTCTACACATTGCTTGTTGCGATCTACATTTTGATAGTTCTTCTTCTCATTGCCGTGGTGCTGATACAGCAGCCGCGTGGCGGTGGTCTGGGTGCAATTGGCGGACTTGGTGGCATCGAGAATGTGCTTGGTGTTCGCGGGGCTCCAACATTTTTCACCAAGTTGACCGCTATACTCGGAACGCTGTTCTTCGTGCTTTCGCTTACGCTCTCTGCTATCCATTCGCCGACAAGCACAGGCAGCGCACTCGAAAAAGCGCAGAAGACCGGCACTCTCAACCTGCCACCTGTCGCTCCGCAGCAAGGACAGGGTGGCCAGTAATACCACATCCAAATCTTCAAACGGGAGGTGTCTGAAATGTATGCAATAATCGATGCAATGGGCAAACAGTTGAAAGTCCATGAAAATGAGAAGGTCTTGATACCAAAACAGGATGTGAAGAAGGGCGACGAGATCGTCATTTCAAAAGTCCTTATGGTCTCAGACGGCAACACCGTTAAGGTCGGAACCCCGACTGTGGAGGGGGCAAGGGTGGTTGCCGAGGTGATAGGCCACAAAAAATTGCCCAAAGTGATCGTATTTAAGTTCAAAAGAAGAAAGAAATATCGCCGCAAAAAGGGACACAGGCAGCCTGTCACTGAGATCCTTATCAAGAACATCGTTGTTGAATAATCGCTTAAGGCCCTGTTGATAACTCGCTATGGAACGCCAGGGACTGGAGAAAATACTGCAACGGTTTTCGGAGATCGAGAATTCGCTCGGCAAACCTGAGATAGTCTCCGACCAGAAAAAATACAAGCAGCTGGCAAAGGAATATTCGGATTTAAAGCCGCTTGCGGATGCAGCGCGCGATTACCTGCGGCTTGTGGACGAGATCCATTCCGCTCAGGAGATGCTCGCCGAAACGGACGACCCTGAGATGCGCGAATACCTGCAAGAGGAGCTGGAGAGCTATCGGTCTCAGCTGGAGAAGCTCGATGAGGAGCTGAAAAGGCTCCTTTTGCCTCAGGATCCCGACGACAGGAAAAACGCAATAGTCGAAATTCGGGCTGGAACCGGTGGCGAGGAGGCGGCGCTTTTCGCAAGAGACCTGTTCAAGATGTATGTCCGCTACGCCGAGGACAGGGGCTGGAAGGTTTCGGTCACGGAACTGCATGAAACGGAGTTGGGCGGCTACAAAGAGGTCGTTTTCCTTGTTGAAGGCGATGGCGCTTACGGTAGGTTGAAATACGAATCGGGTGTCCACAGGGTGCAGCGGATCCCTGTCACGGAGTCCGGCGGCAGGATACACACATCCACTGCCTCCGTGGTCGTGCTTCCGGAGTCGGAAGAGGTGGACGATGTTGACATCAATCCGGATGAGCTGAAAATCGAGACATTTAGGGCAGGCGGCCCCGGCGGACAGCATGTCAACATGACGGATTCCGCCGTCAGGATTACCCATCTTCCCACCGGAATAGTTGTGACATGCCAGGATGAGCGTTCCCAGCATAAAAACAGGGCCAAGGCCATGCGAATACTCAAGGCACGGCTGCTTGACATGCAGAAGAAGCAGCGGGAGAGAGAACTCGGCCAGCTCAGACGCAGCTACATCGGCACAGGCGATAGGAGCGAGAAGATCAGGACATACAATTTCCCGCAAAATCGAGTTACGGACCACAGAATTAGCCTCACGATTTACAACCTCGAGTCTGTGCTTGAGGGCAACCTTGACCTCGTGATTGCGCCACTCCTGCAGGAAGAAGAGCGGCGTAAGCTGGAGGAACTGGAAAAAGCGGAGAAATGACGACAGGACAATCCATTCGGAACGCCACATTTACGACATCCACAAAGTTTCAACAGCTCAGGGATGAGCTTGCTCGCATCTCGCATAACCCTGACTACGAGCTGAAGATGGCCGTCGAATACCTGCTTAAGCGCGATTTCTGGAGATTTCGCATCGGCATGGCTGAATTCTCAGAGGAGGAGCTCAGGCTTATCGGAAAGGCGATCGAACTGCGCATAAAAACCAGACTGCCAATGCCCTACATCCTTGGAAAAGCCCCATTCTTCGGCAACGATTTCTATGTCGATCAGAATGTCCTAATACCACGCATGGAGACGGAGCTGCTTGTCGAGATAGCGCTCGATATTGTCCCTCGCGATGGGCAGGCGCTGTGTGCCGATGTGGGCACCGGAAGCGGATGTATAGCAATCTCAATGCTGAAGGAGAGGGTAAATCTGCGCTGCGTGGCTACGGACATCTCGCCCGAAGCCCTTGCGATCGCCCGCAAGAACAGCGCTCTGCACGGTGTGGAGGATAGGGTCAAATTCGTGCTCACGGATGTCCTCGACAATGTCAGAGGGAAGTTCGACCTCATCGTATCCAACCCGCCATACATCATGACCTCGGAATTCAGCTCTTTGCCCGTTGAGGTCAGGGCGGAGCCCACAATCGCACTGCATGGAGGCGAAGATGGGCTTGAAGTGATACGAAAGATTGTGAAGCAGGCGCAAAAACGGCTTAAGAAGGGCGGCACGCTCATTTTTGAGATCTCGCCGACAATAGAAAACCATGTCAGGAAGCTGATGCAGGAAAGCGGCTGGTCGTTCCGCGTGGAAAACGATCTCGCAGGTCTGCCAAGGGTTGTCGTGGCGCGGAGGAGAGGATGATGGATGCTCGTTCGGGCGAATGTGTCTGCGCATCAATCAAGGAGAAGGTGAAAGATGAGTTTCGGGCAATGGGAATTGAAAGAGATTGACGGACGCAAATATCTCGAATTCACGACTGAACTGCCGTTCAGGGTGGTTTTCACCTGCAAGCAGGGCAGGGCTTTTCTTGACACGCTTGGAATCCGCAACATAGCACACCTCAAGCAGATACACAGCGCTAAGATCTATCAGGTTGACGCTCCAGTGGATGGAGAACTCGAAGGGGATGGGCTCGTGTCGTCCCGCAGTGGGTTGTTCCTCGCCGTCAAAGTGGCAGACTGTTACCCGATTTTTCTCATGGACCCTGAGCGCATGGCGTTCGGTGCTGTCCATGCTGGATGGCGTGGCTCCGTGAAGGGGATAGCAGCGAAAGCGGTTGAGACAATGCGCAATAGGTTTGGGAGCGACCCGAAGGACATCCATGTCGCCATCGGTCCCGGTATATGCGGCAGGTGCTATCGCGTGGGCGAAGATGTGGCCAAACTGTTCGATCACGGCGTAGCCATCAGGGACGGAGACTTCTACCTCGACCTCGTCGAATACAACAGGCACAGGCTTGTCGAGGTCGGCGTAAAGCCTGAAAACATCGTGGATTCCGGACTGTGCACATACGAAAGGGCGGATCTGCTGAATTCATATCGCAGGGAAGGCAGGGTTCAAAACATGTGGGGTGCCATAGGCTTGGCATCCAGATGATAGGAAGGTGATAAAAATGGCATTTTTCATTTTTTCGCTTGCGATTTTGTTTGCTGTCGTGGTTTCAGTCTGGCTGA
>JALVZN010000115.1 GCA_027037615.1 Caldifarciminota bacterium | reverse complement strand
GGCGGGAGATCCCGTTGACCAAGCGAAACATCCTCAAAAGGGACAACTACACATGTCAGTATTGCGGCAGGCGGGATCTCCCACTCACCATTGACCATGTGATTCCCAAAAGGCTGGGCGGCAAGGACACATGGGAAAACCTCGTGTGCGCCTGCGTCGAGTGCAACAACAAAAAGGGCGACCGCACGCCTGAACAGGCGGGCATGAAACTGCTCAAAAAGCCGCGAAAACCAAGCTATATCGTTTTCCTTGTCAGCGGCTTGAAAATACCCGACGCAAGGTGGAAACCTTTCCTCTTCATGGACCGCAAATAGGCTCCACGCCAGCTGAATGGCTATAAGTGCATATCTATCGTATAATCAACAACCTGAAAAGGAGGGCATACCCGATGTTGAGAAAAATCCTGCTATTGATTTTGGGCACAGCGTCCCTATCTTTCGCAGGGAGTTACAATTACAAGTTTTTGAAGATGGAGATGACCCCATATCAGGCCGTGTTTGGCCCATCGTTCGCAGCAGCACCTCTGCCCGGAAGCTTTTTCTCAAACCCATCGCTCCTGCCGCAAGAAAGCGAATTTGTGGTTTCGATGAACTCTTACATAGCCGGCATCACCTACGGCCAGATAGCTTATGCCAGAAAGGACATGGGATTTTACGCCAATTTCCTCAACTCCGGCAGTATCCCGAAATTGGATGAAGCTGGAAATTACCTCGGGGATTTTCAGGTCAATTTCATAACGCTCGGCGGGGCTTACAGATTCAAAAAGCTCTCAAATGGACTGACAATCGGAGTTGGAGGCAACCTCACTTACCGCAGAATAGAATCCGACTACTCGGTGGGCGTGACAGCCAACGGAGGCGCATTCTACCCGATCGACGATGTGTTTTATGGCAGGCTAAACCTGGGCATAGCACTGAGAAATATAGGGTTAGAAGTCAAGAAGTTCAGCAACACCCGGAGCTCCGCCATGCCAATACAGCTTCAGATGGGCGCGGTATGGAGCAGCAGGGAGGGGTTGGGCTTTGCATTCGGAGCCGACTACTCGCTGGATTATGGTCTGAACCTCTCATTCACTTCGGAGATAAGGATTCAAAAATTCGTGTCGTTTCAGTTCGGATACCAATTACACGGCAAAAGCTACCATTTTGAACGGGGCAGAGACATCCTCTCTGGCGTGAACTTCGGCGTGAAAGTGGGCGCGATAAGGGGCATCACGGTCGTGTATGCATTCTCGCCGCTCGGTGCGGTCGGTGATGTGCACAGGCTGGAGGTGATTTACGGGAAATGACGCAGCCGACGATCAAAAAGATAGCCGAAAATCGAAAGGCACGGTTCGATTATGAGATACTTGAGACATTCGAGGCGGGCATCGAGCTTAAGGGCAGTGAGGTCAAATCGATTCGGCAAGGCAAGGTCTCGCTCAAAGGCGCTTATGCCGATGTCAAGGACGGCGAGGTCTATCTGCTCGGAATGAACATCGCCCCTTATGACCCATCCGGTAAGTTCGGGCACGACCCGCTCAGGCCCCGAAAGCTTCTGCTCCACAAATGGGAGATAAAAAGGCTCATCGGCAAGGTCAAGGAGAAAGGACTGACGCTCATCCCGCTGAAGGTTTACCTGAAAGGCCATCTCGTGAAGGTTGAGCTGGCGCTCGTGCGCGGCAAACGGAAATACGACAAGAGGGAGACGATAAAAAGGCGTGAACTGGAAAGAGAAGCAAAAGCCGCATTGAAAAGGTCGCTATGAAGTTGTTTCTGTTCAATCTGTTGCTCATAACTGCCTTCAAGACATACACGGTGCGCTATTCCATGTTCTCAAGCTGGGATATGGTCTCCGTTCAGGAGATAGCACACACCTTCGACTTCGATTACGCCATCTCGTCCAGAGGCGTGGCACTCTCGGATCCCTACGGCAACATCGTCACAATCGACACGGTGAATTCACAGCTGATCGTTTACGGGAACAAAATCGACCTGCCAATCGTGCTCAAAAGGCGCGGCAACATCAAAAAACTCGCAATCCCTGCCGATTTCTGGGCGCAGGCCTTAAGGATCCTGTGGCAGAAATATGACCGCTACATCTACTGGGATGTGCTGAACCACAACTTTTTTGAAATTCCCTACAAGCCGAGCATCCATCGGTTTCTGATAACACACAAATTCGACACACTTGTGGTCAAGATCTCATACGACAAGGGGTTATTGCCCAAGGTCTTTACGAACGCCGACACGGTCAAAATCTGGGTGAAAGCCGGTTTTTACGGCGGCCCGTGCTGGATTGAGGGCGACCACAAACTTTATCAGTTTGCGCGCATAAAACATGCCCGAAATGGAGTTGCCTTCAAGTTCAGGTTTTACCAATCCGTCGGCTACAAGTTCGCTCGTGTCTCGGATACCTTGAGCGTTTTCAAATTCTTCAGGAAGCGCGGGGCTGGTGGCGGCGCATCCCGTGTGGCCGGCAAGCGGAGCAGGACATCCACGCCGAGACGCACGATTAAGACTATCGTGGTGGACGCCGGTCATGGCGGAAAGGATCCAGGGGCAATAGGCTATCACG
>JALVZN010000114.1 GCA_027037615.1 Caldifarciminota bacterium | reverse complement strand
CACGATAGCGGCAGATCTCGCCCGTGTATCCCACAATTATCGGCAGTAGTTTGAAGTCGCCGCTCAGTGCGACCTGGAGGAATGGCAATTCGACCTCTATCGAGTGCTCTTTGACATGTGCCTGCCTGACGGTATCGACAACCCCATCTGCGATAAGCTGTTTGGCCAGCGCCGTGTCAATGGGGATCGTCCCAAGAGGTGTGCGATAGGCAGTGTAAGGTGCAACGGAGATCGTGCGCAGCGGATACCTGTGCGCTACGCCAAGAACCACGACGACATCGTAATGTTTCCCATAGACCTGTTTGAACGCCTCAGCAGCAACCGATCCGGAGTAACGATAGCCCGCATGTGGAGCGATGAGGGCAATGATGTTCCCGTAAATCTCCTGTTGAGCCGCATCGTTCAGCATTTCCCGCACGCTGTCATAGAGCACAGCGGAATCGCCCGGATAGAACATGTTGCTCACGGCAGGCGGCCTCACGCCGCTGAACGCAATCGCCGAGAGAAGCAGAAATCCCATCATTTTCTACCTCCTGAGTTAGAGGGAATAATTGTGCATCCGACTTTGACGAAGTTCAATCTCCACCCTTCCCTTTTCATCGAAGCATAAGTCACGACACAGCACTTGGTTATACACTGTCAAAAGGTCTCTGGAAACGGTGATTGTTGATTTTTGAGAGAGGCCATCATTAAATTTTGAGCATTATGAGAGCATCAAGAACGGTTAGAGTTGCGTTCATGATAATGTTGGTGGTGGCCGCCAATTGCGGCAATGTGTATAGGAATTCCGTTAGTAATGTATCCGACTGGAACTCCTTGAGGAGTTCGCTCGGAACGAACGACCGCATCCTGCTGCACCTAAAAGGTAATCGTGCGATTGTTACTACTGCGGACATGCTGGAGGTTTTAGACGATTCGGTGTGGATAAGAAAGGGGATTCTTATAACTCAGTGGACACCTATGACTCAAAAACAGATCTCTAACATGAAACTGCCAACCGAGGATGTTCTATTCGTCGAGTATAAATTGCCCGAGGAGAAAGCTACGGTGTTTATATCAAAATCACTTGTTGGTGCTGGAGTTGTGGCTTCCACGGCTCTGACAGTTTTTTGCCTGACCAATCCCAAAGCCTGTTTCGGCTCATGTCCCACTTTTTACAACGAAAAAGGCGACCTTGTGGCCGAGGGGTTCTCGCTTTCGATCATGAAATCGCTTGAGATGTGGGACTTAGATCGCATAGATGCGACAGTTGACAACGGTGTCGTGAGGCTGCTCATGAAAAACGAGGCCATGGAGACCCACCTCGTTAGAAATGTCCGCCTCATCGCAGTGCCACGAAACGGCTACGAGGTTTACTTTGACCGCAAAAGCAAGTCTTTCATCAGGACAACCGAGGGGATTCCACCGTTCCAGTGCGAACATTGCGAGCTCGACAGGGTTACAAAGGCCGACCATGTTGTTTATGTCTCTGAAGCTGACTCGAACGACCTTGCGAGGCGAGACACGCTCGTGTTCTACTTCAAAAATCCGGGAA
Organism: Caldifarciminota bacterium; assembly: GCA_027037615.1. Taxonomy (GTDB): domain Bacteria; phylum Hydrothermota; class Hydrothermia; order B15-G9; family B15-G9; genus WGAI01. Next base: position 6,884 of record JALVZN010000114.1, on the reverse strand, counting down.
CCAGAAGAATTGCGCTGAACTTCAAGATGAGAAACTCACTTCTGGGAACCCACATCATGTATGGCATCATAGGTCTTGCCGGTTACAGCTATTTCGACTCACTCAGGGCATGGGATTCGCAATCTACGCTGAAAAGAACGAAGTTTTACTACTCGCTGCGTTCATGGAGCAAAATCGTGAAACCAGAGATTTATGTGAATTCAAGGCCGATAGCCTCCCTGCGGTATGAGGGGCCAATTGCGTTCGAGGACTTCACCGTCACATTCGACAATCCGGGGACCGACACCATAGTCGTCGGGTTTGCCGAGGTCAAAGGCGATTGGGAGATCGATAGGGTCACGCTTTCAGGTGTGGTTGGCACCGCCAGAGATTACATTCAGGTTGACGCTCAGCTTCCCAAAAATCGCGGCGACTATCTGGTTACCTATCCCGATGACACGCTGGTGCTTGAGTTCCCTGTCGGTGACGGGGATTACCAGTTTTTCCTAAAAACGAGAGGCTACTACTACGAATGGCAGAGGGAGGAATGGATGAAGGACGCAAATCCGGAGCTCGCCTTTTATTTGCTGTTCCATCCGGATAGCGCTTACCGCTACTTTGCCAGATCCTACAAGGCAGGCGAACCCAATGCACGCGAAATATTTTTCAAATCGAGGATAAAGAAGGGCATGATAGCTTTTAAATAGGGAGGGGATCATGTTGACTCTGCTCATTGTTTCGGCCCTGATCGGCCAAATGGGGCCAATTGGGAGAATGGGATGGCAGCAAAAACAGGAAGAACCCGCCAGGACCGAATTGGGGATGACCTTTGGAAACATGTTAAGGGAATGGGGCTTCCTTGCGTATGTGCAATACAAAGATTGCGAGTATGAACTGAAGGGCTATATCCTTGGCATCGAGAATGATACGCTTTACATACACACGGGAAAAATGCGTGGGGAAAATGTCTATGCCCTCAGGCTGGAAGATATCAGAGAAATAATGGTAGATGCCATCAATCAGCGTTCTAAAATAGCTATAAAAAGCTCTATCGGAGCAACAGCGTTGCTGGAAGCGATATCTACGATAACTCATGGATTTTTCCTGATGGCTTCGCTGCCAGCCTGGATCCTGGTCGGCATCACCTCTTATGCGCTTGTCAGCAGCACTCACGAATTCATCCTGATCGATAAGAGCAACATTGATGAGCTGTCCAGATATGCGCTGTTCCACGACGGCATCCCCCAATACTTCAAAGACAGGGTTAATCCTCATCCCTGCTTCTGGTGAATAAGTGGTGAAGGGAAATCAAGGAGGTCAGGGCGGCGGGAAACCCCGCCGCCTTAGTTTTAAAATGGCCACAGCTTTTTGAGCCAGTCCCATTTGTGCTTTTGCTTCTCCTGTTCTGACAATTCTAACAAATTTGAAAGCTGCTCGTCGAAAACCTCCGCCCCAGCATATCCTATCTTCTTGAAATACAGATTTCCATCGGAATCGAATATGAAGGTGGTAGGCACACCGGGGATTTCACCGAATATCGGTTGTGTGACGACATCCAGCATGTTTACGAACTCAGGATATTGGATGCCAAACTTTTCGATGCTTTCCGCGAGGGTGGAGCTGTCTGCCCGCGTGATGCCGATAAAATTGACGCCCTGAGGGTGATATTTTTCATACAGCTTGTTGATCTCAGGGAGCTCGTGCTGGCAGTGCGGACACCATGGGGACCAGAAGATCACGACGAGCGGTTTGCCCCTGAAGCTTGAAAACCACACGGTGTCGCCGTTTACGGTCACAAGTGCGAAATTCGCCGTATCCGCCATAAAAACGGCCGCTGTCATAAGGCTGAGCAACATCTCATTCACCTCCTAATTTCGGGTTTAATTTATTTTATGGCCAAATGCAAAATTTTACATGCATTTTATTGGAGGGTTATGGTTTTGTCGGCATATCCCGGATCGCGGACAGCGGTCAATATCGTCTGTCCCGAAAACATCTGCAACAACTTCTCTATTTTCCGATCGCCAAGGAGGCTGAGCGGCTCATCTAACAGCAGAACGGGCTGTTCGCCGCGCTCATCTCTCCACACATCCCTTATGGTGAGGATCAGGCTCAAAACTAACAGCCGCTTCTCGCCCTCAGAGGCCACTTCAGAGGCCGCATGGGCTGAAAATTCTATCAGAAAGTCGTCCCGATGAGGCCCAATCAGCGAAAAACCCCTCTTTATCTCCTCGCCGAGCCGCTCGTTCATGATATCCTCGTCAAGGGCATCCACCGAAGGAACATATCGAATTGCACCATCTACCCCAATAAGATCCTTAACCATCTCCGAGAACCTGAGAGCTATCCTGTTTATGAAACTCCTGCGCGCTTCAATCAGCCTGTTGCCCACATCGATCAGTTTGCGGTTTATAACGCTCAAAACCCTGTCGTCAGGTCCACTTTTCAGGATGAAATTCTTGTGCTCCAGGAGGTTTCGATACTCCAGCAGTGCCTCAAAGTAGCCTGGGACAAATGTTGACAGAAACCTGTCGAACCTCTTTCTGCGGAAGGAAGGAGGCCCGTCGATCAGTTCATGGTCGCGGTTTGACACCACGAAGGTTACAAATCTGGAAAACAGTTCCCTGTATGACTTTATCGGATGGGAATCAACCTCGACCTTTTTCCGTGTCTGGTTGAATGCGATTCTGATGTTGTGCGTGGTTATCCTGTCCCTGACTGTGCCATCGATCATGAAAAGCGGCTGTCCCCACCTTATGAGAGCCCTATCGTTCACCCCTCGAAATGATTTGGGGATAGAAAGATACGAGATCGCCTCGAGGAGATTGGTTTTCCCCGCTCCATTGGGGCCGAGTATGAGGTTTATGCCATCGACAAAGCTGAATGAAACATCCGAAAAGTTCCTGAAATCCCTGAGCACAATGTTTTCTATCAGCATGGAGTTTGTGTTATTCGTATCGTAAAGCCTCTATGGGATTGAGTTTTGCGGCCTTTCGAGCGGGGTATATCCCAAAAAACAGGCCTATTACTATCGAGAAGCCGAGTCCGAGGAAAACGCTCCATAGTGGCGTGTGCGATGGAAGTGGTGTCAGTGCCGCAACGAGTTTTCCGAGTATGAATCCCAGAAGGACGCCGATCAGCCCGCCGATGGATGTCAGGATGATGGCTTCCAGCAGGAATTGAGCCAGTATCTCGCGCCTTTTCGCGCCAACGGCCATCCTGAGCCCGATCTCGCGCGTGCGTTCTGTGACCGAGACGAGCATGATGTTCATGATGCCAATTCCGCCAACGAGGAGAGCGAGCGACGCAATGCCTATCATGGCCAGAAAGATGCCTGAGGTGAGTTTGCGGTAAGTGGAGAGGAGCATCTGCTGCGTGTTGAGACCGAAGTTGTCCTCCTCATCAAACCTCAGCCCCCGCCGTTCCCTGAGCAACGCCCTGATGTCGGACATCGCTTCTTCCATGGTGTATCCCGGCGCCACTCTGGCTATGATGCCAAGAGAGAACCATGTCCGATTGGCACGAAATCTGGTGTTCACAAGGTATTTTTCCGCCGTCGAAAGCGGCACTATGATAATGTTATCCAGATTGTTGCTCAGAAGCTGGCCCCGCTCTTTGAGGACACCGATTACCGTGAACTTCTGATTGCCGATCTGGATGGTTTGACCGAGCGGATCCTCGCCCGGATCGAAAAGATTTTCGACATAGTATTGCCCAATAACGCAGACCCGCCTCCTGAAATCCTCGTCCTGTTGCAGCAGCGGCCTGCCGTAAGCGAGGGAATAGCCTGAAATCTCAATAATTCCAGGGGTAGCTCCCTGCAAATGCGCCTGATCGACGACATTCGTGCCCCTTTTCACCTTGAGGTTTGGCAGAGAACGATATGCAACGACGAGGTCAACCGAAGGAAGCCGCTCGATCGCTTTCGCATCGTCAATCGTTAAGTCGGGCCTTCTGAAAATCTCACGCCACCTGCCCCGCTGGCTGCTGCCTACAAAGAGCTGCCACTTGTATTTCTGAATGTAAATGATGTTCGATCCGATGCTCCCAAACAGCTTGTATGTGTAGTTGTTGATCCCCTCGATGATCGACATCATCGAGATGACGGTTGTAACACCTATGATGACACCGAGCGTCGTTAGGATTGACCGCATCCTGTTGGCACGAAGTCCAATGGTAGCCGTCTTAAATGTGCTCAGGAGATCCATAACCACCTCCGCATGAGTTTGGAATTATGGTATCCCACAGGATGTTGAAATTCAAGCTAATGAGGGCATGACCCGTTTAAAATTTTGCCGAAATGATAAATTAGGAAGATTCTCCCGTTGCCTTGAGCAAATCCCGTGGTCGGCTCAATGGAACACCAAAAATAGGCTATGAAGTTGTCAGGAGCTGTCCTTTGTTCGGTGATGTTCGGTAAAATGCCAATTGGGAACTACCAACTGATGCACTCAAAGAAATTCGGCTTTTGGATCCCACAATCGAAAGCTGTGCGGGCGCCTTCGGCGCCCGCACCTCAATTTCAGCTTGCTGCAAGACCTGCAAGCTGCCTCAATGAAAATTTTATGTTCCCCTCGATATTCTTGCTTATCATCTCCAGCTTCAACTTCTTGAGTGCAGCCACAGAGACATAGGCCACGCTAACCTGTCCGAGTTTCGATTTTCCCGGTATGCCGTGAAAATCTGACCCTCCGGTCTTTATCAGGCCGTATTTCTCCGCCAATCGGTAATACTCTATCACCTGTTCCGGCGTGTGCTCAGGATGCCAGACCTCTATGCCGCGGATGTGCCTATTTCGGGCGAGGAACTCCACATAATCGGGCGTCGTCGATAGCCCCGGATGTGCAATCACTGGGATACCTCCGGCCTTGTAAAGGAAACTTGTGCCTTCAACCGTCGGGAGCTTGTATTTGGGCACATAGGCGGGCGAATCAGCGCCGATGTATTTGTCGAAAGCCTCCTGAATATCAGATACATATCCCCTATTCAGGATTGCCTGAGCTATGTGAGGGCGACCTATACTGGCCGAATTGCCCGCTATCTCGATGACCTCATCGATGGTGATCTCGACACCGAGCTCCTTGAGTTTCGATATGATCTTTCGGGCTCGCTCCAGACGGATGCTCTGGAAGTATCGCAATATCTCGATGAAATCTTTGTTGCGGTAGTCGATGAAATAACCGAGCATGTGAATGTCGTTGCCGTCGTCCTCGGTTGACAGCTCGATGCCAGGTATAACCTCAACGCCGAACTCATGGCCAGCCGCAATGCCTTCTTCCAGGCCGGCGACCGTGTCGTGGTCGGTTATGGCGATGGCACGGAGCCCGATTTTATGTGCGAGCTCAACGAGCTGACGCGGCTCAAGTCTGCCATCGGATGCAGTTGTGTGGGTATGAAGATCAACTCTGCCTATCATAGCATCTCCTTCGACACAAGCGAAATGGCCTCATCAAATTTGCGCTTGAAGCTGTTTTCCAGTTCGAGCACCTCTTCATCGACTTTCTGTCTGAAATCGCCATCTTTTATCGAGGCGAGATTTATCATCACATTCAGCTCTGCGCCGAAGAAGGCCGCATGGAACTGGTAAGCAGCGCTTCCGACATCGGTTATGGCGTTTTTGTTGCCGTGTTCAGCTAAAATGAGCACATCGTCGAGGCCTTCAAACACATGTCTCATAATTCTGAGCGGAGATTCAGCTGCCGCCTTAAGCGCCTCCTGTATGGCCTCTTTCCGTTTTGCCTTCTCCTCATCGGTCGATTTCGGCAACTTGTAGGCTTCCATGACGCGGTTAAACGCCTCGGTATCCTCATCAATCATCTTCAGGGACTTCAGGAGCCCTTCTCTCGCACGGGAAAGGACAGGCTTGACCGTCTCCCAGCTCTCCTGATACTTCTTGCTCTTAAGCGTGAGGCCTGCGACCATCGCGAGCAATGCGTAACCCTGAGCCGCTGAGAGGGCAGCTGCCGCACCTCCACCCGGAGCGGGCGATGTGGAAGCAAGATCGAGCAGGAAATCTTCTGCCGGCAGTTTCGCTTCCTCGATCCTCGACTCTATGAACTGATCAGGTTTGAAGTCCTCCAACTTCAGGTAGAAATCTGCGACATCGACCAGAGCCTTCTGCGGCAACAGGCCTACAACTTCGGAACCAATTACCGGAACACCAAACCTGTCGGCGTAGAGCTTAACCAGCTCGTAGGCGGCGAATATGGGCGTTTTTTCATAGTCGATGAGGTTCATGGACACCTGAGTGATACCGCGCTCTGCGAGCTCAAACCCAAGTGCACGCACGCCCATCAGCCCTCCGTTCCGCGCCCTAACCATCCTGGCTATCTTTTTCGCTATTTTGACATCGGATGTCCCAAGATTGACATTGTAGGCGATCAATATCTTCCTGACGCCAATGATGGTAGCGCCTGCCGTGGGGTGGAGTTCGGCCTGGCCGTAGTCAGGTGCCCTGTCTGGATCGGTTTTAATAAGCTCTTTGAGCTGTTCAAACTGGACTTTTTTGCTCCTGATGTTGGGCAGATCCCGCCTTTCAGGCCTGTGAGCCGCCTCTCCGTAAAGATAAACCGGCACATTGAGCTCATCGGAGACCCTGCGAGCGAGTTTCTCGGCAAGTTCGACGCACTCCTCGATCGTAACATCTTTAAGCGGCACGAATGGTACAACATCAGCCGCTCCGATGCGCGGATGCTGACCGGTGTGCTTATTGAGGTCTATCAGCTCAACGGCTTTAGCTATGCCGTTAAAAGCCGCATCAAGGACGGACTCAGGTGGCCCGGCGATGGTCACGACCGAACGATTATGGTCGGGATCCATTTCGACATCCAGAAGTTTAACTCCGGGAATGGCGGTCATCGCCTCAACGATGGCGTCAACCACCTCCTTCCTTCTGCCTTCAGAAA
>JALVZN010000113.1 GCA_027037615.1 Caldifarciminota bacterium | reverse complement strand
CTACAACAGGTGGTATTCCGCTGGAAATTCCTACATCCCGATGTATGGCTGGATGATGTCGCCTGACGCATGGCTTTCCTTCCCGATAACCGACAGGATGTCGTTCAGGTTTTCATCGAATTCGTGGGTCGAGTTCGACACTACCAACAGCTTCATGGCCATAACGACACGGCTCAGCCCGTCCGTCAACTACGCATTCGGGCCGCATCTCAATCTGAACATCAGCACAGAGGTGGCGGTTTGCAGGGACAAAACATCCGACGACAGGGACATCCAGAGCGGGGCGATCGTGGACAGCAGGCTGGGGATCAACCTCACCTACAACTTCAGGCCGAAATCAAGGCTCTATGTGGTGCTGAACCTGCACGGAGTGAGGCCGGATGACGCAGACAGCCCGTTCGCAATCGTTCAGGACTTCGGTGTGGCTGCCGTGAAAGTGAGGTGGGCGATACCGTTTTGATTTGTTTCCATAATTCGTGTTGAATTAAAATAATTCGCCTCAAAACAACCAAATCAGGGAGGTTAAACATGGATAGACGCCGCGTGATCATAATGGGAGCTGCAGGTCGCGACTTCCATAATTTCAATGTGTTTTTCCGCGACAATGAGAACTACGAGGTGGTTGCGTTTACGGCCACGCAGATACCTGACATCGAAGGCCGCAAGTATCCGCCTGAACTGGCAGGCAAGCTTTACCCCGACGGGATCCCAATCTATCCCGAGGAGGAGCTTGAGGATTTAATCAAAAAATACGATGTGGACATAGTCGTTTTTGCCTATTCTGATGTGTCACATGAGTATGTGATGCACAGGGCGTCGCGCGCCATTGCGGCGGGCGCCGATTTCTGGCTCATGGGCGGCGAGCCAACCATGATCAAGTCGGAAAAGCCTGTCATCGCAGTCTGCGCGGTCAGAACCGGATGCGGCAAGAGCCAAACGACGAGGCGCGTGTCGGAGATCCTCAAGGACATGGGCTACAAGATTGCCGTCATAAGGCATCCGATGCCTTACGGGAACCTTGTCGAGCAGGCTGTTCAGCGTTTCGCCACATACGAGGACCTCGACAGATACAACTGCACCATCGAGGAGCGCGAGGAGTATGAGCCTCACATAGATCGGGGCAACATCGTGTTCGCAGGCGTTGACTACGAGGCCATACTGCGTGAGGCGGAGAAGGAAGCGGACATCATACTTTGGGATGGCGGAAACAACGACCTACCGTTCTACAAGCCCGACCTCATGATAGTCGTCGCCGATCCGCACCGTCCCGGCCACGAGCTGAGCTATCATCCCGGCGAATCGAACCTCAGATTGGCCGATGTCGTGGTGATCAACAAGATCGACACAGCTTACCCTGAGAACATCGAGACCGTCAGGAACAACATTGCCAAGGTCAATCCGAAGGCCGAGGTGGTGGACGCCGCTTCACCTGTGTTCGTCGAGAACGGCGAGGAAATTCGGGGCAAGAAAGTGCTTGTCATCGAGGATGGCCCGACACTCACGCACGGCGGAATGAGCTACGGCGCAGGCTATGTCGCCGCAAAGAAATACGGAGCCGGCGAATTCGTGGATCCGAAGCCGTATGCCGTCGGCACCATCAAAGAAACCTTCGCAAAATACCCGCAGGCTCAGTATGTGCTGCCTGCCGTCGGTTATTCCGAGCAGCAGCTCGCTGACCTCGAAGCTACCATCAACAGCACGCCGGCCGAGCTCGTCATCGTGGCCACCCCCATCAATCTTGGCCGCGTGCTGAAACTCAACAAGCCGTATGTCCGTGTGAGATACGAACTTCAGGAGATCGGCCATCCAACTCTGGACTACATCATCAGACGCAAATTCCCGACACTGAAGAAGTAGGTCGTGCATCGGTGATGCACGACGGGCGGCGGCGCTTTGCGCCGCCGCCCTTTCCCCCATTCCCAAAAGTGACCGGCTCGGTTACAATATACCCCCACGAGGAGGAAGAACGGAATGCTTGAAATCAAAGGACTTTCTGTTTCGATAGACGGGAAGGTCAAACTTAAGGACATCAATCTCAAGGTTGGCCCCGGAGAGCTGCATGTCCTCATGGGGCCGAACGGAAGCGGGAAATCGACGCTCGCTTTCTCGATCATGGGCTCTCCCCGTTACGAGATCATCGGCGGAAAGATATTGCTTGATGGCGAGGACATCACCGACCTGCCGATGGAGGAACGGGCGCGGCGCGGCCTGTTTTTGAGCTACCAGAACCCGCCTGAGATCCCAATGGTCACTTACAGGACATTTCTGCTGAATGCACTCCGCATCTGGGGCAAAGAGCCTGAGCCCGAACGGATTGCCGGAATTTTCAGGAAACTTAACCTTGGCGATGAATTTCTCACACGGGAGGTCAACAAGGGGTTCTCCGGCGGCGAGCGCAAGAGGGCTGAGATGGCTCAGATGCTGCTGTTCAACCCGAAGTATGCCATTCTCGACGAGCCTGACACAGGCGTGGATGTGGATTCGTTAAAGCTCATAGCCTCCACGATCTCGGATGTGCTCCACCGTGACATCGGCGTCCTCCTCATAACCCATTATGCCAGAATACTGTCGTTGCTACCGTCGCATTTCACCGTGCATGTGCTTGTCGATGGCA
>JALVZN010000112.1 GCA_027037615.1 Caldifarciminota bacterium | reverse complement strand
TTGTCAAAACAAACATGTTGTGACTCCCCTTTTTGTTAACAAGTTCAAATCCAAAATAGTTCAGAATGCCAACGATATCCTTATAGCTGAAATCGGGCGGAAAGCTCAACAATTTTTCGATTTTCTTGAGCAAAGTCGATTCATTCATTGTAGTATCGTATATGGTATCGCAAAGTGGCAGTGTAATCAATACATCTAATCTCAGGAAACGAGGGAGATGGGATTGACCAACATCAAAATTCGGATTTTTTGGCGGATTGCCAGATCTCCTCCATCTCGTCGAGGGTCATCTCCTCGAGGTCAACGCCCTTCTGGCGGGCCGCCTCCTCGATCTTCTGAAACCTCAGGATGAACTTCCTGACGGTTTTCCTCAGGGCATCCTCGGCGTCGATGCCGAGATGGCGGGCAAGGTTGACGAGAGCGAAAAGGAGATCCCCAAACTCCTCCTCTAACTTTTCCTTATCGTCAGAGGCATCTAAAAATTCGTCGATCTCCTCCCTGATCTTGTCGATGATCCCGTGCGGGTCGGGCCAATCAAATCCGACGCGGCGCGCCCGTTCCCCGACACTCTGAGCGAGCAGGAGGGCAGGCACCCCGAAACTTATGCCGTCGAATATGCTCTTGCGCCCCTTTTTCTTTATCTTCTCCCAGTTTTCCAGTATCTCGTCGTGTGAGTTAACCTTGACATCACCAAAGACATGGGGATGTCTGGATACCATCTTGTCGATGATGCCGGATGTCACATCTTCGAGGGTGAAACGGCCTTCCTCCTCGGCAATTCGGATGTGCATGAGGACGAGAAACAGGAGGTCGCCCAACTCCTCCATCATCGCATGGTTGTCGCCGCTGTCGATTGCATCGATGAGCTCATAGCCTTCCTCGATGATGTTGTATTTCAGGCTTTTGTTGGTCTGTTTCCTGTCCCATGGGCAGCCGTCAGGGGCTCTCAGCCTCTTGACCAGCTCATAGACGCCGACAAGTCCCTTGAAATCGGGGGATTTTTTTCTCATAGGCCCATTTCCCTGAGCTTTTTGACCAGTTTCTGAGCCTCTTTCGGCAATTTGCGGGGTATCTTAACATCGACTTTCACATACACATCCCCGCCTAAAATGCCCCTTCCGGGCACCCTGAAGGTCGTCCCCGGCTGAGTGCCTTCCGGAATCTTGACCGTAAAGGTTCCGCCGCGGAGGTCCTTGAGCTCCACTTTTCCGCCGAGAATCGCCGTCGTGAGCGGTATCTCGACGCGAGTGTATAGGTCGTTGCCTTTCCGTTCGTAAACCGGGTGTTTTTTCTCAACGATCTTGATGTAAAGGTCGCCGCGCGGGCCACCGAGCTGCCCCACATGGCCGGCCCCCTGTATCTGCAATGTGTGTCCGTGCTTCACGCCCGCTGGAACCTCGATGCTCAAAGTCACATCCTTCATAACCCTGCCCGTTCCGTGACAGACAGGACACGGATTTTCGATGACATAGCCCCGACCGCCGCATGTCGGGCAGACCTTCTGCGTCGCAAATGTCATAAACCCGTGTCGAGTAACATGTTGTATGTAACCTGTGCCGTGACATGTCGGGCATGTCTTCCACCCGCCATCCTTGCTGCCCCTGCCGCCACACTCGTCGCAAATCTCGTATCTCCTGAGCCTTATCTCTTTTCTGGTGCCACGAGCTATCTCCTCAAGCGTAAGTTCAAGCGTGATCGTGATATCCTCGCCCCTCTGAGAGGCGGATGTCCTTCTGGCGCCGGTGCGATAGCCCGTCCTCTGCCTGCCGGTGGTCGTCCCCCACGCATTTCCGAATATGTCCCTCAAAAAATCGCCGAAGAAACCAAGGTTGTCGAATATGTCAAATATGTCCTCCACACGGGAGAAATCGCTCCACGAAAATCCTGTTGTGTCGTAAGGGGATTGGCCATACATGTCGTATTGCCTGCGCTTCTCCGGATCGGAGAGCACCTCATAAGCCTCGGAGATCTCCTTAAATTTCTCCTCCGCCCATTTGCGCTTCTCAGGCGGGTGGCGATCGGGATGGTATTCCATTGCAAGCTTTCTATACGCCTTTTTTATTTCTTCTTGAGTGGCATTACGGGGTACACCAAGGATTTTATAATAGTCTTTTCTCGCCATTCAGGTATCCCTCCAGGGTTTCAAGAAGTGAAAAAGGTATCACCGCAAAAGCCGCATGTCAAGTTAATTTCGGTGTTGTGGCGAGGTATAGGATAATGCATATTGACTCACCGCAACGACAAAGTTGTTCTTTTCCCAAAAACTGAAAAAAATAGCAAAAAAAATAGCAAATTGGAAGTTCAGTTTAGCCTGTAACACAGTTTTCAACATAGTAATATGGGCTACCACTTAACTTTGAGGTTATCTCTATGCAAAAATGTTCCATTCACAAGAAAGGAAAAGGTTATCCCCTTCCACTTTGAATCGGAACCCATTTTCTGCTCAGATTAAGCCAGAGCTATGAAGGATGTCGCTCAACCTAACTGCTACACCCTGTCCCGGCTTATGATCACACACCCGGCACCTTCTATTACCCTGTCAATATCAGCGAGATAGTCGTCCAGATTTGTGTCTCCCGTGGCTGTCACGACAAACTCAAGGTAAGATGGAGCCTTTTCGTTCCAGCAACCCTTTATTGTGGGAGTGTGGAGTTTCAGATCGACGATGTCGATCGGCTTATCGGCGATGAAATCCAGCATCTTCTGCACAAGTCCCCGCTCAAGTATGTGACCCGCCACCGTGTATTTGACCCTGAAAGTCGCCTTTTCCAGCTCCTCCATGGCCTTAATCCTCGCACGCTCATACTCCTGACTGGTCATCTTGGCCCTGGCCTTCTTCTGGATCTTGCCGAGTATCCTGTGCTCCCTCTCAACCCTATACACAACCTCCCTATCGGGGAACGAAATCGCCTGAGTTGGACATATCGTTGCACATGTCGAACATCCGACCATGCAGTTGTACGGCTTCACCACGACAGCTTTATGCCGTTCGATATCGATGGAAAACACATTCCTGCCACATGAGACAAAACACAGCTTGCAGCCTATGCACTTGTCCTCATCTATCGTCGGATACCATGGGATCTCCTCCCTCGGTATCCCATGCCAGTAAGCAAACTTCGGATCGGGCTTTTTTATGATCTCCATTTTCTCCCTCCTTTCCGAATATTCGGAATTTGTAATGTAAAGGCTAAAAAAATTTAGCATGACTTTTCGAAGCCATCCGCAATTTCAAGCTCATCGATCGAGAACCCATCGAGAAACTGTTTTAATGCGGGGATAGCCCAATGCGACGCATCAAGCGAATAGCACACTTTGCCGCTCCGCCTCTCCGAACTCACAAGTCCCACCAGCCTCAGAAACGACAACGCCCGCGAAACGGAGCTCTGAGGCAGACCGGTCAGCTTCATGATGTCACAAACACATATCGGCTCTAACTTCATTATTATCAGGAAAATCAACAGTCTTCTTTTGTTGCCGAGCGCTGACATTATGTCTGATAATTCAGATATTCGCATATCCGAATTATAAACTGTTCGGAAGGGCTTTTCAACACCGCCGTCAAAACTACACGAGCACAGCAACGGCGGGCAATGGCGTTTTGCCCATACTGCGCGCGTAAATTATAATTTTGTCCGAAAAATCAAAGAGGAGGTGTTATGAGAGAGAGGACATTATGCCTGATCAAGCCCGACGCAGTCTCCAAAAGGGTTGTCGGGAAGATACTGTCGGCCATCGAGGAGAGCGGATTTGAGATAGAGGACATGAAGCTCGTGCGGTGGACACGCGAGGAGGCCGAGGGGTTCTACCATGTGCACAAAGGGAAACCGTTTTTTGAAGGGCTGATAAAGTTCATGACATCCGGGCCAATAGTCGCTATCCTCCTCGAACGGGAGAACGCAATAAAGACATTGAGGAAACTTGTCGGCCCGACCGACCCCATTGAGGCCCCTCCGTGCACGATCAGGGCACTTTACGGAACAAATGTCAGGCGCAACGCCGTGCACGCATCCGATTCGCCTGAATCGGCCATGTTCGAGATACAATACATCTTCGGAAAGGGAAAACACATAGTGAATGAATAATTGCAGGCTTCACACCGATTTTGCGGACTTTTTCACTTCTCCTGAGCGTTTTGTGGTTTGAATTTCGTCGGAACGAGCTCGGGGACATCGTCCCAATCGTCAAATTTGCCGTCTATTTTTATGTTCGACGCCTTCGGTTGGATGATGTAGAGGAGCGTGGTATCGCCAAGCAAATCCTCATCAGGCGCATAATCGCCCTGCCACGGGTCGATCTGCTCCTGTATGATCACCAGTATCCCAATGCTATCACCTTTTATGGCAAGGTCTTTCAGAGGGACGGATGCTTCCACCCTGTGATCGTTGTGCGCAGATTTCAATGCGGCCGTGTTCAACAGGTTGTATTCGTACACCGGATGGGCATCCTGGTTGTAAGCGTAGATGCCAAAAGCATCGCCTATCTGCCATGGATCGATAAGGTTCGGCGTGTGCACAACTGAGATAAGCCTATCGTAACCGTTTGCCCACCAACCCCATGTTAAACCTGTGGTGCTGTCAAAATCCGTGTCCAGAAATATGGAGATCGAGGCCGCACCACTGTAAATCGTTGTGTCGGTGAGGTTAGCAATCCTGCCGCTGTCGTTTATCTCAACATAAAAATACAGGTTCTCGCTGTCGTTAGCGGCTTTGACAACCGTTATGTCTGTGTCGATATACCTCTGTGGATTTAGAGAATCCACAGGATGATCGCCAATCGGATCCGTCAATGAGATCAACAAAATCAAAAATCCCATAGGGCCTCCCTCCTTTCAATTTTGCCTTTTGGGCTTATTGTAACGGTTTCGGCACTCTGTGAGAATGCAGAAGTAAAAGAACCCGTTGAAGCATCTCAAAAGCGCGATATGTGATAAACGGACACAATACCTATGAAAGCATAACACATTTATGCTCAATTTATTACACTAAAAACTTTGCAGCACAATTTAGGCCAACCTATCACGGAATGGCGAAAGAAATCAAGGCATATTTTCGTGGATACAGAATGACCTGAACTCCGCTCCCTGTGCACCGTTATCTGTGACATCTCTCCACCTTGACCCACGCACCGTCTGAGTTAAACTTAATCGCATGGCAACAAAGCATTACATCGTCGATGGCTACAATGTCATCTTTTCCACATCTCTCAACGAGCTTGAGCTGCAGCGGGCGAGGGAGATTTTGATCTCAATTGCGGGCAGTTACGCGCCCCATCGCGTCACCATCGTGTTTGACGGCAAGGTCGGCGTTCTCGGGCCATCCATGAGGAATGTCGTCTTCACGAAGGGCGAGAAGGCGGACGATTACATTAAAAGGATGGTCGAAAAAATGCGCGATAGGGGCAGGGTTATCGTGGTGACCAATGACAAGAGTATCATCGGGTATGTCAAATATCTGGGCGCCAAAACGATAACGCCAAAGCAGTTCGTAAACAAGCCGCCATCAACTGGCGGAAAGAAGATGAACGATATCCTGACCGAACGGGAAAAACAGAAGATAAACAGGGAGCTCAAAGCCCTGTGGGGCATCGAGGAGGACGAATGATGAAAAAGATAGCACTTTTGAGCATACTTTTGCCCATCGCCCTGATGGCCAATTCAATTTTGATTCCGATGGACGACGCTCAGAACGACCATCTGAGGGCGTATGGGATAGCGTATCATGCTGTCGCAATGGGCATTAAATCGGAGTGGCTTCTCAACTATCGAGGCGGCTCATTCCTGATAGCCTACGATCCGGCCATCATCAAGATGTGCAAGGAGAAGGGCGTCAGCTACGAGGTGATCACTCCGTCGGAGGTCGCATCCATCTACGCAACCATCAGAGATAACAACATGAACGCCGTCGAGCTGGAGAAAGCGCCAAAGGTTGCGGTTTACATCCCGCCCTACGCCGAGCCATGGGACGACGCTGTGACGCTCGCACTCGACTACGCTGACATACCTTACGACAGGATTTACGACGATGAGATACTCGAGGGCAAGCTCAGCCAATACGACTGGCTGCACATCCACCATGAGGATTTCACAGGTCAATTCGGGAAGTTCTTAGCTTACAGGAACACAGAATGGTATAAAACTCAGGTCAGAATAGACGAGGCGACGGCCAGAAAATGGGGCTTTCAGAAGGTCTGGCAGCTCAAACACGCAGTGGCTTACAAGATACGGGATTTCGTCAAAAACGGTGGGTTCCTGTTCGCCATGTGCTCAGCACCGATCACGCTCGACATAGCGCTTGCGGCCGGAAATGTCGATATCGTGCCGGCGGTCTATGACGGCGATCCACCCGATCCGAATGCTCAGAAAAAGCTGGACTTCTCTCAGACCATGGCATTTACGGATTTCAAACTCGTCATGGACCCCTCGATCTACGAACATTCGGATGTCGATGTTACGAGGGAAGCGGCGCAGCGCGGCCCGAATACATACTTCACCCTGTTCAACTTCTCGGCGAAATACGACCCTGTCCCCACGATACTTACGCAGGATCACACGCGTGTTATCAAGGAGTTTCTCGGACAGGATACAGGCTTCAGGAAGTCGAAACTCAAAAGCTATGTCATTGTCATGGGCGAAGTTAAAGGCACCGATGAGGCAAAATACATATACGGCTCTTACGGCAAGGGGTTTTTCAGCTATCTCGGAGGGCATGATCCTGAGGACTACTCGCACAGAGTTGGCGATCCGCCGACTGACCTGAAACTACATCGCCACTCGCCGGGCTATCGGCTGATCCTGAACAATGTGCTTTTCCCCGCGGCAAAGAAGAAAAAGCTGAAGACCTAAAGCATCCATGTGCCTTTGGGCGCCTCGGCAGGCAGGAATGTCCTGTCATCAGGCCATTCGTAAGTGGCTATCTCGCCGTTCTTCATGAAAAGCTCAGGGTAAGTCTCAGCGGTTATCGGGATTGACTTAAGTATCGACTGGATAATGACATTGATGAGTGCGTGGGATACTATCAGCACATTTTTGCCGGGGTTCTCCTCGCGTATGATTTCAAGTGCCTGACGGACACGCTGTTCGGCGTCTTCAAGGCTCTCGCCGTCAGGCGGCCTCGTCCTGTATGGGTCTCTCCTGAACGCCTCGATAAACTCAGGATATTTCTCGATGACCTCTTTGTAAGTTAACCCGTTGATAACTCCCCTCTTTGCCTCCCTCAGCCTCCACATCGGAATTACCTTTAATCCATGCGGCGCAGCGATTATCTCGGCTGTCTTGAGGGCTCTCGCGAGATCGGAAGAATACACGGCATCTAACCTGACATCCTTCAACATGTCACGGATGCGGGTCGCCTGTAAAATGCCATTGTAGTTCAGAGGGATGTCCTCCCACCCCTGAATCCTGCCAAATTTATTCCAATCTGTCTCCCCGTGCCTTACGACAAACAATTTCATTTCGGGCGATTATTATATCGGCCAAAATAACTTGTTGACAAGTATTTGTTGCAATTTTATACTTCTACCCCATGACTGAAAATCCCCATAAAAACGAGAAAAATGGTGATTTGAACGATGATAAGCCACAGGGTGCGAGTGGCCTTTCCCGTCCATCTGCACCGAAATCGCCGTCAGCTGGCGGCGGAAAAACGGATGAGACGAAGGAGAAAGGTCGCTTTTTCGATTACCATTTCTGGAACGGCGTTGTGGCCGGCCTTTTGCTGTATGCCGTTGGTTTCGTGACAGCTGCACTGATAATAGCATGGTTCTCGCAGGACCTTCCGCCGATGCAACGGATAGAGAACTACGAGCCGCCTGTCGCCTCTACCGTCTATGACCGCAATGACAAGCCGA
Organism: Caldifarciminota bacterium; assembly: GCA_027037615.1. Lineage (GTDB taxonomy): Bacteria > Hydrothermota > Hydrothermia > B15-G9 > B15-G9 > WGAI01. Next base: position 775 of record JALVZN010000112.1, on the reverse strand, counting down.
TCTACCAGTTCTTTATCCAGCGCAGAGAGTATGTCCATTACCCCGAAATCCCGAAAGAACTCATCGATGCATTCGTGGTGATGGAGGACCGCGACTTCTGGCACCACTGGGGCATCGACATCCCATCGATCGCCCGCGCCCTCGTGACTAACTTGCTGCACAGGCGAATCGTGCAGGGCGCCTCGACCATCACACAGCAGCTGGCGAGAAACATGTTCCTCAATTTCAAAAGGACGCTATCTCGAAAGATCAAAGAGGCCATCCTCGCCGTCAAAATAGAACAATCCTTCTCGAAACAGGAGATTATCGAGAAGTATCTCAACCAGATATACTTCGGTCACGGGGTTTACGGAGTGCAGGCGGCGGCCAAGTTCTACTTCGATAAAAATGTCTGGGACCTCGACCTGTCCGAAATAGCGCTGCTTGCGGCCATCCCGCGCTCGCCGAGCACATATTCGCCTTACAAAAACCCCGAACTGGCCGAAAAGAGGCGCAGGCTTATCCTCAAAGTCATGTTGGATGAAGGAGTTATAGATTCAACCCAGTACAAATACGCAGTCGAACATCCGCCAAAAGTCGCCGACATCAGCAAAAAATTGCAGAGATACACGGATTTCGCCCCGTATTTCATGGAGATGGTCAGGCAACATGTCGCCAATGAGTGGGGTGACGAGCTGCTTTACACCGGCGGAGTTAAGATTTACACCACACTTGACCCCACGCTTCAGCGTTACGCTCAGGAAACGGTCGATTCCATGTTGGATTACTTTGAAAG
>JALVZN010000111.1 GCA_027037615.1 Caldifarciminota bacterium | reverse complement strand
ATCATCACCGTCGATAACAGTGGAAACAAAAGCACTTACAGCGCGCCTGTCAACGGGGTCGTGAAGGATATAACTCCGCCCGATCCGCCGAGTAGTGTAGAAGCGGTAGGTTATACCGACTACATAGTTGTCCACTGGAGGAAACCGCATGCACCCGATGTCGCAGGGTATCAGATTTACCGCGGCATTTGCGGCGATACAGTGATAAAGAACGAGAGAAGGGTGATTTACCCGCTGCACCTCATTGGCACTGTGGATGACGCCGATTCGCTGGTTTACGCCGATCACGGCGTGCCTAAAGGCTCACCATTATGTTACCGCTATGCGGTCAAGGCGATAGATAAAAGTCAGAATGTCAGCGATACAGCCAACACTTACTGCGAAAAGCTGCGCGAGAGGGTCGCTCCTCCGCCACCTGAGATAATAGGTCTGAAAGCTCGTAACAAAGCCGTGCTGGTCCAATGGGTTTCCGCACCTGTGCAGGATCTGTTCGGATTTGTGGTCGAAAGGAAAGACACATCCGGAACATGGATTCGCGTCTCGCCTGAACTGCATTTCCCTGAAAAACCGAGATGCGCGGACATTCAGGCCAATTCGATATGGGCACCGGATACCGTCTATTCCTTCCTGGACACCAGCGTGGTGGCAAAAGTCGAATACACATACCGTGTCAGGGGTGCGGATTTCGATGGAAACATAGGCGAACCATCGACCGAAGTTTCCACCTATACCTACGATTTCAAGCATCCCGCAAGACCACGGATAACCTCAGTCACATCGACAGGAACTGGCATTCGGCTTCAGTGGGAACCGCTTTTCTCGCCCTCCGAACACGAGGGATTTGTGGTCTTTAGGTCGAAATCATCGCACGGGCCATACCATCAGATAAGCGGCCTCATAAAGGGCAGCGCTTTCATAGACAAAAATGTCATCCATGGCCAGACATTCTGGTATAAAGTCCAGTTGATCGACAAGAGCGGTAACCGATCGATGCCATCACCTGCAAGGTATGGCCAGCTGCCATAAGGAACGGAGATGAAAAATGGTTGCTTTATTGACAAAAGCGCTTCTCATAGCCACCGTTGAGCTTGGGCCGGTTGGATTTAGCGGGAACGCCCAATTCATGTTCGAATACGACACGCTAACCGGTGTGAACCAGACCGCGCCTGCACTGGTAGCGAGATGGCAGTTCAACCCCTCGCTCAGCTTTTACGGGCTTCCGATATCGCTCAATCTGTCGATTTCATCGGTGAAAAACGGCTTTCTGAACCAGCTCGAGGCGTGGACGCTGACATTCGAGCCACAGAAGATGCTGTCCTACATGCCCTCTCTGCCGAGTTTCCTCTTTTCTTTCCCGATGATCTCATTCGGCAATACAAATCCGGAGTTTTCTCCGTTCACGCTCTACGGCACCTCGGTCGATGGGTTCACCGTGAAATATTCGCCCGGCAAGTTCTACATAGCGCTTACGAGAGGGAAATTAACACAGGTCGATTCCGTGCTCGGAGAAGTCTATCCGAGACGGGTCTTAGGTTACAAAGTGGGGTTTGGGGCGCCCGATGGCGCCCACCTCCACTTCAGCTATGTCCATTTCTTAGACGATACGATGGGCTTTGCTATTTCCGATTCCAACCCTCCACGCGAAAATTTCTTAATGGGCCTAAACTTAGGCATGAATTTGAAATACATGCAGCTGCAGGCTGAGATAGCTGGCAGTGAGGTGACGGATGACATAAGGGATTCGATTATCGATGTGGAAAAAGTGCCCCAATTCCTGATCAAGCAATTCAAGCCGCGTGTGTCAACACATGCGGATTTTGCAGCCCGTGTGAGGATTGCATCCAAAATTAAAGGCACATCCCTCAAGATTTACAGCCAATATGTCGGGCCCGGCTACGAATCATTTGGAACGGTCATACTGAAAAGCGATGCAATCGAGTATGGCGTTGAATTCAGGACGGCCATGCTAAACGGTATGGTTTCGCTCGGCGGGAACTATCGGACAAGCAAGGACAACATCCTCGGGGTAAAAGGGATAACCACGCAGAACAACATCTACCACATCGACATCAGCGTTGCACCTCCAGATCTACCATTTTTGCAGCTCTCACTGGATCAGACATCTCAGCTGATCGAGGACACGGCCAGTTTTACAAGCAGGATGATAATGGCTTCAGCCGGTTATCCCTACATGGTCAAAGACATGAGCCTGTTCTCGCAGCTGTCAATAAGCTATCAAAACTCGGACACGCCTGACACCCTGTATCATGCGCAAACCTACGGCCTTATAACAGCTTCCCAATCTCTCGCATTCAAATTCCCGCTTACGCTCTCGGCCACAATGACATACGGCCAATTCAAATCCGACACCGTGCAGATGAACAGGTCAACATTCGATTTCTCAGCGAGTTACACCGTGAAGGAATTTATGCCAGTTGCCGGCGTGTCCTATTCTTCATCGAACGACGAAACCAGAACCAATTTGTATCTCCGCGCATCTTACAGGCCGGGCTGGGATGTCACAATATCAAGCTCACTTCTCTACGGCATGGGCAACAAAACTGGAAGCGGCCCGTTCTCTGAAAAGAAATTTACATTTTTGATTGGAAAAACATGGTAGGCAGCTTAAAGAT
>JALVZN010000110.1:15905-26629 GCA_027037615.1 Caldifarciminota bacterium | reverse complement strand
AAAGTCTTTGTTGCGGGGACGGATATCTCGAGGTCGGACGCTATGGGCAGGAGCGGCTCGGCTTTCATGGCAAGCGTTGAGCCGAGCACATTCACCACGCCGATGAAATCCTCTCTGCCCGTTCTCTCCCTGAACACATTGACGCAGTGGATGACATCTTTCGTCTCGCCGCTCTGTGACACAGCGATCAGGATGTCTTCACCTGAAACCGTATCTCCGTGTCGCTGAGGGAATTCGGCCGCAACCGAAGGGATTATCTCGGTGCCGGCCACTTTTGCGGTGAAATAGGAGCCCATGAGGGCTGCGTGGTATGAGGTGCCGGATCCCACGATGTAGGGTCTTCTGGCATCGAGGATCTTCTGTGCCGCAAGGTCATAGGCGTCGAGCTCTGTCATGAGGTGGACGACTTCGGCCACTTTCTGGGGTTCCTCGTGAATTTCCTTGCTCATGAAATGCGGATAGCCGCCTTTTGTGGCCGTCTCAGGCGAAAGCTGCGACACGATCGGCTCCCTGCTGAATTCACTGCCATCGCTCAGATGTCTCAGGATGTAGCGATTGTGGGTGAACTCCACAAATTCGCCGTCGTTCATCGGTATGATGCGACGGGTCAGCTCAAGGATGGAGACCTGATCGCTGGACGCACAGATGAAGCCGTCGCCTACCCCCACGAACAGGGAAGAGCCCTTTTTGACGGCGAAGAACCGACGCTCGTCCATTTTCGTTATGGCGTAGGCGTAATCTCCGCGCAGTATCCGTGCCGCTTCGACTATCGCTGACACCATGTCGCCGGTCTTTTTCAGCGCATCCTCAACCACATGAACCAGAATTTCCCCATCGTTCTGGCCCCTGACACGGTGCCCTTTTGCGATTAGTTCGTCGCGCAGCACAGGCGAATTCACGATGTTGCCGTTATGAGCACCAACCAGATTGTTGTCGCAGTCGGTATGTGGCTGTGCGTTTTCGACCGATGGCGTGCCGAAAGTGGCCCATCTGAGCTGGACAAGTCCCTTGTAACCCCTGAGCTCGTGGAGTTTCAGTTTCTCGTTGACTTCATCGACCTTGCCGGGCGCTTTGCGCAGGTCCCAGTTACCGGAAGAATCGATTGCGAACGCACCGACGGAATCATACCCTCGATAAGAAAGCCGACCCGCGGCCCTCACAAGGATCTCACCGAGGTCATCACGATCTTCATCAAAAACTATGGCAAAAAATCCGCACATCTTTTAACCTCCTCTGACCTGAGAAGGATAGAGGAAATCAAAATGTAAAAACAAGGTCAATCTGGCGCTCGATTTTGAACCCGCATTTTCGTGGAATTATCATTTAGCCTCACAAGGAGGTAAAATGGTTTTCGAGGTGTTTATATCCGTAATTTTGAGCATCCCGTTGCCGGGAGATTCTCTCCATCTGATGCTTATGAGGTCTGAGATGAGGCTGGCGGCGGCCTCAATGGCTCAGAAGGATACGGCTTCACCGATAGACGCCGTGCACTACGACATCCGCGTGGATGTCAACATAGATGCGAGGCAGATAAGCGGCTGGACGACAGGGTATTATGCGGTCAGGGACACGATCGATACGCTATCGGTTCATTTTCGGGGCTTCTCGATAGATTCCCTCAAGCTGAACGGCCGGACATCCACTTATGCGAGGACTGACACCACGATCGAAGTGGCGCTGGATCAAACAGCTGTCCCCGATGATACATTGGAGTTGGATGTCTGGTATCACGGCACGCCACCATCGAGCTCTGCCGGATTCAACGGAGGCCTGAAAGTCACTCGATCGCGCGCTTTTGTGGCATTCGACATCGACGGGGCGCGCTCATGGTTCCCATGCCACGACATACCTTCGGACAAGGTGACGGTTGACCAGTTCATCACCGTGCCGACCTCCTACACCGTGATCGCCAACGGCAACCTCATCTCCGTCGATACTGCCAATTCAAAAGTCACATACCACTGGAGCGAGCAATATCCAATAGCCACATATCTCATCGTCTTTTCGGCTTACAACAACTACGCCCATGTGGTCGATACCGCGATGGTGGATGGGCATCCTGTCCCAATTCACGGATGGGTAGCTCGATGGGATTCCGTTGACCGCACAAGGAGGCTTCAGAATGTGGCTGACATGGTCGAGTTCTTCTCTCAGATCTACACGCCTTATCCCTTCCTCGAAGAAAAATATGCAAATGTGGATGTCCCATTGGGATATGCGATGGAGAACCAGACAAACACATTCATCGACATGGGAATTTACTGGGGCAGCAACTGGGACTGGGTGCTTGCGCATGAGCTTTCGCATCAGTGGTGGGGCGACTGTGTGACGCTCGCCACATGGCCGGATGTCTGGCTTAACGAGGGATTTGCTACCTATTCGGAGGCTATGAACGCTTACAGGACAGGCGGGATGCCTGAGTATTTCGCTTACATGCAGAACATTCAGCGTAGATACCTCACGAGAGCGCCGTATCCGCCATATCCGATTTACTACCCTGAAGCCAACATCTGGCAGCTTTATTCGGTTGTCACATACCAGAAAGCGGCATCAGTGTTGCACATGCTCAGACACATAGTCGGCGATTCGGCGTTTTTCCAGATACTCAGAGGCAGAGTTGAGCGGCACGCTTACGGCAGCGAGACCACGGAGGAATTTAAGCAGCTGTGCGAAGATGTCTCAGGCATGGACCTCGACTGGTTCTTCGACGAATGGATCTATTTGCCCGGCCATCCTCAGTATCGCTGGGACTACACGGTCGAGCCCGATGGGGACTCCGCACTTGTGATCGTGAGTGTGTATCAGGTTCAGTCACACTCCTACGGAGTGCCGACATTCAGGATGCCGATCGATTTCAGGATTGATCTCCCGTCCGGGGACACGATGTGGGTGACGGTCGTGGATTCGCTCGACTTCCAGCAGTTCAGGTTCTGGGTGCCGCAATACCCGTCTTCGGTTCAGTTCGATCCTGTGGGCTGGATACTTGGCACCAAGCAGTTTACCGGGGTGAAAGAGGAGGATAAAGTCGCGAAATTCCCTTTTTCGATAAAGAGCACTGTTGTCTCAAACATGTTGCAGGTGGAGTTCCCGTCCCCGCTCGATAGCCCTTTGGATGTGATGCTCACCGATGTCAGCGGCAGAGTTGTCCGGTCTTTCAGCGGTTTAACGGGCAGCCGAACCGTTACGCTCGATGTCAGGTCGATGAAAAACGGCGTTTACATGCTCATCGTCAGGAAAAACGGCCGCATCATCGGCCACAGGAAGATTCTGATAATCAAATAGATACACGCAAGGAGTGTAATCATGATGAACTTGCTATTTGCATTGTTGCTTGTGGCTCAGGCGGACAGCTTCAATGCAAAGGTGGTGTTTGACACCACCATAGTGACGATACAGCCTGATGGCAAATATCTTGCTTACGGCCACACGAAGGTGAAAATTCAGACCGAGGCCGGCAGGGACCAATATGCGAGGGTCATCCAGAGCTATTACAAGTCCTACGACACTGTCAGGATACTGAACGCCAGAACCATCAAAAAGGACGGCAGGGTCATCCCTGTGCCAGACGATATGATCAAAGATGTGCCGATGCCTGCGTTCGGAAAGTTCTTCATCCCCAATGTCAGGCTCAAGATCATCTCGTTTCCCGACCTCGAACCCGGAGACTGGATCGAGTATTCCGTCGAATTCGACATGCACAGCCCGCCGATGGACAGCTCATTTGACGACGAATACCTCTTCCAATCCACTGAGCCTGCGGAGAATGTGTATGTGGAGCTGACAATTCCAAAATCCATGCGGATGCGATGGAAGGTGTTTAACGGCCAGCTGGAACACGATTCCACGGATCTGGGCGACAGCTATCGGCTCAGGTGGTGGAAGGAATCCGTGCCCAAGATAGTCATTGAGCCCGGCATGGTGCCGTTCCCGGATGTGGCTCTCAAACTTCTTGTCTCCAGCGTCCCATCGTGGAAAAAATGGTCAAGGTGGTATTACGACCTGACGAAAGAGACCACGGTCCCGGATTCTGCGATAATCGCCAAATCGAAGGAGCTCGTGTCGGGCGCAAAGACCTTCGAGGATTCCGTCAAAGCGCTCCACTATTTCGTCGAGCGCGAGATACGGTATGTGGAGACATCTTTCAGCGGCAAGACCGGCGGCTACAAGCCTTTCCCTGCGCCGAAGACATTTCGGGATAAATACGGGGTCTGCAGGGACAAAGCCGCTTTGTTGGTGGCCATGCTGAAGGCCGTCGGCATAGATTCGGCCTACATGGTGCTCACAAACCCGTCCACCAAAGTTGAAGCCGATGTGCCGGTGGATCAGTTCAACCATGCCATCACCGCAGTAGTCAAAAACGGCAGATACATTTACATCGACCCCACAGCCGAAGATGCGCGCAGGTTCCTGCCAGCTTACGAACAGGGGCGCGCCATGCTGGTCTGCACACCTGAAGGCGAGGATCTCACATATTCGCCGCTTCTGCCGCCGGATTCTCAGATGACGGTGATCTCAAACAACGCAGTTGTGTCCCCGAACGGCGATTTGAGCGGCCATGTCGTCATGGAGCCATCCGGAATGATGGAGCTGATTATGAGGGGCTGGATGCGGATGCAGGTCGAGGCGCAGCACCGCATGGCAATGGAGAATTTCATACGCGCCATCTCGCCGACCGCCACGCTCGACTCCATGAACATGACGGATCCATCCGACCTCAACACGCCGTTCCGACTTGACCTCTACTACTCGATAAAGAAGTTTGCCACGATAACCGGCAGGTTCATGCTTTTCCCGATGCCGCTGCTGTCAGGCGCATTCGACATAAGCTCATGGTTTGTGAACATCAGCCTGCCGTCGAGGAAATACCCTCTTGATGTAGGGGCTCCGATCGGCGTTTTGGGTCAGGACATCATCGAGATACCGGCTGGATACAGGGTAAAGGCGTTGCCGGATTCGCTCATTGCGGGCCAGAAGGGCAAATTCACGATAGAGGCAGGCGCAAGGATGGTGGACGGCAAGGTCGTGACATCAAGGCAGTTGAAAGTGTTTGAGCCCAAAATCAGCCCTGAAGAATATCCGACCTTCAGAGAGATGTTCACACAGGCCGGGAAACTGGCCCGCACAAGGGTCATACTGGAAAAGGAGGCGGAAAAATGATTTTAGCCCAGCATCTGCTTGCGTTGTCGCTGCTGGTTCAGGCGAATGGTAGCGCTGCCATCATACATCAGGCGCGCACTATCACACATGTCGATTCCTCGTGGACGGATAAGTTCTTCCGCATTGAGATCCTGAACGACCTCGGAAAAGCCCGTTACGGGGACATGAAACAGCGCTATGACAGCCAGAGATACAGGATTGAGACCCTGCTTGCGAGGACCGTTATCGGCGATTCGACCTTCATCGAGCCGGACACGAGCGCAATAAGCGATGTGAGTGCGCCGGAAGTCACCCGTGCGCCTGAGTATTCCCGCCTCATGATGAGGGTCGTCACCTTCCCCGCATTGAAACCACACGCTATCATCGAATACCACTACCGATTGGTGCCGAAGGAGAGCAAATCGCTTTTCCAGAAACTGCTTTCGATCTTCAAACACAGGGAAAAGGAGCCGTTCTTCTCCCCCACCACATTTCAAACCGAGGATCCGATCGACACGGTGAGCTACACGCTGAAAGGCAAAGACCTGACTCACCTGAAGTTTTATATGACCAAAAGCGTCAAGACAGAGGTCTATGGCGACACCATGATCGTCTGGATGAACACGGATGTGCCGCCCATCATCAGGGAGGAAGGCATGGTTCCGATTGGGGACATAGCGCCCCGTCTGGTTCTCAGCGAGTTTGGGACATGGGATTCAGTGGCGTCGTTTTTCGCATCGAAGTTCGAGCGTCCGCTTTCGGGCTGGAAGAAACTCAGACCTCTTGTCAGGGAAGTCGTTGGTGAGGATACGGATTCCGCTGTCCCACGCATTTACAACTATGTCCTCACGAAGATCAGGACCGTTCCAATCGATTTCGGGAGTGTCGGATACGAGCCGACGGACCCGCTCAAAGTCAATGAGCACGGATACGGTGACCCGAAGGACAAGGCTGTTCTCCTGTGCGGCATGCTGAAAGCGGCCGGTTACGATGCCACCCCCGTCGTCGTTCGCTCAGCGGCCTCGAAATTCATACAGGATGTGCCATCGCCGGGTCAGTTCGACCATGTGATCGTGAGCGTATCGCTCGGCGACTCGACCGTTTACCTCGACCCCACCGCGAGGTTCACGCGATATGGCTCTCTGCCGTCGTCGTTGATGGGAAAGTATGCGATGAAGGTGGACAGGAGCGGCAGGCTCTTCAAGTTGCCGTCAAAGACATTCCTCAACAACCGGTTCGTTGCGGGCTGGGATGCCGTGATAGGTCAGGATGGAACGCTTCAGGGGAAGGTCGAATTTGAGCCGACAGGCAGCTTCGAGGAAAGGTTGAGGAGGAGGTTCTTCGGCGAGACTGAGGACAGGCTTACCATGGACTTCAGGGATTACGCCGATCGCATCGCCCCCGGCTGTGAGCTGGACGACTACACCATTTCGGGAGTTGAGGACATCTTTGAGCCGGCCACCGCATCGATGTCTGTAAAAGCCGTTGAATACGGCGTCGTGGAGGGCGACATGATGATAATCGAGCTCCCGTCAATGCCTCTGGAGCCGCGCATCCTTTACACATCCCTGACAAAACACAGGTATCCTGTGCTCGCCGATGGGCCTTTTGAGATAAGTTACACATGGAAGCTCAGGCTGCCGAATGGCTACCGAGTGGCCTACGCGCCGCAATACGCTGACACCACCGCTCTCGGCCTTCTGGAGATCACTCACACAGTGGAAAACGGCATCCTCAAAGTCCGCAAGACATTGAAAATCAGCAAGGAGCGGGTCTCACCTGAGGAATATCCGATTTACCGACATCTCGGCCGCCAGTTTGTGAAAGAGTCCAACAATCTGATATTGCTTGAGAAAGTTGGCGAATGAGACCGTGCGGGGAGGCGTTAACGCCTCCCCGATGTCCGTGAATGCGATATGGTTTTGCTTTTGTGGTTTAATTTCGGTGTAACGGAATAACATCGTAAAAAATCTCCCTGTTACCATCTTCTCTTTGTGCATACCAGACAACATGAATCAACCCCCTCCTTCTGTCTATGGCCGCATAGGGATACGGCGAACCTGGAGGGTCAAAGGGGTTACTTACTTCTACACCATCCCTTAAGTCTCCCGCAGTCTCTCCAAGAAATATCTCAAAATATCCATCACCCTAGAGTAGATATTTCTTCCCTCCATAGAAAAATAGACTCTTGTTTCTTGGCCATGCGTGTCCTGCCCTTGTTCCCGGTACACTTTCAGGTTGTGCCCATGTATCCCCGATCAACCTGGTGTAATAAATGATTCCCGTGCTATATCCTACTCTCCAATCGTTCTCTGTCCATAGAACCCATGGTTTGTTGTTCTCGTCTATTGCAATACGGGCATAAGTCGATTGGTAAGGGCTCTGCGATACATTCACTCGCTCACTCCACTCGCCAGTTGTAGAACCCTCCACATAACATATCTCGTCAGAACATTCATAGACCAGATGGCAAATCCCTTCGGAGTCCACCGCTAACGAAGGATTATCCCCAGCATAAGCAAAAGGAACCACTTCTCTCGGTACTCCCCAATCGCCATTAGGAGATTTATAGACATACCATATCGCTCCGCTATTCCATATCACATGCACAGTGCCTGACGGATCGATAGCAATTCGAGGCTGCACCGGAGAACCAGGATTGGATAATACCTCTACATCCGACCACTCACCCGACGGAGACCTCATCCGATAACGAATCTCTGAATGCAACACGCCGGGCGTTGGATCGTCAGACTCCCATACAAGATGGAGGTTGTTGGAAGGATCCACCGCAATATGGGGCGCCCACGCGTCCCTTGTCGTGTCCGTCAATATCTCAACTTCGCTCCACTCACCACCTGACGGCTTGTAGCGAAAATACAAACGAGATGGATCATATTCGTTGTGACCTCCGTCCATCCACACCACATAAACTGTTCCATCGGGCCCAACTGCAATGCTCGGCCCAACTGAATAGGTGTCGTTCCTTGAGATGTTCCTCGGATCGTATTGTGGCTCGGGCAAAGGAAGCGCTTTGTGACAGGAAGAATTCAGGATAACACCTGCAAGAAATATCACACCTATAACCCCTCTTAGCATACCTCTCCCGTAAGTCTCAATGTCCATAATTTAACCTCCATTAAATTGCCTGGTTTCAATGGGATTAAAGATGGGAACATCGCCGTGTCCGAATGGACACACATCAGGAAGGTCTGGTTCGAGATTGAGATTGGCTCTCCATAACACCCTTTAACATCTTTGTCTGCACCGTGTTCTGTAAAACCCATCTCAAAACCTCCACCAGAAAGTTCAATTTTAACTTTACGGGACAAATTATATACCCTGTATTCCTGTCAAGGCATTGGGTCAATCGGTTAGCATAATTCCCTGTGAAGTGGTAAAATATACGGGTCAAAAGGAGGAAACTGATATGCCTGCAATCGAATACATTGTGGCTCGCGAAGTGCTTGATTCGAGAGGAAATCCAACAGTTCAGGTCGATGTTTATCTTGAGGACGGGAGCATGGGGCGTGCGACTGTGCCGTCCGGTGCATCCACCGGCAAGCGCGAAGCCCTTGAGCTGAGAGATGGCGATCCCGCAAGATACGGCGGCAAAGGCGTCCTGAAGGCTGTGGCGAATGTCAACGGCCCGATCGCCGACGCATTGCTCGGCATGGAGGCGACCGAGCAGGTGGAGATCGACAAAATCATGATCGAGCTCGACAACACGCCGAACAAATCGAACTTAGGCGCAAATGCCATACTCGGGGTTTCGATGGCGGTGGCGCACGCAGCTGCTAACTCGCTCGACATGCCGCTCTACGCCTACCTCGGCGGTGTGAGCGCGCGCGTCCTGCCCACGCCCATGATGAATGTCATCAACGGCGGAGTCCACGCGGATAACCCGCTCGATATCCAGGAATTCATGATCGTGCCGGTCGGCGCACCCAATTTCGCCGAAGCCCTGCGTTACGGGGCTGAGGTGTTCCATACTCTGAAGAAGACCTTGAAAGACAAAGGGTTTTTCACAGGTGTCGGCGATGAAGGCGGCTTCGCACCTCAGATAAAATCCACGAAGGAAGCGATTCAGCTCCTCATAAGCGCCATCGAAAAGGCCGGCTATAAGCCCGGCGAGGATGTGGCCATTGCGCTCGATTCCGCGGCTTCCGAGCTGTATCACGACGGCAAATACCACATCGAGGGCAAGACCCTGACATCGAGCGAATTCATCGATTTTTACGAAGAACTCCTGAAAGAATTTCCGATGATCATCTCCCTTGAGGATCCGCTCGCAGAGGATGATTGGGACGGCTGGGTGGAGCTCACCGAAAGGCTCGGCAACAAAGTGCAGATCGTCGGCGACGACATATTTGTCACGAACCCTGAGATCATCCAGAAGGGCATCGAGCGCGGGATTGCGAACTCAGTCCTCATAAAGCTGAACCAGATCGGGACTGTGACCGAGACATTCGAGGCCATCGAGCTCGCCCACAGGAACGGTTACACCGCTGTCGTGTCCCACAGGTCAGGTGAGACCGAGGACACCACCATTGCGGATCTGGCGGTCGCCGCCAACACGGGCATGATAAAGACCGGTTCGCTCAGCCGTTCCGAGCGGATAGCGAAATACAATCGACTGCTCTTGATCGAGGAGATGCTTGGAGACACGGCTATCTACAAGGGGCGTAAATCGTTTAACCCGAAAAGATAATGGCGTCATTGGGCAGCAAAAGGAGTAGGGCTTTGAGGAGGATCTTGCTCCTCCTCGTCCTATGGCTCATCTACCAGATCTTTTCAGGACTTTGGGGCATCTGGCGCCTTTACACCACCAGCAGGGCCCTCGAAGCGGACATATCCCGTTTCAGGGCCCTCGAAGCTTATTATCGGTTTCAGGATGAGCTTTACAACGATCCGTCGTGGATTGAATACATTGCGCGAGAAAGGCTTGCAATGGTAAGGCCGCGCGAACGGTATATCAGGATTATCCCCGAAAAGTGAGGGTCAGCTCAGGGCGGAATTGCTGTATTTGGCTATAACTCCGCCTCCCACCAGCATGTCACCGATGTAAAACGCTGCGATCTGGCCGGGAGTTGGCGCCCATTGTGGCTCGTCGAACTCCACGACAGCGGTCTCGCCGACTATTTTGACCGTTGCGGGCGCAGGACGGTGTAACTGCCGAATTTTGACCTCAGCCCTGAAACTGCCAGGCTGGCGCTTCAACCAGTTGAGGTTTACGACCTTGATGAACCTGAACTTTGCCGTGTATCCGAGATGGATCTGCCGCTTTGCAGGGTCAATCGCCGTTATGTAAACGCGCTTGCCGAGCGAAACGCCCAACTTGCGCCTCTGGCCTATCGTGAAGTAGTGAGTGCCTTTGTGCGTGCCGAGCACCTTGCCGTCAGGGCCGATGATCTCTCCTTCCAGATCGCCGATGTGCTGGCGCAGGAACTCGACCAGATTGGTGCCCTCAAGGAAGCAGACATCCTGAGACTCCTTCGAGACCCTCGCATGAACACCGATATCCTTTGCAATTTCAGTCACTTTCTCCTTCGTGAGCTCGCCGAGAGGCGTCAGCAGCCTCCTGAGTG
>JALVZN010000110.1:0-15895 GCA_027037615.1 Caldifarciminota bacterium | reverse complement strand
GCTCTGATCCTTGGCCCTGTCAATGCCGCGGTAGATGACCCCATCTTTCACGCGGAGGTAATGCCCGGTTGCGACAAACCGAGCGCCAAGCTCGTCCGCAACCTCAAGCATGAACCTCAACTTGATGTCCCTGTTGCAAAAAGCGCAGGGGTTTGGCGTGAGGCCAGCACGATAACTTTCTACGAAATAGTCGATTATGGTTTCCCTGAACTGTTTTCGGACATCCCTGACATGAAATTCGATGCCGAGCTCGCCCGCTATGCCTCTCGTGCGCTCAGTCTCATCGCTCCAGATGATGAGATGGAGCCCGACGACATCAAATCCCTTCTTTTTCAACAGGAATGCGGCGACAGTGCTGTCCACACCGCCCGATAGTCCGACCACGACTCGCATATCATCCTCCGAACTTCTCATGCCAGAACGACCTCAAAAGCGAAAGGTTTTTGGCGTCCCAATCGTCATCTTTCGGCGTCTCAATGATTTTGGGAACATCGACGAACCGCTCGTCCTGCATGATTAACCTGAACCCTTCCCTCCCTATTTCCCCGTGTCCCAGGTGGATGTGTCGATCGATGCGCGAGCCGAGCTCGCCCTTTGAGTCGTTTAGATGGAACACTTGAAGCCATTTCAGGCCGATTATATCGTCGAAAATCCGCATTGTCCGCTCATAGCTTTCGGCATCCCTTATGTCGTAACCGGCTGCGAATGCGTGACATGTATCGAAACAAACGGCAAGCCGATCCTCGTGCCCAACGGCTTCAATGAGTTCGGCGATGTGCTCAAACCGATAGCCGAGATTTGTCCCCTGACCCGCGGTTATCTCGATTGTGAGCTTCACATTGAGCCCTTTCGTCTCCTCAATGGCAGTCTTCATGACCTCTGCCACGCGCCGAATGCCGACTTTTTCGCCCCTGCCGAGATGTGAGCCCGGATGGAAAACGAGATGGCTGGCTCCGAGCAGCTCGGAACGGCGCAGCTCCTCGATGAAAGTTGCGAGCGATTTTTGGAATACATCGGGTTTCGGAGAGGCCAGATTTATGAGGTAGGTGGCGTGCGCCACGATCGACCTGAGGCCAACCCTTTTCGCCTCAGCCTTGAACGATGCCGCCTGTTCAGGCGTTATCGGTTTGGCTCGCCACTGCCGCTGGTTCTTCGTGAATATCTGGAGCGCCGTGCACGCATACTTTTCCGCTGCCTTCACTGCGTTGGTGTATGAGCCCGCAATGGACATGTGTGCACCGATGAGCGGTTGATCCGACATAGTGTGGAATTATACGGTGGGATGGGGCGGCCGAAGGCCGCCCCCGCAATCAATTCGTAATCAGAACGGTATCAGCTCGGTGTTCTCATCCACCCGTTTGATGAATGCTGCAAGGAGTTTGGCCACATTTTCGACATCGTTCACGCTCACAACCTCAACGGGAGAGTGCATATACCTGTTCGGTATGGAGACAAGTGCCGTTGCCACGCCTGATCTCGTAAGCTGGATTGCATTTGCGTCGGTGCCTGTGCCGCGAGGTATCCCTTCGATCTGATAAGGGATGCCTTCCTCCTCAGCCGTTTTCACGAGCAGCTCGAACACTTTGTGGTTGATGTTTGGGCCCCTTGCGATCACCGGGCCGCCGCCGATCTTGATGTCGCCGACCAGTTTCTTATCGACGCCGGGTGTGTCCATCGCAAAGGTGACATCAACTGCTATGCCGATGTGAGGGTTAATCCCGAATGCGCTCGTCGTCGCACCCCTGAGCCCGATCTCCTCCTGCACAGTGGCGACGGAATAGACAGCGCTCTTGACTTCGTCCTTCATCTCGGCCACAAGACGGAGCGCCTCAAGCACGGCAAAGGCGCCGATGCGGTCGTCGAAGCCGCGAGCTACCACTTTGTCGCCTAACAACCTGTCAAATCCGTGTGCTATCACGATTGGATCGCCGATGGAGACATATTCCTCGGCCTCTTTCTTGTCTTTTGCGCCGATATCGATGAACATCTGCTGAAATTCGACCACTTTCTTACGCTCTTCCGGCTTGAGCAGGTGGATCGGTTTCTTGCCGATGACGCCGAGTATCTTTCCCTTCTTGCCCTTTATCCAGACCCGTTGTCCCTGAGCGATCTGAGGGTCCCAGCCGCCGATCGGCGCAAAGGAGATGTATCCCTTGTCGTCGATATATTTGACCATGAACCCGATCTCATCGATATGGCCAGCGAGCATTATGCGCGGCTCTTTGCCCTCGTTGACGACCGCTATCGTGTTGCCGTGATAGTCGCGCCAGACCTTGTCGGCGAATTTTTCGGCCTCTTCCTTCCACACATTTGCGGTGTCGCCTTCGAAGCCGGAAGGCCCCACCTGATTTAACAGCTTTTCCATGAATTTCAAGCTGTCCTCACGCATTTTAACCTCCTTGGAAATCGTTTTTGACCAGAGAACCAAAGATGGGAAATTTTAAAGCCTTATGAAGTTCATTTTCATTTGAATTGGGATGTCGGCGCTTTTCACTGGTTTTTAAAGCTCAAGCTGGTTTACAATAAAAATCCTAAAATGCTGAAATTCAGGAGGTAATTTATGACAAAACTTCTACTCTCTGGAAATGAGGCAGCGGCGCATGGCGCATACGAGGCCGGCGTCCATGTTGCCGCAGCATATCCGGGGACTCCTTCCACCGAGATTTTAGAGACCATAGCGAAGTTTCCCGAAGTCGATGCGGAGTGGTCTCCAAACGAGAAGGTGGCTTTTGAAGTCGCACTTGGTGCAGCCATAGCTGGCGCGCGGGCCATGGTTTCGATGAAGCATGTCGGCCTGAATGTGGCTGCCGACCCGTTCTTCAGCGCTTCCTACACCGGCGTGAACGGAGGGCTGGTCGTGATCACCGCCGACGACCCCGGCATGCACAGCTCACAGAACGAACAGGATAACAGGAGATACGGCAAGTTTGCTAAGGTGCCGGTCATAGAGCCATCCGACCCCCAGGAAGTCTATGAGTTTATCCAGAAAGCGTTTGACATATCCGAGGAGTTCGACACGCCCGTCCTGTTCAGGCTGACAACGAGGATTTCCCACACGAAAGGCGTTGTCGTTGCGAGCGGCGAACGGAAAGAGGTGCCGGTCAAGCCTTACAAAAAGGACATCGAAAAGTATGTGATCATACCGTCTCACGCTCGCAAAAGGCATTATGTGGTCGAGGAGCGCACCGAGAAGCTTCGCGAATTTGCGAACAGGACGGAACTCAATCGGATTGAGTGGCGCGACACCGACCTCGGAATAATAACGGACAGCGTGGCTTACCAGTATGCGCGTGAGGTGTTCCCCAATGCCTCGATCCTCAAGTTGGGGCTCGTCTGGCCGTTTCCAGTCGAACTTGCAAGGGAATTTCGAGACAAGGTCAAGCGGCTGTATGTGATCGAGGAGCTGGAGCCGTTCATTGAGGAGGAGCTCCGTTTTTACGGCATCCATGTCGATGTTGGCAAAGACAAGGTGCCCATGATCGAGGAATTGACGCCATCGCGCGTCAGGGTTGCGCTCACAGGCGTCGAGTTGCCGCATCCTGAGCCTCAGAAATCGGTCATAAGGCCTCCTGCACTGTGTCCGGGATGCCCTCACACGGGCGTGTTCTTCAATCTGGCGAAGCTGAGGGCGCATGTGACAGGCGATATCGGATGTTACACGCTCGGCGTGCTCCCGCCGCTCTCTGCGATGGATACCACGATCTGCATGGGCGCATCGGTCGGAAACGCATTCGGATTTGAGAAGGCGCAGGGCAAGAAGTTCGCCAAGAAGACGGTGGGCGTGATCGGCGATTCCACATTCCTGCACAACGGCATAACCGGGTTGATTGACATCGTTTACAACAAGGGCATCTCCACGATCGTCATTCTGGACAACCGCACGACAGCCATGACGGGCCACCAGCCGCATCCGGCTACTGGCAAAACCGCTAAAGGCGAAGAGACGCAGTCGATTGACTTTGAAAAACTTGTCAGAGCGATAGGCATCAACCATGTCACGAAGGTCGATCCGCACGACCTCAAGGCAACATACAAAGCGCTCAAAAACGCTATGGAGGCAGAGGAGCCTGCCGTGGTCATAGCCGAGCGTGCATGCGCACTGTTGCCTGAGGAGAGGAAAGCGGCGGCGAAACGGCCAAAGAAATACATCGATGCCGAGGCGTGTCGGGGCGACAAGTGCCATCTGTGCCTGAGGCTCGGCTGCCCGGCTATCGGCGTCGATGAGAACCTGAAGGCCAAGATCGACCCGCTGCTCTGTGTGGGTTGCGAGCTTTGCATCCAGACATGTCCTTTTGATGCCATACACCCTGAAGAGGTGAAATAACATCATGTTCTCAGCCTGGCTAACAATTTATCTATCTGTGGTGCAGGTCGCTGCACCACATGGGATCATAGAAAGGCTTGAAAACCAGTTCCACATCAGCGATGTCGAATCGGTTGTGGTTCAGGGCATAACCATCTATCACGGAAGGAGAACGGACTACAGCGGCGGCCTCGTCATCTTCACCAGAGGCGGCCATATCCTCGACACGACCGAATATTGCCCGTCGTGTGATTCGTCGATCTTTGCTGCGGATCTCGACAGGGACGGGCACACGGAAATAGTTGTCACAAATTACACTTATGGTGCGCATTGCTGCACGATTTACGAGTTTTACAGGGTCAAAAACGGGCGGTTGAAATACATTGGCGAGCTATACGCCGGCAACGGAGGCATAACCTTCAAGGATTACGACGGGGACGGGATCATCGAGATGCTGCTCTGGAACGACGATTTTGCGTATTTTGAGACCTCTTTCGCCGCATCCCCATGGTATTTCAACATCATTCAGCTTCGCGGAAACAGGTTTGTCGATGTCAGCAAAAAGTTCAGAGCCTTGATAGAAAAGGACATAAATCGAATAAAACGCGACATAGTCAACCGAAAGGCTACATTGCCGCACCACTCACTTGCCGTTGAGCTGTATGTGCGGTTCAAGCTCATCGGCGAGAGGCGGAAAGGGCTCGAAGCGGTCAGGCTATACCTTCCCGACTCGTATCGGTGGCTTTTGAAAAACATCGCAAGCATAGATTCTCTGGTCAATTCAAGCCTTTCTGAGAGGGTTAGTTACGAGAAAAAGGCCGGGCTGTTTTAATTTGAGGAGGATGAAGAATGGAATCCAAAAACATAATTATCAGCGGCGTTGGAGGGCAGGGGATAATCCTTGCCTCCGAGCTACTTGCCCTTGTGGCCATGGAAGAGGGTTATGATGTGAAGAAAAGCGAAGTTCACGGGATGTCGCAGCGTGGCGGCAGCGTGGTGAGCCATGTCAGGATAGGCGATAAGGTTTACTCCCCGCTCATCGAAGAAGGCACAGCCGACGCAATTCTGGCATTCGAGAAAGCGGAAGCCCTCAGGTGGATTCACTACCTGCATCCTGAGAGCGGCGTCGTGATAGTCAACGACCTCGAGATCGTGCCAACGATGGTGGCGATAGGCCTTGACACATATCCCGAGGATGTGGAAGGCGCCATCTCATCGATTGCGAGCAAGTATCACATCGTCGATGGCCTCAAATACGCCCGCGAGGCCGGCAATGAGCGAACTGTCAATGTGGTTTTGCTCGGCGTCCTCTCCACATATCTGCCGTTTTCCGAGGAGACATGGCTGTCGGTGATTGAGAGACGGGTTCCGCGTGCCATTGAGGAGAACAAGAAGGCGTTCCTTTTGGGGCGTGGTATCTCGTCGAAATAGGGCGAAAGAGGAAGTTAGTCTTTTGTGCGGCCGCCCTTCGGGCGGCCGCACTGCTTAGAGCACCAACACCAACGAACGAAGTCTCGGATTGCTCTATAATTAAGGCCAACATAAACAAGGAGGTAGCAATGTCGGACATAAAAGCACTTCAGAAAGACCTTGAGACGAGGATGAAGAAAAGCATTGAGGCTTTTAAAAACGAGCTCAAACACCTGCGGACAGGGCGTGCGACCCCCGATTTGATCAAAGACATCAAAATCGAGTATTACGGGCAACAGCTTGAAATCAGCAAGATCGCCAGCATCGTCGCGCCCGAACCCCGTCTGCTTGTAGTTCAGCCGTGGGACAAAGGGGCAATAGGCGAAATAGAGCGCGCCATCCGCAAATCCGGGCTCGGACTTAACCCTCAGAGCGACGGTAACATCATACGCATCCCCATCCCACCGCTTACTGAGGAGACACGCCAGAACCTCGTCAAGCTCATCGGCACACTCGCCGAAAAGACGAGGGTTGCGATCAGGAATATCCGTCAGGACGGCATGAACAAACTGAAAAGATGGGAAAAGGATAAGCAGATTTCGGAGGACGAACGGAAAAGGGCGGAGAAGGAAGTGGATGAGCTGACCAAAAAATACACCGATGAGGTCGCAAAGATAAGGAAACAGAAAGAAAAAGAGATCATGGGCGATTGACCTCGAGGAGTTTTCAAGCCTTGATACCTCAAGATCGCATTCCCCGACATGTGGCCATCATAATGGACGGTAACGGGCGGTGGGCTCGGAAAAGGGGCTTGCCGCGCTACTACGGGCATAAAGTCGGCGTTGAATCCGTGAGAGAGGCGATCCGAACCGCCATCGATTTCGGCATCGAGTATTTGACGCTCTACGCCTTCTCGCGTGAAAACTGGAAGAGGCCGGGTAAGGAAGTTGAGATGATCATGTCCATCTTCCGTCAGGTGCTCACGAGGGAAGTTGCAAAGCTCCACCGTGAGGGCGTCAAGATCGTCGTGATGGGCAGGCTTCAGGATCTTTCCGCGGATCTGCGCAAACGGGTCGATGAGGCGATGGAGCTTACTAAAAACAACTCAAGGCTTAACCTTTATCTCGCAATATCTTACGGTGGAAGGACGGAGATCATGGACGCCGCAAAGAAGATGGCTCGCCTCGCAGCAGAGGGCAAACTGCAACTTGATGAGCTGAATGAAGAGGATTTTCGCAACTTCCTCTACCAGCCTGAATTGCCGGATCCCGACCTCCTGATCAGGACATCTGGTGAGCTGCGCGTGTCGAACTTTCTGTTGTGGCAGATAGCATACACGGAACTCTATGTCACTGAAACGCTGTGGCCCGATTTCCGCAGAGAGGAATTTGTGAAGGCACTTGAGGATTACGCTTCAAGGGAAAGACGGTTCGGAGGAGTTAAAGCATCATGAAAAACCTGCTCACGAGGGTGTTAACAGGTGTTATCCTTGTGCCCATCGTCGTTGGCGCACTTTACATCGGCGGAATTGCCCTCTGGCTCCTGCTCTTTGCGGTTTTGGTGGGTGCGGCGCTGGAGGCCAACAGGTTGATGGAGTTGAAAGGGCTGAGTATCCCTCGATTTCTGCTCATATTGGCGATTGTGGTTTTCGGGATCGGGCTTTTTGCGGTCGGCCGTTCCCTGTTCATGGGCATGCTCCTGCAGATTTCCATCTCAATGTTGATTCTCCTTTTGATCCCCGTGTTCAGGCAGGTGTCCGATATACCGAGCGAAAACATCGCAGAAGTGCTGTCGATCTTTTTGTTCCTCTCGATAGGGGGCTTTTCCCTGTGGTTTATCAGGATTTACAGCTTCTGGGACATAATCTTCTATCTTGTCCTGATATGGATCTTCGATACAGGCGGGCTTGTGGGCGGTGCGCTTGCCGGTCGGCACAAACTCGCGCCTTATGTCAGTCCCAACAAGAGCTGGGAAGGGCTTTTCATGGGCTACATCTGGGCGGCCGCTTATGTGCCGCTGGCAAAGCTCATACCCGGATTTAGAAATGCCGTGGAAGGCAA
Source organism: Caldifarciminota bacterium (assembly GCA_027037615.1). Classification (GTDB taxonomy): domain Bacteria; phylum Hydrothermota; class Hydrothermia; order B15-G9; family B15-G9; genus WGAI01. The sequence continues at coordinate 8,122 of JALVZN010000110.1, read as the reverse complement.
CATCTGGATAATGATTGCCGCAATTCTGGTCATATCCACAGTGGCGCAGTTGGGAGATCTCCTTGAGTCCGTGTGGAAAAGGGAGGCAGAGGTCAAGGATTCATCAAACCTGTTTCCCGGGCACGGCGGCGTCCTTGACAGGATCGACAGCGTTTTCGCCGCTGCCCCGTTCTACCTTTTGTGGCTCATTTTTTCAAGGGGCCTTCCATTTTGAACGACGGCCAGATTGATAGATTTCGGATTTTCAAATGGGCGGATGCCGCGAGCAAATAGCCGATTTCAGCGGGCATACGCCGCTTTGTGGCGCCCAACACGCTGTCGCATCATCAATAAAATGTAATCTATAAACCTGCCTCAATCTCTTTGCATAACTGATCATCCCTATACTCATCCCGCCCCGCCGCCATCGCATCAGCGGTTCCCGCCATCTTATCCGTGGTACTTCCCTGACCAATATACCATGGCAGCATAGCCACTATGTCACCGTTTTTCTCAGTTATCACAATGCAGGCTTTGCGTTTCTTCCAGTAAAATTCATCTATCTTTTTGAGGCTAACACATCTTTGCCCGTGTCAAATTCAATGTTTTTCAGGATGTTAGATAGTGTGTGAGGTTTTACCTCCTATTATCGCAACCTTTAGATTGGCATATAAGCGAGTTTTCTCAAGGCGCAGATAAGGACATCTATGTGAATTTTTAATCTCGGGATTATGCCTTCAGGGTATTTTACGATGGACTTTCTGCATTTAGGACAGATAAAGCAAATAGGTTTGCAGGAAGCATAGAAAGGTCGGTCATTCACGAGTGCGATAAGGCATTTAGTCTCAGGGAGATGTTTGTGAATATGCATCATGGACTTGCAATGTGGGCAGATTGGTCTTTAATTTTTGCATTGAAAAGGATTGAGATATTCATTTTTTCACCTCCTGTTGATTAGGGTAATTTTAAGTGCCCCAACAGGGGGGTAATTTTAAAAAGAATTTCGATCACAAACAAAAACGGCAAATAGCCCTGCTCTGCTTGACTGTATCCTCTTTATCCACAATAATATTGCGCCGAAATTCGGAGCTTAAATATTTAGGAGGGAAAACAAATGCGTGTTAAAACTGGAACTACGAGAAGGGCAAGACATAAGAAAATCCGCAGGCTTGCAAGAGGTTATTATGGTCAAAAACATTCAACCTTCAAAAAAGCCAATGAAGCGGTTATAAGGTCTCTTCAATACGCATACAAACATCGCAAAGAGAGAAAAAGGGAGTTCCGCAAGCTGTGGATCATCAGGATAAACGCTGCCGCTCGTGAGGAAGGACTGAACTACTCGCGATTTATCAACGGCCTGAAGAGGGCCGGGGTGGCTATAAACCGTAAGATGCTCGCTGATATAGCTGTCAACGACGCTGAAGCCTTCAGGAAGCTTGCAGAAACCGCCAAGAATGCTTTAATGGCGAGCTAACAAAATCGTTTTTCCCGGAATTTTTAACCCCGGTGCCCGTGAGTTGCGGCAATCGGGGTTTTTTGTTTTGTTACGCTTTATCAGGAGGTGATTAGATGGAAGAACTCAGAGGTAAGGTTGAGCAAATAAGAAAAGAATTTAACCAGATTATTGCTGAAGTCAGCGATCTTGACGCCCTCGAACGGCTGAGGATCCGCTATCTCGGTAGAAAAGGCGAGGTTACAGAGCTCTTCAAACTCCTGAAATCGGTTCCCGCAGAGGAGAAGAGGGAGGCCGGGAGGCTGTTGAACGAGCTCAAAAACGAGGTGCGCGAGGCTATCGCCGCTCGCCGTCAGGAGATCGAGGCGTCCTTCGAGAGGGAAGCTTACGATATAACCCTTCCGGGAAGGCCCATCTCAACGGGCCACAAGCATCCGCTGACGCAGGTCTTCGAAGAGCTCAACGAAATCGCCATCGGGCTCGGATTTGAGGTCATCACCAAAAGCCCTGAGATAGAAACCGATTACTACAACTTTGAGGCGCTGAACATACCCGCCCATCACCCCGCCCGCGACATGTGGTCAACGCTCTTCGTCACAGATGACCACAGGATGCTTTTGAGGACACACACATCGCCGGTGCAGATCAGGACGATGGAGAAAAGGCAGCCACCGCTCAGGATATTCGTCCCGGGACGCGTTTACAGGCTGGATCCGTTCGACCAAACCCACGCCCCTGCCTTCTACCAGGCTGAAGGCCTCTATGTGGACAGAAATGTGTCATTCGCTGACCTCAAGGGCACGCTTGAGCTTTTCGCAAAGGAGCTTTTCGGCCCCAAAACGAAGCTGAAATTTGTGCCCTCTTTCTTCCCGTTCACCGAGCCGTCCGCTGAGGTCTCCGTTTACTACAACGGCGAATGGCTCGAAATACTTGGCTGCGGCATGGTTCATCCCAGAGTTTTTGAAGCCGTCGGTTATGATCCTGAGGAATGGAGCGGATTTGCGTTCGGCTTCGGCGTTGACAGAATGGCCATGATCAAGTTCGGAATTAAAGACATCAGGCTGCTATACGAAAGTGACATTAGATTCTTAAAGGAGTTTTGACCATGAAAGTGCTCTACAACTGGTTGAAAGAAATCGTCGATTTCGATTACACCCCCGACGAGCTTGTCGGGGTTATGGAGTCGCTTGGCATTGAAGTTGAGGATTTCAAATACCTTGCAGATGGATTGAAAGGCAAGGTCAGGGTGGCGCGCATAGTCAAATTGAGCGACCATCCGAATTCGGATCACCTGAAGATCGCCGTGTTGAATGTGGGCGATGGCGAAGTCACGGTCGTTTCCGGTGCTCCGGGGCTGTATGAAGGGGCAACGGTCATCTGGGGCGCGCCCGGTGCCATGCTTCCAAACGGAATGAAGCTTGAGAAAAGGGTCATCCGTGGTGTGGAATCGAACGGCATGCCCCTGTCCGAGGAGGAATTGGGGCTCGCGGACAGGTCCGAAACCGTGATCTTCCTTCCAGATGGCAAGTTCGAGCCGGGCGACGACCCACTCCCCTACCTCGGCCTCGACGACTACCTGTATGACATACACATCACCCCCAATCGAGGCGATCTGCTCGGAATGATCGGCCTCGCTTATGACATAAAGGCCAAATCCGGCGGCGAGATGCACATCCCCGAATTCCATGTCGATGAGGAGCCCGAGATCGGGACATACAGGGTTGACATAGAAAACCTTAAGGCGTGTCCTCGTTATGTGGCGAGGATAGTCAGGGATGTAAAAGTTCAGGCTTCACCTGACTGGCTCCGCTATCGGCTCGCCCTGATAGGACAGCGTCCCATCAACAACATCGTGGATGTGACGAACTATGTGCTGTTTCTGACCGGACATCCGATACACGCCTTTGATCTTGACAGGCTGGAAGGCGATAGGATTGTGGTGCGGTTCGCTCGAAAGGGCGAAAAGCTGCTCTGTCTGGATGGCGTCGAGCGCGAACTCGACCCTCAGATACTCGTCATCGCAGATGAACGCAAACCGGTTGCCATTGCCGGAGTTATCGGTGGCGAGGAGACAGGCGTCACCGAGGAAACACGCAACATCCTCATAGAATCCGCCATGTTCGATCAGGCCACCATCCGCCGTGCGGTTACAGCCCTAAAGGTCACAACTGAGTCATCTTACAGATTTGAGAGGAAAGCGGACGTAAACGCTGCACCTCTCGCATCCCTTTACGCCGCCAGCATGGTCAAAGAGCTTGCAGGTGGCAGAGTTGGGCCAGCCAACGATGTGCATGGTGAACTACTCAAACCCGTGACAATTACGCTCAGGCAGAGCTATCTGGACAGGCTGCTCGGACACCACATCGAGCCCAAAACCGTCGTCTCGATACTCGAAGGCCTCGGTTTTCAGGTCGAAAACGAGAGCGGGGACGGGAAAAAGTTGAGTGTTACAGTGCCATCGAGGCGGCGGGACATATCCATAGAGGCTGATCTCGTCGAGGAGGTCGCACGCATTTACGGGTACGACAACATTCCGAGCAGGCTCGAATCACCCGGATCGCTCGTCGGAAAGTGGGAGCGATCCCCGTTTGAGGCAGTGTTGGATGCCATGTTGATGGCTGGTTTCATCGAATCGAAAACCATCGAATTCATCTCACCCGAAGACGCAAAGTATTTCGTGGAGTCTGAGGATGATCTTGTCCGCATCATCAATCCGGTCAACGACCTGTATTCCATCGTAAGGCCAAGCCTTATCCCATCGCTCCTTCAGGCGACATCGATAAACCTCAGGCGCGGCAACCGCGAAGTCAGGCTCTTTGAGCGCGGCAAAAAGTTCAAGTGGCGCGGGCCGAACGAGCTCCCTGAGGAGACAGAGGTGCTTTCCGTCGTCGTGGCAGGCACAAAAGAGGGTTCATGGATAGAAAAAGAGAGGCAACTCGACTTCTACGACCTGAAAGTTGCGCTCCAAGCCATCGAGGAACATTTCAGAATCAGGCTGGAGACAGAGCCTCACGACATCAAATTCATGTATCCGGGCGGCGTTGTCGTTTACAACGGCAAGCAGATCGGGATAATCGGCGAGATCAAGAAAGATGTCCTCAAACATTTCGACATCAAAGTTCCGGTGTTTGCCCTTGAGATCGAGCTAACGGAATTGCCGATGCCGATGCGCAAATACACTCAAATCCCGAAATTCCCGCCTGTGAAGCGCGACATCTCCATCCTTGTTGACCGTGATGTGCACTACGGGGAGATCGAAAAGGCTATCGAGGAGCTCCGACCGGAATACCTCAGCGATTTCAGGGTTGTTGACCTCTACGAGGGCAAGCCGTTGCCGAAAGGCAAAAAGAGCATCACCATATCCCTCTCATTCCAGCATCCTGAGAAAACGCTCAGGGATACCGAGGTCGATGCCATGTTCGACAGGCTTGTGAGAGGGCTCATCGATAGAGGCTTTATAATTCGGGGCATAAATGATGAAGGAGTTAAATGAGCTCAAAGAGGCAATCGACAATCTGATAGCCAGATACAGAGAGCTGAAACTTGAGAACGAAAATCTGAAGCAGCAGCTTGAAGCGATGCTTAGAGAAAGGCAGTCGCTCTACGAGAGGATCGGCACTGTGGAACAAAAGCTGCGTAAGGCGTTAGAAAAGATAGAGATACTTGAGAAATGAGCGATAATCAAAGGAAAGTGGTCATAGAGATCGGTGGTTCGACTTACAAAATAATCACCGATCTGGGCGATGATGTGCTGGAGTGGATTCAGGAGCACATCAACAGCAGGCTGCACGAGATACAGAAAGAGGCCTTTTTTCAGCTGGATCAGGAGCGTGCTTATCTCTACACGGCTCTAAATCTGGCGGAGGAGATTTACAATTTGCAGGCAGAGCTTGAAAAGGTCAAAACCGAACTTAAACAACTAACTCAGCGCATATCAAATGAACTCAAAAAGGAAGACGATGAAAAACAATAGATTCATCTCCTGGGGTGTGCGTGCTCTAACAGGGATAGCTCTAAGGCCAACACATCGATTATATGCGGGCTCGGATTTGAGCTCAGCCATTTATTTACCCGGACCTTATAGGGTTATCTCGGTGCGGCACCCCGGGAGTCCTTTTAATCCCAAATTATCTGGAGGTGAAGCAAATTGGAGCTTTTCGGTCAGAGAGAAATTGATTTTAAAAAGGGAGAGACGCTGGCGGCCAGGATGGAGCCCGCCGATCTTGGTGAATTCGTCGGGCAAAGCCACATCCTGGGCCAGGGGAAGCCCCTGAGAGTTTTAATTGAAAACGAGAAATTGATGTCAGCGATATTCTTCGGTCCGCCGGGGACAGGCAAGACCTCGCTTGCCCGCATAATCGCCCGTCGGACAAAGCGCCATTTTATCCATTTCAACGCCGCTGAATCCACACCCAAAGAATTGAGAAAGGCCATCCACGAGGCAGAATCGCTGAAAGGCGTGCTCTTTGTGGATGAAATTCACAGGTTCAATCGGCTGCAACAGGATCTGCTCCTGCCGGCTGTCGAGAGAGGGCGTTTCGTTTTCCTCGGCTCAACCGTGCACAACCCCTTCTTCGCCCTCTCCAAAGCGCTGCTTTCAAGGACATTGCTCTTTGAATTCAAGCCGCTCGGCGAAGATGACATCCTGAAGATACTGCGAAGGGCGTTGTCGGATAAGGAGAGGGGGCTCGGGTCGCTCAATCTGGATGTTGAGCCGCAGGCGCTCGCCCGCATCGCATCGATATCGGATGGGGATGCCCGCAGAGCGCTGAACTACCTTGAGCTGCTTGCGTTGACCGTCGGACAGAACGGCAGGATAACCGTTGAGCTGCTCAGTCAGGCGCTCACGCGTCAATTCACTTTCGACAGGAGCGGAGACGAGCATTACGACATGATCTCGGCGTTCATAAAGTCCATCAGGGGCAGCGATCCCGATGCCGCCATGTATTGGTTCGTCAGGCTGATAGAGGCCGGCGAAAATCCCGAATACATCCTCAGGAGGATTTTAGTTCATTCGGCGGAGGACATCGGGCTGGCCGATCCGCAGGCGCTCGTCCTCGCGGCATCCGCCCTGAACGCATTTGAGATGGTAGGTCGCCCTGAAGGTGACCTGATAATAGCCGAGGCCGTGCTATACCTCGCCACAGCACCCAAATCAAATACCGTGCTGAGGGCATTGAGCGCGGCTCGGAAGCTTGTCAGAGAAAGAAAAGCCCTTGAGGTGCCACAACACCTCAGGGATTCGCATTATTCTGGAGCCAAACGACTTGGTAGAGGCGAAGGATACATCTATCCGCACTCCGTCAATGGGCATGTCGAACAATCCTATATGCCTGAAGAGCTGGCGGATGAAAAGATTTTTGAACCCAGACCTGTGGGATACGAAAAGTTGATAATCCAGAGGTTGTCCAACAAGGAGGAAATCAGATGATTGGGTTGGAGATAGAAGGACTTTTGATACTTTTGAGCGTCTTAATTACCGGTGTGACAATAGGTTCGATCATCGGATTTTACATTTTTAAGCGCTCGTATTTGAAAAGGCTCCAGGAAACCCGTGAAACGGTGGAGCATCTCATCGAACAGGCCCACAAAGAGGCGGACAGCATAAAGAGGGCCGCGGAAATTCAGGCAAAGGATTACTGGTTCAAGGAAAGGGCACGCTTCGAGCAGGAAACTCAGGCGGAACGGCGCGAGATAGAGAAACACAAACGGCAGATCGAGGAGAAGGAACTCCAGCTCGACAAGCAACTTGAGACCGTGCGCAGAAGGGAGCGCGAGCTCGACAAACTGGAGCGCGAGCTGAAGGAAAGGGAGAAAATCCTGCACGCCAAAGAGACCAGACTTGACGAACTTATAGCCGAGGAGACGCGCAAGCTCGAGGAGGTCGCACGCCTCACGCGCGAGGAAGCGAAAGCTGAGCTGATGAGGAGCATCGAGACACAGGCGAGATATGAGGCGGCTCACCTCGTGTATCGAATTCGAGAAGAAGCGAAGGAGCGCGCCGAGAAGGAAGCGAAAGAGATCATCGCAGACGCCATCCAGCGTTGCGCTGCTGTGCACACGGCCGAAACCGCTGTCTCGGTCGTCAGCCTGCCGTCGGACGACATGAAAGGCAGAATCATAGGCCGTGAAGGGCGCAATATCCGGGCTTTTGAGGCCGCCACAGGCGTCGAGGTCATCATAGACGACACACCCGAAGCCGTAACCATATCCGGATTTGACCCCATCAGACGTGAGATTGCGAGGTTGGCGCTCGAGAAGCTCATTCAGGACGGCAGGATACATCCCGCACGCATAGAGGAGGTTGTCGCCCGCGTCAAAAGCGAATTCGACGATTATGTCAAGATGATCGGGGAAGAAACCGTGCTTGAGCTCGGCATCGGCGGCGTCCATCCCGAACTCCTCACCATAATCGGCAAGATGAAATTCCGCACAAGCTACGGGCAGAACCTGTTGCAGCACTCGAAAGAGGTCGCCCGGCTGGCAGGCATAATGGCTGGTGAGCTGAACCTGAATGTTGACCTCGCAAAACGGGCAGGTCTCCTGCACGACATCGGCAAGACGGCCGAGCAGGGACAGGAAGGCCCGCACGCGCTGATCGGGGCACAGATGGCAAAACGCTATGGCGAGAACGAGATCGTGGTCAATGCGATAGCCTCCCATCACGGCGATGTCGAACCGCAATCGGTG
>JALVZN010000109.1 GCA_027037615.1 Caldifarciminota bacterium | reverse complement strand
GGAACATCAAAATCTGAGACTGAGGCACAGAGAGCGGCTTCGCATGGCTCGTGGCATACGCCCACACGACAGCGACTTTGAGCCCACGAAGATCCTTTCCGTAGTATTCCTGAATGGTCATGAGGTCCGCTATGACCTGCAACGGATGATAGACATCATCCTGCATGGAGATCACCGGGATATTTGCCCATCTGGCTATCTCGTTAAGATACTTATTCCCAATGTTGTAGAAGCAATTTCTTATGGCGATACCTTCGCCCATTCTCGAGAGAACGATGGCGGTGTCTTTCGCCGATTCGCCGTGTGAGAGCTGCATCTTGCTCGGCGTGAGATCATGGGCATGGCCGCCAAGCTGCGTCATCGCCGCTTCCATCGAGTTCCTCGTGCGGGTGGACTGCTCGAAGAATATCATGAACAGCGTCTTGTGCTTGAGGGGTTCAACTATCTGGTGCGTGGCGCGCAGTATTTTGTAGTATTTAGATGTCTCAAGCACAGTCTCTATCTCACCCTTTGACCAATCATCAAAGGTTATCAGATCCTTGCCTCTGAGATCGATCTGCATTTCGTTCCTCCTTGTTTCTCAGTGGTTGATTGTCAGGCAGGAACCGCTGGTTTTTCAAGTCAACTACGCATCGATGGACTTCGGCCAATTATATTCGTCCACAAGTTGTTTAAGCTCAGGATAGTGCTCGACCAGATTTTGAACCCTCTTTGCCGGAGTGGGATGCTCATCCAGGAAAAAGCCCAAAACTTTATCCATAAAATTTTCTTCCTCTTCGCATCTCTTAAGCGAATCATAAGCGCCGCGTATGGGAAGCCCAGCCTCTTTGAGCAACCTCACCCCCTCCACATCCGCCTCAAGTTCATGTTGGTAGTAGACGGTCTTATTGAGGGCGAACCCCATCATTGCTTCGGATAAGAGTGAAAACAGGATATCCAGTGGAAAATTCAGAATCTTTTTCAAAAACGGAATTGACTTTATCAGCCTGATAATGGACAGAATTATCAAGGATGCTGTCATAGCCATTTTGGTCATCTCCAAATTCCGTTTTATATCTATGTGATTTTTGAGGTGATGCGCGATCTCGTGCGCGACTATAAAATACAGTTCCTCTTTAGACACCTTCTTCAGGAGCGGTCTGGTCACAAATATGTATTTTCTGCCCTTTATATCTTCAGTGGCACACGCATTTGCTACATCGACATCGTCCTTTATCCGAATATGGATGGTAACATTTGGAGCAAGCTTCTTGACCAATTTCTTAAGGAGCCGTTCGTCACGAGTTTTGAACCAATTTAAAATCCACTCAATAGCGCTTCCAATCAAATCCGTAATGAAACAACACAAAAGCAACATAATGGCTGCAATCACCACAACTGCGAGGCTGCCCCATAAGATAACATTGAGTATGTATCCGTCAATAATGCGCTTATCACCAAAAAGTGCTAAAAGGATCACCAGGATAACAATAACCTCAAAGACATCCAAAATAGTGGGAAGGTTACTCTCATACTTCTCATAGGATTCGGATTCCCATGTAAATGGATTTTTATCACGATCTTCGTCGCTCATGAAAACCTCCTCCTGTCATTCAAAATCTGACCAGCAGTAATCGCGGAACGAACATGTTCGGCAATATTTTATGCACTTGGCCGGTGGTTTGTCCGCTATGAGCAACGGACGCATCTCATCCAGAAGCAACTCGATTTTTTCCTCAAGCTCAGGCGTGAGCTGCACCTTCTCGGTTTTCCGCTCCTTCGGGAAAAGCAGAATTCCCTCAAACTCAAGGCCTTTCTCGTGCTTGAGATAGTAGAGGTAATAGGCGAGCTGGAGCCGGGCGGCCTCGATATGCCTCGACGATTTCTTCACTTCCGCCAAAAGCTCGCCCCTGAAAAGGTCGATCTTGAGAAGCTGGTCAACAAAGATCTCCTTGCGTGAACGCTGATACGAGGTTTCGTGCACAAGTCGGCCGAGGGCGAGATAAGAGCTTTCCATGTAGCTCCCCACATTTTGGGGACAAAACCGCACCTCACACGGGCAGATTTGATACGAGTGAAAGATAGTCGTTGTGATTTTCATAACAGCTCCATTATATCATGGACGAGATAAGCTGGCAAAAATATGAACCTTGTGTGCCCGCGCTCCTGCACCATGAGGTTGCCCCTGTGGAGGATGAAGGCTGTCGGAGGATTGTATTTTCTGGAAAAACTGATTAGAGATTTGCCGGGCGACCGTGCAGCGTGAGATTTGACCTTTATCGGTATCAACCGCCTGTTTTCCTCTATCACGAAATCGACCTCCGCTCCGCCCTTAGACCTCCAGAATCTGATTTCAAAGCCACTTTTGACGAGCTCGGCCGCAACAAAGTTTTCAATAAGGCTCCTCGAATCGACACGAGTTGAGACATCCCTGAAATCACGAACTGTGGCGTTCCTCAACCCATTATCGAGGAAATAAACCTTGGGATTTTTGACGATCTCTGTGCGCCTGTTCGCAAAAAACGGCTTTGCAAGCCTCACGATGTAGGTCTCCTCAAGGATCGAGAGATAGTTTTTCACCTCTCTTAAGGAAATTCCCGCAAGTCCTGCAAGCTCCGAGTAGTTTACGAGATTCCCTATCCGGAGCGCGACGGCTTTCATCAATTTGTTGAACGGGTAGTCCATGGCAATCCTGAAGAATCCCCTCACATCTCTGGAAAGATAGGTTATCAGCAGGTTCCTGAGGATTTCGCTCTTTTCCGATGGATTTTCCGAGATAACCGCACGGGGGTATCCGCCGAAAATGATGAATTCATCCAACAGTCGCAAAAGGCTATTGTGGATAGCGGTCGGTATCTGTTCAAGTCGCCTCGCCTTTTCGGCTGCGATTTCAAATTCTCCCTTCGCACGGAAGTTGAATATCTCCCTTATCGAAAACGGGAAAAGTTCAAGGATGAAAATCCTGCCAACGAGGTATGACGGCAATTTCACCGTGAGCTCAAGGGAAGACGAACCTGAGACTATAAATTTCTTACCGTAAGTGTCGAAAAGGTACTTAAGGTTTTTGCCTCCGTTTTGCGAATACTGAAATTCGTCAAGAAAGATGAAGTCGTAATTTTCGACATATAGCTTTGCAAAGGCTTTGATATCTTCATCGAACAGTCCCACAATCTCCGGGTCCTCAAAATCTAGGAAGATTTTGCTCCGCTCGATAGCGTCAAAGACATGCCGCATCAGGGTGGTTTTCCCCACCTGCCTTGCGCCGAAGATGGCAATAATCTCAGGCCCATCCAACAGGCTCAGCAGTTTCCTTTCCAGCTCCCTCTCGACATACATAACAACCGTGATATTTTAGCAAAAGATGTAAAAATAGCAAGGTTATTTGTGAGGGTAGCGCAAAGCAGAGCTGCCATTTAATGGCATGAGCATCTCACTCCTCGTCTGACCAGCAGTAATCGCGGAACGAACATGACCGACAATATTTTATGCGCTTCGCCGGCGGTGGCTTGTCCGACATGAGGATGGGTTTCATGGATTCGAGGTCTCATGAGGTGTTAATTTAAACCGCATCTTATCAGGGATGATGTTTCGATTCTTTTAACAAACTTTTCTTAACTATATCGAGGATAAATTCTGCATCTTTTATTGCTTGTTCGGCCTCCTCACATGTATATTCTTCTGAAGGTATGAAATCGTGTGCTCCGTAAAATGCCAATTCCCCCTCTTTTCTCAACCTTTTTGATATTTCAGCTATCTGTCCGATATTTTCGGCAATTTCGGGTGGCAGAAAATCTTTAAATTTTTTGAGGATTTTTCCGACATCATGTACCTTAGGCACTTCAGCGCCTATGTATCTTAATACCGCTTTTAGAAGTAACTCCACAGCTTCCTGTGCCTCTCTAACAGTATCCGCATAATCCTTTTCCTGCAAATAGAGTTGTAAAAGCTTAATTCTTATCTCGGCTCTTTTTATGTAATCCTTCACAAGTGTGTCTTTCATAATAATTTTTCTCCTATCAAATTTTCACGGGTCATATCCCAGATGTAAGTTGTTCCTGCCTCGTATTTTTGAAATTTGTCCATCTTTTCACGCATCTTTTCAAGGATTTTTTTCAAGAAATTATCACGATCAAAAATTATGATAGAGTGTTCCACCATATCAAGGTAAATTGGGTTGAAATATTTCGCATCTTCGCAGGAAAGTATGAGTGGAGAAATTTCCATGTCAATACCATGTATCTCATAAAGCTCCTGCAGATCTTCCTCCACAACACTCTCAATGTGTCCTTGAAATCGCTGAATTTCTTTTCCAATCCCCTCTTTTCTTTCCAAAATGATTAAAATATCAATATCTGAATTTAATTTTGGTTCACCTCGTGCAAATGAACCAAATACCGCAAGACTTACAAGGTTATCGCCATAAAATTCAATGATTCTGTTGAACAACTTTTCAATAATTTCTGCTTGTTTGGGATGTAAAGTTCTAATTGCATACTCTTGAGCCAATTTATTCACTCGGATAGCCATCAAATCCTCCTAACTTTAATTAAGACTTTAAAGTAATTCATCGAAGCAGTTAAAGCAAGATTCATTATATTTCGGTTTCACCTGCCCAACAATATTCGCGGAACGAGCATGACCGACAATATTTTATGCGCTTCGCCGGCGGTGGTTTGTCCGCCATGAGCAACGGACGCATCTCATCCAAAAGCAACTCAATCTTTTCCTCAAGCTCTGGCGTGAGCTGCACCTTCTCGGTTTTCCGCTCCTTCGGAAAGAGCAGGATCCCCTCAAACTCAAGGCCTTTCTCATGCTTGAGATAGTAGAGGTAATAGGCGAGCTGGAGTCGGGCGGCCTCGATATGCCTCGACGATTTCTTCACTTCCGCCAAAAGCTCGCCTCTGAAAAGGTCGATCTTGAGAAGCTGGTCAACAAAGATCTCCTTGCGTGAACGCTGATACGAGGTTTCGTGCACAAGCCGGCCGAGAGCGAGGTATTCGTGGTCCTGGTCGGAACTTATTGAATGGTATAACATCCATGCTTCACGAGGGCATGTCAGATAAGCCTGAAAAATATAAGGGCTTATGAACTTCATAAGAAAATCGCCTCATGCTCAATTTTTCGTGCAAATCCTGTGTCCTCCCGATAAATTTTGTCGAAACTTGGATGTGTTCGTGGAAGCCACAAAAAGCTTGAAGCATAAGGAAGTTGTATCAAATCGGCCTCAGCAGCCACATTGAGGGGCACATTGACCACATATCCCCAGAGCGAGGGAGCAATTGACTTAAAAAGTGCACGGCGTTTCATCCGGTCGTCATAAGACCTGACAGGCATTTCTTCAAGTTTTTGAAGCTTTCCGACAATTTCTTCTGCGTTATCGTCAAACTCCACAAAAACAGGAACCTGAGGGAACACATTTTCTATCAAAGAAAACATCCCTATCTCATTGTAATTTGTAGCTTCTACAGCATCCATAAGGTTTTTATCGGGCGCTTTTCGACCTTCATGTCGCAACTTGTAGAAATACTCCTCAACCATTGTCAGATAAGCCCTTTCTGGCAATGAACGGCGGTCTCCAATAACCTCTTCCGTAGTGTTTATTAACACACCATCGTAAATGTATGTCGCAAGCCGCCTTTCGCCTTGTTCGGGATCGGTAAGTTTTACAAGAAAAACTCTGCCTTCTGCCCCTCTTCGGGCGTTTCGGTTGCATCGGCCGGCTGCTTGAACAATGGAATCGAACGGTGCCAAATCCCTGATGACAACATCAAAATCGAGGTCAACCCCAGCCTCAACAACCTGCGTCGCAACAAGTGCGACTTTGTAGCCCTGCTCAAGTTTTTCTTTGATATCGCGAATGCGCGACTCACGATGCACCGGTATCAGCGAAGCCGAAAGGAAATAGAGCTTGAAATCTCCAAGCCGTCCTTTTAATTCCTCATAGACCTCCTGAGCTGAATGGATAGTGTTCATGACCACCATGAAACTTTTGGCTGACTCGACTTTCGGCAGCAGCCAGCGGTCAATCTCCATGTAAGGCACAGGTTCGGGTTCGATGCTGAGTTCGGTTCTCGAAAGCTGGTTGAAGAACACTTCTTTGCGAGGCTTTGTAAGCTCCTCCGCGTTCTCTAACAAGGCCGGCCTTGTGGCGGTCATCAAAATGAACCTCGTATCCCATTGTTCAGCGAGGAAGCTCAAGGCCTTTTCCGTAGCCTCCCAATAATCAACCGGGATATTTTGAACCTCATCAAGTATGACAACGCTGCCCGCAAGTCTATGTAGCCTTCGCATCTCCGAACGGCGATTTGTGAAAAGCGTCTCGTAAAACCTCACAAAAGTCGTTATGACAACCTCGCCGTCCCATGTCTCCACGCGGGTATGAGCCTGTTCATAACGCTTTAACAGATCATCACCCTTTCGGTTCCTCAAAATAGCGGTTTCTTCAAGTGATTCCCACACATCCTCGGCTCTAATTCCCTTGGTGGACTGCGATGGACTTGCTCTGAAGTGGTGTTTCAACAGAACGCCATCATCAATCCCTGCAAAATCAAAAACCTTTTTGATAACCTCGAAATTCTGGTCGATGATGCTCGTGAACGGCAGAACATAGATAATTCGGGGCAACCGCCCGGTTTTCCTCTGGATCATGTTGCGCAGTTTCACAGCTGCGGAGAAGCCTGCAAGAGTCTTGCCTATCCCGGTTGGCGCCGTAAGCGACATGAACTTGTTTTCAAGCCCAAATCTTTGGATGTTATCGATGACCGTTTTGTAAAACTCCTGTCTGAGCGGATCTATCGGCGAATTTTTCGGAAGAATTTCAAGGTAGCGGTCAACAATGTCCTCTGGAATCTCATGCCTATCCTCATTGGCATTCATGCGGATAACCGCTCGGATGTCAGCATCGACAAGCATGCCAAGCAATAGGTTGGTGGTGAAGTAGGTATCAATCCCCCTCGCGCGTTTAACTTCTGGTGTCCATGCGAACGCCTCCCTGAAGGTCTCCAAAGATGGCAAAAGGCGAGCATCGGGGTGGTATGCGAGGCCAATTGAAGATAGCAGGCTGTTGAATTGCGCTGCATCAATAGATTTAACCTGTTCCTCAAGGTCTTTCCATTCGTGTTTGGGATCCACCATGTTGGCCGGGCTTGAAGGGTTGGAGTGATGCGACCGCACAGCAACAAAAAGCGGCAACCTAAATCTTGGCGGAATTTGATCTTTCCAGAGCCCAACAGCAAGGATCGATGATAACAATGCGTGAGCTGAAAGAAGCGGATCCACTCGTTCACCTTTTAGATGCCTTTGAAAATAGTCTGTGGCCTTGCCGAGATCGTGCGTGAGGGCAGTAAGATAAGCGATTTCGCAGAACTCGTTGGATGCGTGCATTTCGTCGCAAAAAGCCTGAACACGCTCTTTGACATCGAGGAGATGTCTCTCAAGCGGTATGCCGGGATGTGATTCAAGATTCAACATTATCTTCACCTCCTCACTTCATGCCTTAACGAGATAATGGCTTGAAATTCAATATCATCCTAAAAATGCAAAAGCTCTGTCGGATTCATCGGGATATGAGAATACACCTCGAACCTCAGCCCAAATCGGCTCCGCATAAGGGTTGAAAATAACTTCGAGACTTGCAGTTCTAATCCTCTGTGCGTCGATAAACAGCGGAATTCTTTCTCTGACCATCCCTGTGCCGCCTTTCAGTTTGAACTTCTCAATGGATTCAAGCCCAAATGCGCTCACCACCTCCAAAAGGCCTTCAGCCGGGCTCACATCCCTATCCCACAGAAACTCAAAATTCGCGATACATTCCGTAATGCCAAGATAAGGCGTGAAAACCGACCGGCGATTTTCCAGTCTCTCCGCAAATTCGTCCATCAATTCATCATCACTGTGATGGAAAAATATCTCAAAAAGCGGGTCTTTCAGGAATTCCATGCGGATTTGCGTATGAAACATTGGAATGCCATCTCTATAACCTACTTTGGGGCGCAACCGTTTCCAATCGAGCTTAACCCATGACCCGTCTTTCGTGTCCATGTAGTTCATGCCAAGCCTGATCTTTTTGACAGGTCGAAGCAACCTGACGCCAAACTTCGCTTCATTCGGGCCAAGCTTTTCTGGATATTTATCTCTTGAATACCCCATGATGGCGCCCACAAGCCCACGCAGTGCACTCGGCGGCGGGATTGAATGGGTCAAAGGCGAGCTTGTGGTGTAATGCCGCCTGAAATGGGCATAATCGCTCCAGATTTTGAAGGAAATTACTCTCATGACAGTTCAAGGATTTTGACTCTGTTTTCACCGAGTTTTTCTTTAAGTCCTTCGATAATTTCGGGTTCGGTTTCAAGGCGTTCGTGAACGGCGATCTCTACGCGGTCGATTTTATCCTTATGTTTTTCAATGGTGTCGAGCAGGTCTCCGACTTCGAGAGTCCCTTGGGTGATGTCGCGAACCTGTTCCTCACGAAGGCTGTCCCTGGGAACCCATGTAATCAGTTTATCGAGTTCACCGATGTAAAAGTCCGCCCCCTCTTTGTAAACGATCCTGAGAAGCAACCTCGGTATCTGTCCAAATTTGCTGCGTGTAATCAAATCCTTTGTGCCATTCCACATGGCTTCAACCATAAGGTTAAGGTCGTTTTCACTCAGACGGGTCTCCTTGGCGGCGTATTCGTTGGCGATACCGTGAAAAGCGATGAGAGCGTATGGAACAATCCATTCCTCGCGGAAAGTCCCCTGTTTCTTTCCCTCTTTTGAAGGCATTACGGTTGTGCCT
>JALVZN010000108.1 GCA_027037615.1 Caldifarciminota bacterium | reverse complement strand
TTCCTCTCGATTTGTATTTGTTGGAGCGGGCATCAAAAGCCTGAACCTGCATTTTGCCGGACAACGGAACCGATATCTTGACGACCTTTCCGTCAGTTTCTCGGAGTTGGGGACGGATTATAAGTTGCCTTCCACTCCGATCGGGACATTCTCGTTTGGCCTGGCGATGACGAATGTCAGCGTGTCAAACCCGAACAATCTGTCCGATTCCCTTGTATGGATGAGGTTGTTCGACTACTACCGTGTCCCGAGATGGCAAATTCCTGAGTATGTGCTTGCTGGATACTCGAAAAGGATTGCAAGGACGGTGCGGTATTCGGTGTCCAAAAAGCTGCTCCTGAACTGGCGGTTTTCCGTTGATTACAGCGGGTATGCGAGCGAACTCATGGGCAAGAACATCGCCGACCAGACCATCTTCCAGATAGAAGCGAGCAAGGGCAGGATAGGGTTTATGGCCGACATCAGGAATGTAAACTATCGGTTTGTCGGATTTGGCACCGATAGCTCCGTCAATGTCATGAGTTTCTCTGACAGGTATTTCGAGCTCAGCTATGCGTTCAACGCATTCGTGGCGCTCAAGTTTTCATGGGGTTACAACCCGATCGACCTAAACGACGAATATATAGCCCGAGAATCGTTCTTGATGGATCACGGATTGACATCTGCCGCTACCAGAAGCGCTTACTTGAGGTTACCGTTTGTGGTTCAGGCCGCTGAGCAAGCGCTTGAGGAGACAAACAGTCGATTTTCTATATGGACGGTCGTAAAATTCTAAGGTGGGAGGTCATGAGGAGCATGAAAAAATTGATACTTGCGTCGCTACTTGTGATGCTTTCGGGGTGCATGATTTTGAAATATGTCAAGCCGCGCCTCCCTGCACCCCACAAGGTCGAGGGCGGCATAAAGTTCCAGTTCTATGCGCCATCTGCGAGGTATGTCAATCTGGCCGGCGATTTCAACGGCTGGGCAGGGACGGCGAACGGGCGGTTTGACCCGTCAATCGGTCGAATGTACGATGACGGGACGCACGGCGACGATGTTGCAGGCGATGGCGTGTGGACGATAATCGTGCCGCTTCAGCCCGGCGTTTACCAATACAAGTTTGTCGTCGATGGGACGGCGTGGTATCTCGATCCATCAAATCCTGAAACAATCCAGAGTGGGCCATATACTAATTCGCTGTTAAGAGTGGAATAACCAAAAAAGGAGCATAGATGATGGAATTGGGGGCGGTCTTTTACATCGGCCTTGTGCTGATAATCGGGTATTACAGCGGTAAACTGGCGAACAGATTTCACCTGCCGCGCGTGTCCGGCTACATACTCGCCGGTATGCTGTTAAGTCCCTCAATATTAAAAGTTTTCCCGATCGATTTCGTGAAGAGCTCGGACATCGTGACCGATTTCGCCCTTGCTATGATAACCTACTCGATAGGCGGCAGTCTGGCCATACAGCGCATAAAAAAACTCGGAAAGTCCATAGTGCTCATAACAGTCTTCGAGGCGGAGATGGCATTTCTGGCGATGATAATCGGATTCGTCGTTATACTACCGTTTTTCTTCCACACTGAGACAGCAAAGGAGTTCCTGCATGTGGCGTTGCCGCTTGCGTTGCTGATCGGCGCAATGGCATCCCCTACCGACCCGACAGCCACGCTCGCCGTCATACACGAATACGGCGCAAGGGGGCCTTTGACCACGACATTGCTCGGCGTTGCGGCTTCGGATGACGCGCTCGGCATCATAAACTACAGCGTGGCAATAGGCATTGCTTCCGCATTGATAACCGGACAGCACATAAACGGCTTCACAATTGCGATAAAACCGCTCATCGACATAGTGTCGTCCATCGCTGTGGGCGCAATCGGCGGATATGTCCTCGTCAAGATCTCCGAGAAGATGCGCAGAGAGGGAGCGGTTATCACCATCATCCTCGGCACACTCTTCGTGGTGTTCGGAACTGCCCATGCCCTTGATCTGGATCCGCTTCTCTCCACGATGACCGCAGGCGCAGTCGTTGTCAACATCTCATCGAATATCGAAAAGATGTTTGAAATCATCGAAAAATACTACGAGGAGATGGTGTTCACGCTGTTCTTCGTCCTCAGTGGAGCACATATCGAGCTTGGCGTGCTTGTGAAGGCGAGCCTCCTCGTCCTTGCCTTCGTGTTGCTCAGATTTGTTGGCAAGGCGGTCGGGGTGTTCATCGGCGGCAAACTATCAAACACTGCTCCAAATGTTTACAAACATCTGTGGCTCGGACTGATACCTCAGGGCGGCATTGTGGTTGGACTTGCCCTTGCGACGGTGCGCCGCCCCGAATTCAGCAACTATGCCCCTCTTGTCATGAATCTCATTCTCGGAACAACGGCGTTGCATGAACTTCTCGGCCCCATCTTCTCAAAACTCGCCATAACGAAGGCAGGAGAGATTAGGGGCAAAAAACAACAGCCTAAAAAAGGAGAGGTTTAAAATGGGAGAATGGGAACATATCAAAGTCGGCGATGTTATGCATGAACTCGGTGATCCGCCGCCAGTGGTGAACAGGGAGGATTTGATCGAGGACCTCGCTCAGCTCGTGGTCAAATCCAACTTCAAACGCTCTCTTTATGTCGTGGATGATGAAGGGAGACTCGTCGGCATCGTGATGCTCCACAAGCTGTTGAAGCATCTGCTACACGGACGATACGATAACATGCCCATGACTGGATTTCGCGCAAGATACATCATCGATACGCTTTTCTCAACTGTAGCATCGGACATAATGAAACGCGATGTCGTTTATCTCAAAAAGGATGACTCGGTCGAGAAAGCCATTGAGCTTATGGTCAGAGAAGGTATCAAGGATATCCCTGTTGTTGACGATGACATGAAGGTCATCGGCTATGTTGACATCCCAACGATCATAAAGTTCATACTCGAACATCAAATTTGATCTGGATTTTCGCCGCTTTCACGGCTC
This sequence comes from Caldifarciminota bacterium, assembly GCA_027037615.1. Taxonomy (GTDB): domain Bacteria; phylum Hydrothermota; class Hydrothermia; order B15-G9; family B15-G9; genus WGAI01. Next base: position 5,819 of record JALVZN010000108.1, on the reverse strand, counting down.
AAATTGAGGACAAACTCAATCCCAATGCCCTTTCGCGGGCATGAAGCTACACAATCGCCACATCTTATGCATTTGGAATTGATGACCTTAGTGCTTCTGGCACCGTTTTGGGTTTCGATCTTGATCGCGCCAATTCGGCAGACCCTTTCGCCGAGTATGCAGTTCGTGCATCTTTCGTTCGTTTTCAGCTGGAAGAAGCTTATCTTGCTGAGCAGGTTAAAGATGGCCGAGAACGGGCAAAACCATCTACACCACGGCCGATAGACAAAAATCGAAGCTGCGAACACCAAAAACGCCATCAGAACAAGCAATTTCGGGCCTTCGAGGTTGAACGCAACGAAAAATGGGTTCAGGTAGTGGAGTTTTGTGTGTTTTATCACGGCGTTGAGGAGCAGGTAAGCGGCAAAAATGTATTTCGTTACTCCAAGGATGGCGTCCAATTTTTCGGGTATGCGCACCTGACGCCTGTGGAAGTCGTGGAGGAACTCCTGAATGGCGCCCATCGGGCAGACCCAACCGCAGAAAAACTGTCCGAACACAAGTGTGAACAGCAGGATTGCGATCACTATCAGATAGAACGGCAGATATTTCGTGAACTCATGGATTTTCAGGATGATGTCCTCTAACCAGCCCGGCCCGGCAAGCGCTGTCGTGTTGTAAAACCCGAAGTATATCAGCGAGATCAGGAGCGTCAGATACCTCATCCACATCCATTTCAGGTGAAACGCAATGACCGAGACCGTTAGAAGCGCAATTAAAATGACGACCCAACTGTAAGTTGCTGAGCCGGTCATGAGGTCACTCACTGAAAATCGGCGATTTCAGTGCGGCTCTGGCTTTTCTGCGGGCAGCGTTCAGGTCTTTTTGAGCGCTCTCGACGACGCCTTCGAGGAGCTCGGCGAGGGATTTGAGCTTATCGTCGGCTTTTTTCTGAGAGTTTATCCATTTCACGATGTCGGACAGCCTATCAGAGTTGGTTTTTATGCGCTTTCCGTCCTTGATTTCGGTCAAAAGCGTTCTGGCAAGCTGAATTGCGCGCTCGCGGTTGTATGTCACAGCGACATAGTTTTTCCCCTCGGACAGCCCTTCGCGAGAGCATTCCCTTGTCACGAGGATGCGGTTCCTGCCCGCTTTTGTGAAAACGATGGTGTAAACGCTTTCCCTGTCCATGCGCCCGGTTTTCTTCCACGGAGTGTGGCTGAGCACGACCCCGTTTGTGGGCTCGACCTCGGTCTCGTCGATGGGCAACACGCATTTGCGATGTGTCAGATGCACCTTGACGAGCACCTTAAGCGTGTCGCCGACAAGAACTTTGTCCTTTTCAGGCAACACCGAGATGTCACAGGCAGATAGCCAGCCCGCCGTCAAAAGAATGCCTGATATTACGAGAAACCAGTGCTTTTTCATGTCTCGTCCCTCCCGTCTGAGTGGGAATATTTTAAAGCGCAGATGCAGGATTTAGCTCAATATTTTTAAATTCTTGACCGTTCTGTGCGTGGCGGGTATATTAAAAGCCATGAAAATCACATTTGATCTGCTACATCTTGGTTACTTTGTGCTGGTGATTCTGGGCATTGTGGTGCTCGTTTACCTGCTTATTCTCTTGAAAGAGGCTTTGAGGACTGTCAGGCAGGCAAATCAGGTGATTGCCGAGCTATCTAAGACGAACGAGCAGGCGCGTCAGATACTCGCGGAAGTGGAAGGCATTGTAAAACCATTTAAATCTGACACAGATTTTTCGTCTATACTCGGTATGCTGTTGCCGATTTTGTTCAACATAGTTGGTCCATTGGTAGGAAGTATTTTTGGTGGCAAAAAACAAGGAGGTAGTGGAAATGGCTGAGGAAAAAAGCAATGGCAGCGGATGGACTTTGGCGGCTTTTATAACTGGCGCCATTTTTGGCGCGGGTTTGGCCTTTTTGCTTGCGCCTGAGCCGGGCAAAGAGACCCGCAAAAAGGTGCTCAATGAGGCCGAGAGACTAAAAGAGCTTGCCATGAAGAAGGCCGCTGAGCTTATCGAGGAAGCAAAGAAAAAGATGGAGGAGAAGGCTCAGCAGGCAGCGCCAGAAGAAGCTGAGGAACAGGAGGAAAATGAATGAGCGTGAAGATAGGGATAAACGGATTTGGTCGTATAGGCAGACTTGTTCTGAGGCAGGGACTTAAACGGGATGACCTCGAATTCGTGGCTGTGAACGACATCACGGACGCCAAAACCCTTGCGCACCTCTTCAAATACGACTCCGTGCACGGGATTTATGAGGGCGATGTGAAGGCTGAAGGCGATTATCTCGTCGTGAACGGCAAAAAGATCAAAGTTTTTGCGATAAAGGATCCCGCTCAAATTCCGTGGGGCGATCTCGGCGTGGACATCGTGGTCGAATCCACCGGCCTTTTCCGCTCGCGCGACAAGGCAGCCCTTCACCTCAGGGATACCGTGAAAAAAGTCATCATAACCGCCCCGTCCAAAGGCGAGCCTGCTGACATCACAGTTGTGCTCGGCGTCAACCACAACGCCTATGATCCTGAGAAGCACCATGTCATTTCAAACGCATCATGCACCACGAATGCTTTTGCCCCGCTTGTGAAGGTTCTGCATGAGAACTTCAAGATTCTCAAAGGCGTTATGACGACCGTTCACTCTTACACGAACGACCAGAGGATTCTGGATCTGCCGCACAGGGATCTCAGGAGGGCGAGGGCTGCGGCTCAGAACATCATCCCCACGACGACTGGGGCGGCGAAGGCCATCGGCCTGATCTTCCCGGAGCTCCAGGGCAAACTGGATGCGATTTCCATACGCGTTCCGACGCCTGACGGCTCGATTGTCGATTTCGCGGCAGTGGTCGAGAAAGAGACCTCGGTCGAGGAAGTCAACGAGGCGTTCAGGAAGGCCGCTGAAGGTGAGCTGAAAGGTTATCTCCAGTATCTTGAGGATCCTGTCGTGTCGCACGACATCGTCGGCAATCCACATTCATCGATTTTCGACTCCCTGCTCACTCAGGTGATAGGCGGCAATCTGGTCAAGGTGTTCTCGTGGTATGACAACGAGTTCGGTTATGCCACGAGGGTGGTCGATCTGGCCGAATACATCGCATCGAAATTCTAATTTCCCTTCCCCGATGTGATGAGCTGATGACGGGCGGGTCTTCGACCCGCCCTTTTTAATGCCTGCCTTATAATTTCCGTCCAAACAGGGAGATTGTGATGCGTAAGTTGTTGATGCACATCAAGCAAAAGCTTTACCTCTATGTCCTGATCGATTTTTTGCTTGCCCTTCTGGTCGGGTATTTCGTGGACTTCAGAAAGGTGAACATTCGGCCGATCAGCGTCTTGGCCGTGTTCATAATGCTCTACCCGATGCTCACCGGAATGGTCATCGAGAAGGTTAAGAAGGCTGGTCGTAACTTTAAGCTGATATTTACCACGCTTTTCTTCGCTTACATCGTGGCATCACTAACCGCATTTGTGATATCGAGGACAATTCTCAAGTCATTCCCGGACATAGCGTTTGCAATGGTAATGGTCGGCGCAATCCCGTGCTCCAACATGTTGATAGGCTGGTCAGGCATAGCGGATGCAAGCGTCGAGGATGCCCTTGTGATCGCAGTCGTCGGCTTGATTTTAATTCCGATACTTTCGCCCATCATCCTGAAAATCAGCGGAGGGGTGTTTGTATCATTCAGCGTCAAACTCCTTGCCGTTCTGCTCCTGTCGTATATCGCTATCCCGTTGATACTCGGCATGTTGACCAGACACTGGATCATCAAAAAGAAGGGCATGGCTTACTTCATGGAGCTTAAAAAGGTGTTTCCCGGCATATCCGCAATCGGGATTCTGATCATAGTCTTCTTCTCTGTTGCCAAAGTCTCAAGGTTCGTCATAGGCAAGCCCATAGTCTTCGGCCTTGTGCTTCTGGGACTTGTGGCTTACTACCTGATTCAGACCACGCTTGCCGTTTTGACAGCCAGACTGCTCAAACTGCCTTACGAGGAGGGGATGATTTTGATTTTGGGCGCCACCGCAAGCTCACAGGCGATATCGCTGAGCGTTGCGGCCACAATGTTCAGCCCTCTGACGGTGTTCGCTCTCTCGTTCAAACCGATAATTCAGGTGGCTTACATAATGGTGCTCATCTACGGGTTGGGGCCTGCCATCAAGCGGTTTTTGGGAAGTGCCCACGATTGAGTTCTATTTGCGGGGGTGTGACTTCCGATACTGCTCAACAATTCTCCTCAAACTGACATGGGTGTAAATCTGTGTCGTTGAGATGCTTGAGTGGCCGAGAAGTTCCTGAATGCTCCTCAGATCCGCCCCGTTGTTGAGGAGATGGGTCGCAAAAGCGTGCCTCAGCATGTGCGGATGGACGCCGTAGGTCGTTGCGAGCTGTTCAAATCTGTTCCTTATGACATTGTAGAGCCCGCGCCTCGATAGCCTCTTCCCAAAACGGTTCAGGAAAAGCGCTTCTTCCTTCGGCTTAAGTTTATCTCTCACGGCGAGATAGGCTTTGATGGCCGAGATGGCGCTCTTTGTCAGGGGCACAAACCTTTCCTTCTGCCCTTTGCCTCGCACGAGAACGGAATCAGCATCTTTGACATCGTTGACATCCAGTGAAAGCAGCTCCGAAGCGCGAAGCCCCGTGTCGTATAGCAGCTCGATTATGGCTTTGTCTCTGAATTCCAATGGATTTTGAGGATGCCAGTCGTCCAATAGACCGTTGATCTCGCTTTCGGTTACCACCTGAGGCAACCGTTTGCCCTTTTTTATCGGCCCCACATAGCGTGCTGGATTGAGTTTTACATCGCCGCGCCTCAGCAGGAAGTTGTAGAGGCTTCTGACAGCCGAAAGTTTCCGTTCGATGCTCGTTTTGCGGTGCCCGTGTGAAAAGAGGGCTGAGACGAATGCCGCGACATCCTCCTGCGCGACATCCGTGATGCTTTCGACTTCCCTGTTGAGCTCAAGGAATTCGACGAACTGGTTCAGGTCGTTCCTGTAAGCCTCTATCGTGTTGGGAGAACGGTTTTTCTGTGAGGATAGGTATGCGAGGAAGTCGTCGATCAGTCGCCTCTCCACTTCAGCCCTCCTTACGGTCAAGGCCGAAAATGCGGCAGAACGAACAGACTTCGAGCGTCGTCGGCATCCCGCAGACCCTGCACTCTCTGAGTTTCGGCTCCTCAATCTGAACTTTGAGATAATCCTTCTGGAACTTGAGGAATTCGCGGTAAAATCTGAGCTTTGTGCCGGGCGATTGCACCTCTAACTCGTTGAGGACATGCTTGTATCTCAGCGATTTGGCGCCTTTCGAGAAAGGACACGACATCTTTGAAAACTCAATGCCCATCACGATCGCATAGACGGCTATCTCGCGCTCGGTGAAGAATGCGAACGGTTTTACCTTTTTCACGAATTTCGGATGTGTCGGCGGAAGGACGGGGTTCTGTTTGGCGAGGTAACTTGCGTCCCACCTCAGCGTGTTTGAGAGCAGGGTCGCCGCCTCATCGTCCAGATTGTGGCCTGTCACAAGTGCTGCCGCCCCGATCTCAAGCGCCCATTTGTTCAGGATGTATCGCTTTATGGTTCCACACATCGAGCAGATTTTATCCCGCCTTCTGGCAGCAAGCTCTGGAAGCGACTCGCCATGATGCTCCTTGAGGTTGTAGATCTCGATGGGGATGCCGAACTTGCTGGAGAAATCGGTCACGAGGTTCCTCGAATATTCGGAATACACGGGGATGCCGAGATCGATGAAAATGCCACGCACATCGTAGCCAAGCCGTTTCAGCGCAAGTGCCACAGCAGTGCTATCTTTTCCGCCTGAGATA
>JALVZN010000107.1 GCA_027037615.1 Caldifarciminota bacterium | reverse complement strand
CGTCTCCGTTCTCAGGCCACCAGAAATAGAGCTCATAATCGATGCCGTAGCCCGAAAATCCGATGTGTCTGCCCCATCCATCGGATGTCCCTTCGGAATAGCCGCCATCCGCAACATCGAAACCAAAGCCGTAGGCCAGTCCCCATGAGGCCTCATTCCGCGTGGTTATCGCGACATAGAGGTTGCTCGTGTCGGAAGAGACAAAAAGCTGGTAAAGACAGGCGCCTTCGAGGCCGTTGACGACACCGGAATCCACCAGCGCCCAGTTCTCCTCATCGGATATGACGCCATCGATCACTATCATGCCTTCGGGTATCTGTGCAAGTGTCACCGTCCCGATCGATGTGGTATCATCTTCGGCGACAGTCACATCGGTTACGGTATCGGGGATGTATCCGCCTGCGTTGATGACCACGCTGTAATTGCCTGCATCGAGCCCGGATGCGATGAAATCGCCCGTCGTGCTGTCGGAGGTCACAGTTGTGACAGCGCTCCAGGCGGTATCATACACCGTCACGGTCGCTGCCGGGAAAGGCGGCTCCGAATCGTTCTCAAATTCGATATGTCCCGTTATGGCGCCGCCGGCCGCACCGATGTATGTGAACTGGTAGAACAGCGTCTGCTCGTTGAAGTCCACTTTCCACAGACCGGCCTGCGGGATGGTCGTCTCAATGTGATCGCCAAGTCCGCCGGCGTTCGGATCGACATATCCCTGAAGGCTGTCGTTTTTGATGGCACTTGTATCGCCATAAGCCAGATTCCATTGCCCTTCTGGCACAAGCTTGTATTTGATTTTGCGAGCGGGCAGCCTGAGGACAAGCTCCCATTGCCAATCGCCAACGAGATGCATGTCAGGGGCGGTGTTCAGATCCCAAGGTGTATCCTGAAAGTCGCCAACCATCTGCAACCTGTCCCAATTGGACAGGAAAACCGAGCCCGGAGCGTTGAAATCAGGCCCTTTCACCTCCTTGCACGCCGTCACCAGCAGCACGGAGAACAAAAATAAAGCGATCTTTCTCATCATCTCCTCAAATTACCTCCGTTTGTTTTGGGTTAGGATATTGCAGCTTATAGGGTTCCGTCAACGACGACCCGCCTTTGCCGTCCCGAATTTTTCCCAACCCGTCCCGCCATCAGGCGATCTCAAATCAATCCGAGCCACGAATGAAGCAAGAAGTAAATCCTTCCAATCAAAAGGCTTACACGAGCCATTATCGTGTATCCAAACGAGGCTCCAAATGCCACCATGATGAAAACTATGCCCACCTTTGCGGCGGCACCGAATTTCCCTTTTATCGGCTTCGAGAAGTAGAAGTATGTTATTGTGAAAACGGTTCCGAACACCAGGAACCAGTTGTTGACCGTCGTGGCGAGGTCACCGCTAACCCAGAGCGGCAGGAAGGTTCCTTTCAGCTGAGGCACAAGGTAGCCGTTCAGCATTCCGACGATGCCGAGCCCGGCGCCCATGCCGACTGCAAACGCTATCGCCCACCTCGAAAGCCATTTTATCTGCGGGATGAAACGGGTCAGCATGAGGATGGACAAAATCAGCGGGACAATGACCGCAAGGATGTTGCCGCTCGCTATCGGATCCCAGAGTTTGGGTTTCACATCGAAAAACCAGAGGTTGAGGAACGCAAAGGCGGCGGACGACCCCACGAACACGCTCTCAGCGAACTTGTAAAACGGGTTGTCCTTGTAGAGAAAACTGAAGATTGCGAGGGTGAAGAACGCAGCCACCCAGACCCAGATCGATGTGCTCAGATGCATTTCATGACCTCCTTTTCCTCTGAGTGGCGATGTAGCCGATGTTGCCAAGTATGATGAAAGCTATGATCAGGAAGTGGACAAACGCCTGCGTGGTCATGCCGTAGGTGGCCGTTCCCTTGTGATGGACGAGGTTTTCGTAGTCAGCGGCAGCGCGCAGCCCGCCGAGCACCGCTATGATCTGACCGGCCTGCTTGTAAGGGTACAGATCAGGCGCAACGACGGCGGTCGAACCGAGTATAATTCGGGCACCGTATCGCGCATTGGCGAATTGCGCCCAAAAATCGCCCACACTGCCTGCCTCAAAGCCTATGATCACGCCGATGTCATCGTAATTCTTAATCCCCTGCATCACGGGCATGTCCTTGAGCGGTCGGTTCTTGTAATCCACATTGTCGAATGTCTTGGGGATGTCCTTTCCCATGCTTACCATCACGGCTTGCAATCCCGGACGGTAGCCAAGCACGACATAATCGACGCCATACTTCTTGCCGTATTCCCTGGCCACCTCCTCAACCGCTTTCTGTGCGAGCGGAACGCCGAGCGCCCAGTGCGACATCACCAGCACCCTCATGTTCCTGCTGAACAGCTGCCTCAGAATCGCCGTGAGCATGGGCTGAAGCTCAGGCATCGATGAGGCGTCGTAGTCGGCCGAAATTATCACAGCACTGCCTTCGGGAAGCGAATTTATGAAATTGTAAGCTTCAACTACATCCGAGGTCGGCTTCATGGGAATTTCCACTTTGAAAAGGAATGGCACGGTGGCCACGATGAAAAGAATCAGGTAAATGATCCTTCGGTCTATTTTTGACATGCTTTCAAAGATATTCATGGCTGCCTCCTTAGCTCATGTAACTCCGCTCTATGCCGAGGATTATGCGGAGCGAGACGGCTATCCCTCCGAGAGCGAGTCCGAGCATTATCCCCCTCTTGGCCGCCATCTGAGGTATGTCCATGATCCAATCCGTAGCCGCTGAGAGATTGCCGTAGAGGAATTTCGTGAGAGGCACAGCTATGACCACCATCAAAATCAGCATAAGGATGTAGCCCACGCGCGTCGATGCGGATGTCGTCGCCTTTATCTCAAGGAGCACGACCCATGCGATAAGCAACACCGCTATCCACAGGACGGGAATAAGCACCGCATTTCCGAGAGGCACGCGCCCAAGCATGATTATCGACGCTGTGATGAGCAGCAGCGTGGCGTTAAGGCTTCTCGCCCTGAATGCGCGATAAGCGGCACTCGCTATGAAGAACGACAGGATTGCGAACATCGTCGCCTGCAACGGCACATAGATGTAGAGGTAGAAGTAGTTGCGGAATGTGGAATTGGTCGAGAAGATGTGGCCCGTTCGCACTCCCGAAACGATGCCCCAGACCAGCGTCACGACGAAACTGAGGATAACAGTGAGCGCAAACGGCCAGTCCTTGCTTTTCCTGCGAATTTTATCCCAGTTGTAGAGGAGCAAACTGTCTATGCCGAGGATGAATGTAAACCCTGAAACTATGATATACCACGAATTTAGTGTCTCCTCCATCTTGTTGAAAGGCGGATGCGGGACAAAAAGGCTTATCACTATCAAAGTCCCGGCTATGAAGCTTATGAGAAGCGGTATTTCCCTTTTCATTGGGCACCTCCCGCGAAGAAGGTTTTGATAAACGACCATGACTTATTGCCAGTGAGGCCTGCGACAGTCTCCAGCATGGCGCCAACGAGTATCAGCCCGATGAAGATGATCTTCATCCAGTCCTCAGCTTTGATCGTTGCAAGGGAATTGGGATCTCTGGACAGGTATGCGCTTGCGGCATACATCTCCTCGCCTATCAGGGTGTAATCGGTCGCTGCAATGAGGAACGGCAGCTGTGTGACGGACGATGTGCCGGCGATCTGAATTGCACCAATCGAATGCCCTGTCTCGGCGATTATCAGGGATTCCGCATAGAATGCGCCCTGAAGGAAAATCGCACCGGGTTTTTGCCTCATGATGATCCCGTCTATGCCTGCGGCATAACCGAACTGGTCGTTTGTGAGGAAATAGACATTCTTTTCGTTGTAAAGGTCAGGTCTGCCTGCCTCAAGATAGCCCTGTTTCACGGTCTCCTGTGCAGCGGCCATGACGACCGGGTCAAAGCATGGCACGATTATATCCGATTCGTATTCAGCGGCTTTCATTGCAACACGCTTGAGGATAGCGAGGCCGGCAAGCGTGGCTATGTCGGAAACTGTGCCGAGGCCGAGCACGAAAAGGAGCGGTCTGCCCATCTCGGTGGCCCTTCCGACCGCATCATCGACGGCCTGAAGTCCAGCTATCGGCCGTATGGTCAGCCTCTCGCCTTTGCGCGCCTTCTTGAGGTAGTAGATGAGTAAAGCGCCGTAAAGCAGGAGTATAACCAGCGCAGCGATACGGTCTTTATGAAGCCATTGAGCCTCTGGAACCACCGGTGGCGAGATCGCCGAGTCTATGTAACTACCATCTTTGAACCAGACACGGATGAAATACCTGTAAGGATGCCCGTTTTTAAGGTCGGTATCCATGTAACGCTTTGCGGTGGGCTTGAGTTCCTCGGCGACGATGGGCGCTGTGCCCATCTTATCAATTCGCATGATCTGAATGTAGCTAATCTGTGATAGGTCAGCATCTTTCCTGTATTCCCATTTAAGGACAATCTGGCCGCCCTCATCGTTTGGGTTGTCCATAACCTTGAGGTCAACGATCGGAGAGGGCCTGACAGAAAAGATGGCCGCCAAAACAAAACTTATCATCAAAGACCTCCTTTTGACCGATTTTTGGCGAATACCGTCTCGAACAATCAATCAACCTTAGGGAAAATAGACAGATGCAGCAATCGATTGCTTGAGTCAGTCAGTCCGGCAGCGACCAACTCATCGCCTATGTATCTCAAATCACTGCCATCGACCGCCCCCTTAAAAACCTCGAATTCGGCCGACCTGATGCGGTCCATGATCTTTTTGAGCTCCTCATCGCCCATAAGTGATGTCTGTTTCGACGAAAGCTCAATCGCATCGAGAGCGAAACCTCGAACGAGTTTATCCTTAAATTTTCTCATAAGCTCGTTGGACCTGAAGATGTCAACCGAGAGGAATTCACCGCCTGCAAATGCCGCTATTCCAATAACATCGTCGGCGATGTCGATCTCCTTGACATACCTTTCTATTTCACCTCCCAAGGCGGTAAAAGCATCGTGGAGCGAGCGTGTAGGTGAATCAACCCTCATAGCCGAGAGTTTATAGCCAACAGAGCTCCAGACCACTTTCTGGTTGGAATAGAACCTGCCGGTGATTTTAACGGAACGGGTAACGGAGGAAGCAAGAGTAGCCCTGAGCTTCGGATTCACCGATATGCCGGATGAAGCAAATACCCTGCTGCCTGACCACCTAAACTCCTCGATACAACTCACGGGCACGGTCGTCCTTTTCGATGACTCAAACCAGATAGCCGTGTTGAAAACCCGGTTCTGAAGTGCCCCCACAATCGCCTCGCCATCGAGTATGAACATCGGCTCATTTCCCCGATAGTCGATTATGGCAGAACTGACATCCCCCGAGTCGAGGATCTCACCCAGGTTATTCTCCAGCATCTCATCGATGGTCAAAGCTGATAGCTCATCGGAAGGCCCTTTGAGCGGATAGATGAGCAAATTCCTTGCCCAAAATGGCTCCCCTATCTCTATATCCACTATCTCTTTGATTCTCACATTTCCCATATCTCACACCTCACAAATGGATTTGTTAATCGATAATAAAACAAAGCCCATAAAAAATAAAGGGCCCGTTTCCAGGCCCTTTTGTTGCGATGTTGCAAATGGTTCAAAGTATCAATAAGAAACTATGTGAAGCCACTTAAGCAGGAACATCAACCTTCCTATGAGCAGCGAATAACGCGCCATCACAGTGGATCCGAATGAAGCACCAAATCCGATCATCAGCACTATGATGCCAAATCTGGCGAATTTCCCGTAAGCGCCCTTGTGCTCTTTGGAGAAGAAGAAATATGCGAGCACAGCGAGCACCGAAACGAAGATGATGATGGCGCTTATGAACACCACCGTGAGGCTCCACTCGTATTGCTTCGACAGATCAGCATATCCCTGCCAGTTCGGTGAATGGAGTATCGTGTCCCACATCTGCTCAAGGATACTCGCCTGAAATGCGCGCGGTATGGCCATTCCAGAGCCAAGCCCCAGCAGGAACGCAAACGGCAGCCTTATCAGGTATGAATACTTTGGCGTGATGACCGAGAGGTAGAGCAAGGCGAATATGGTCGGGATTATATACCACCAGTTTATCGGAAGAAGCTCACCACCAAGAAGATGCATCCGCTGCATGATAGGGATTATGAAAGGATCCATCAGATTGGGCTTCATTGCAAGGAAGTAGGTCATTGCAAACCCGTATCCTGCCGATAGACCAACAAAAAGGTATTCGGCAAGACGATAAACCGGGTTCTCTTTATAAAGGAACGAAAAAATGGCGAGCGTCAGAAACGCTGCCAGTGTTTCCCAGCTGAAAAGCCAGTGAAGGATGCCCATTTTATCTCCTCCTTCTCTGCTGCTTGCGAATCATGAAAAATGCGAGGTTGCCGACTATCACCATGAGTATGAGGTAAAGCTGTGCCCATGTGACGGCTGTGATACCAACTGTCGCGTAAGGTGGCGGCGTGTAATGGAGCTCTTTTTCCATGAGTTTGGCCACGGCGGCCTCGTAGTCAGCGGCGGCCTTCATGCCGTTCAGCAATCCGACAAGCTGTCCAGTCCTGATATATTGCTGATAATCGGCGCCCATGACCGCCGTAATGCCGATGGCTATCTTCTGGTTGAACTGCTGATATGCATAGGTTATCCATGTGGCACCTGAACCGCTTGCGCTGAAGTCAATTACGAGATCGATGTCGTCGTAATTGTGTATCCTTGCCGTCAGCGGCATCGTCTCCTCATCGCTTGTTGAGTGCCCGAAGTAGTCCACCGGGAATGTCTCGTGGAAATCGCCTCCTATACCGCGTATCACCATAGCGTAGCCGGTTTTATAACCCAGATACACATAATCCTTGCCGTATTGTAACGGGTGCCCCGCCTCTTTGAACTCATTCGCAACGCTGTTGAAGACATCAAGTCCAAGTCCTGTTCCTTCGATGTTGAGCGACATTCCTACGACTTTGACACCCCTCAAAAGTGCATGTCTCATGACCGCTTTGGCCATCGGATGCAGCTCTGGCATGGAGCTCGGCCCATAGGTGAAGTTCATCAGCAGCACGGAACCCGGCTTCATGTGGTCGATGTAGTCGTAAACGAGACGGGTCTCAAGTCCCATCTTCGGATGCGCCTTGATCTTGAGCACTATCGGCAGGATCATGACGATCAGGAGGCCGAGATAGATCCAGAACCTCGGCAGCTTCGATAACTTTTCCCAGAAGCTCATGATCACCCTCCCATCCAGTTTCTTTCAATTCCGAGTATGATCTTCACGGATGTGGCGATCATACCAAGTCCGACGCCGATCGTGATACCGCGTTTCTGAGCCAGATTGGGCACATTCATAATCCATTCCTGAAGGTTACGAAGCCATGTCTGTGAGTCACCTATCGTTGAAATGCCGAGAATGACGAGGATGGCCGTGATCAGGAGCAGCGTAGCCTCCACATTTCTTGCACGGAATGCACGATAAGCAGCTGATGTAACATAGAACCCAAGCAGTGAGAACATCGTGGCATCGAGCGGCACCTGCACATTGATAAATATCTTCTGGAACACACTGTTAGGGCCTGTGCCACCTATGAGCCCAAGAAGGGCCATACCGAACAGGCTTATCAATGCCACAAGGTTGTAAACTACCTCTTTGCCCCGCTTGAGGTTGTTTATGTATCTGCGAATAAGCGATGTGATAGCAAGGAATATAGCGAACGAGCCTATGGCTATCGACCACTGACTCAATGTGTTTTCCAGTGACTGAGCTGATGGATGGGGTATGAAATAAAGGGAAGCACCGATCACCCCCATCACAAACACGAGAATCATCGGCAATGTTCGAGAGAAAAACATGTCATATCCTCCTACTTTCCAACCACATAAGGCTTAATGGCATCGACCTTTGCGCTGAGCTCAGGGATGAATGCAGCGATCGTCAAGATCAGCAGGAAGCCCACAAGCACAGCCTTCATGATATCCTGTCCTTTTATCGTGGCCGTAAGTCTTGGGTCTTTTGCGAGGTAAGCACCGGCGGCGTAAAGCTCTTCGCCCATCAGGGTGTAGTCGCAAGCAGTCACGAAGAACGGCAGCTGGGATATGGCGTCGGTGCCGGCGATCTGGATGGCGCCTGTCGCGGCTCCGGTCTCTGCAAGAATCAACGACTCTGCGAAGAAATAGCCCATGAAGAAGTTGGTAGCCGTCTTTTCACGAACCATTATGCCGGACACACCTGCGGCATAAGCGAACTGCCTCTGAGTCAGGAAGAAGACATCCTCGTTTTTGAACAAATCCGGCCTGCCCGCCGCGGTGTAAGCATCCTTAACCACCTCACGCGCAACCGTGTAAACGATAGGATCGTAAACAGGAACGATAATTCTCGTCTCATAGGCTGCGACTTTCTTCGTGATGTAGGCAAGTATGTTTAGCGCTGCGATCGTCGAGACATCGGTCACACCAAGCAATCCAGGAGAAAAAAGTATCGGCCGGCCCATCTCGGTGGCACGCCCAATGGCATTATCCACTTCCGCAAGTCCGGCAATCGGCCTCAAATACAACTCCTGACCCTTCCGAGCTTTTGTCATGTAGGAGAGCAGGATTGTGATGTAGAAGATCGCAAGGAAGAGCAGGAATAGCTTTTTCTTGTTGAAAAGCGACGCTTTAGGTATCACGCTGTTGGAGACAGATTGATCTACGAATTGGCCGGTTTTCGTGTTAACCAGCACATGGTACCTAACGGGCATGGTATCAGACAGCTCTCGGTCACCAAGTTTTATAACAGTGTCTTTTATCTCGCCCACATAGATGTCCTTTTTGACACCGTTATCCTCAATCCTGGTGATCCGCATAATGTCGCCGATAAATGAACTATCCAGTTCGACAATAACCTGCGTTCTGCCACCCCCGTCG
>JALVZN010000106.1 GCA_027037615.1 Caldifarciminota bacterium | reverse complement strand
CGAAAGCCTGTGATCCTGAACAGGTCACCGTCGATCATCGATGTGAACTCGAAGGTTATGCCGCCGATAACGGGCGAGTAGTCCTTTATCATGTGGCCATCAAGGCCCACGGAGAGCTGACCTTCTGCGAGCAGATCCCTCGTTGCGCTGTCTATGATGGTGTAGGTGTATGTCGGCTCAGGTTGAATTCGGTTGAACCTTATCTCGTATGTCCTCGCCGTGAGCGATTCCGGATAGTAAACGAGCGGGTTAATCGACACGGTGTTACATCCGCCGTGAGCGTGGACAAGTCCGTCTATCACCTGATGATCGTTCAGAACTGTAACCATCGAATAGGACGAATCGACGGCGAATGTGTCCGCATCATGCGCCTCAACGAACAGGCGATACGATGTGTTGTGCACCAGAGCCGAATTGAATGTGTAGCTGCCTGTGTTTTCCAGACCCCGTGCGAGGTAAAATGTGTCGCCTGTCATCGCGTGGATGAGGTAGATATCGATCGAGAGCGGGTCGCCATCTGCATCGGCCGCCCACCATCTGACCTCAGCGTCGCCTGAAAGGGTCCCCCGTTGCGGGCTCAGCAACAACAGGTCAGGCACGCCGTTGCCCGGATTGTTGACTGTAAAAATGGTGTCGGACACATCCTCACCGACTGCAAGGGTGTCATAGACCGAAACCCTTATGCGATAACGAGTTCCATCGGGGACATCGCTCGTGTGCCAGATGTAGGAGCCTGCATCCGGTATGCCTTCGGCTATCGGGGCCCATGTCTCGCCGTTGTCCCGTGAGTAGAAGAGATCGACCAACATGTCGGCTCCGAACGCACTGGAATCCTGCCATGTGATCTCCACATCGCCAGAAACCGTCTCTCCACCATTCGGATACTCGACATGTGCCCAGTTCGTCACAAAGTTGATGTCGTAGAGCGTTTGAGCGAGGTCGGAATTTGCCTGAAGGTCGGCCAGATCCTCGCCCATGATGACCGCTATCACGATTTTTGCGGTGTCGCCGGGCGCAAGGTCGAACGGGCCTGTGAACTGGAGGAACCTGATATCGGTTGGCGTCGATATGCTGTCGAACGGGTGATATTCGCCGGTCGTGTAGTTGTAGCCAGCCGCAAGCTGATACGCCTGATCGTCGTCATCCGGGTCAGGTTCGCCCGGCCCGCCCACGCCGGGGTTGTGTATGATCTTGAAAGCGGTCAGGCCAAGCTGGTTGCCGGTCGTATCGGTCGGACTTTCCAGGAAGTCGAAGCCCACATATCCGGGTGGATTTGACCAGCCCGGCACGCTCCCATCCGAATCGAAGGCATAGCCAAGGTTGCGGTCAGTGCCGAAACCGGCGAGGTCGTCCTGATAATCGCCTGCGCCGACATCCGCATCGCAAACCACGCCCATGTAGATGTGTTCGAGCGTGTCGTCCGTTGCGTTCACCACATAGTAGTTCAGGAACAGGAAGTCCTGATAAAGCGTGTAGTTCCAGCAATATCCGACCTGTATCACCTTTATGCCGAGCGGATGGTCTGCCCTCGATGAGTCCATGTCGTTGCCTATCGCATAGCTGTCCTCAGTGGAGATCACCACAGGGGCGCCTGTCGCATCGCGCACCGGCCAGAGCGCAGTGTCAGACGGCTCGTTTGAGAACAGCACACGCTCGGTGGTGTCCGTGTAGCCGGGCTCGTTCGGGAGGTCGCCGGGGACAAGCTCAGTGCCCCCGTTCGATGGGTTGTAACCCATGTCAAGTGCGGCGTAGTAAGCCGTCGCTTCGTCACCTGCGTTGTGCGGCACGGCCGCAGTGCTGGCAAAGCCGCGGATACACGAAAGCAGGGTATCGCCTGAAATCCCGTGATAGTGCACAAACTCGTTGCCGATTTTAAGGATACCCGTCGAATCGAGGCCGTCGATCGATGCCACACGGATTGCGTTTGCATCCGCTGTGATGTCCTCGGCAAGTGAAGTGCTAACTCCTTTCGGTTTCAATGCGCCAACCCATATCCCGGCGCCGAAGATGTAGGTCTGACCTGTGCCCTTCGGCCACTCGGCTGCGTTCTGGTAGCCAAAACGGCCGAAGTTCGTTATGGCGAGCCTGAGCAGCCCGTCGTCATGCCATCTCGTCGACCAGATGGCAAACAAATTGCTCGCACTTAATAACATCATGAGAACCACAACACCTGAAATTTTGATCTTGCGAATCATGGTCTCACCTCACAATCATGAATTTTTTGGTAACCTGCGAATTGCCCGATGCACTGACAAGCCTTGCGAAATAAACTCCTGAAGCGAAACCATTTACCGGCAATGTGGTGACATTGCTACCCCTGTTGAGCCGCAATGTGTTGACCAACCTGCCCGTGATGTCCAGAATGTTGAGACTGTAGCCTTCATCTGGCGCAAATGCCGTCAACCTGACGGAGCTGTTTGAAAGTGCCACATCAAGTCGGGGCAATTTGTGGGCCGCGATCGGCTCGTCCTCCTCGACAGACGGCAGCAGCCTGTAAAGCACGATATGCGCCCATGTGTATTTCGTGGTCGTCATGCCGTCCTCGTTTGAGATCAGCAGCTTCCACCGTCCTTCCGGCATGGTCAGGTAGGCCTGTTCGGTTATCGGGATGTCCTCCGCCATCGAGGCTGCCGTGAACCTGTGTCCCATCTGGTATTCCTCAAAATTGGAGCTGTCCATGACATAGTAGTCGAGCCTGACCTGCTCCTCGCCGATGAGGTTGCCGTATGTGTGATAAAATCCTACATCGCCGGCATTTCTACGGCATCTGACATAGCCGTGTTCGACGCCGATGCCCCCATCGGTCGTTATCTCGACCATGTAAGCTGTTTCATCGCTGCCCGTTGTGTCTGCCCAGGGCGATGGGGTGAAGTTAGGAATGGTCACTGTGACATAGTATTGCGCGCCGGTCTGCGAGTTCTCGATGATCTGCACAATCGTGTTGGGATCCTCGGGGTAGTCGCCGATCGGCGAATTGACATGGATGTAGAAATTGCGCAGCTCGCCGATCTCGAAGTTCGCAATCCCGTTTTGGTCGGTAAACAGCCATGAGCTCACGCTGTAACCACCATACCAGCCCTCGGTGTAGAGCAACACGCGTGCGCCCGGCACAGGCTTGTTCCGCCAATCGACCACCTGAACATGGAGCGAGCAGACATCCGAGTAGATGTGTGTCATCGTGGTGGTGTAGCCGTCAGACCTCCAGTCGAGGACGGATGAGATGTGTTTCCCGCCGCCGTAATCGTCGTCCATGGCTATTCCCGGCGCATTGATGCTGGTCGGCCCGCCATACCAGCCTACCTGATAAGGATACCAGTTGCCGTTGAAGTAGAAAGCGGTGAACACATGGTCTTCCGCCAGCGTGAAGTGCGAGGTTATCGGGATGAGAGCGGTTCTCGCACCTGCCACAAGTGCGTCCTGAAGCTCGCCGCAGTTCCCGTTGTGCTCGTGGATTATCACATTTGGCTGAATTGGGCGGTCACCGGTCGCAGTCGTCGGGATGTTGTAGCCGACCCAGTTGCCGACGATGTCGAGCGCATAACTCGTTGAGTCAAACGGGCGAAATCTCGGCAAATTCACAGGCGTGTCGGAAACGACCCAGAGCGTCTTCACGCCGCGCATGACATCCGCAAGCCTCGGATAGCCCGGATCCGCATAGTAGAACAGGAAGTCTCGCCAGAACCTGTTGTAAACATAGCCGTCCATCCTCGGCATCTCGTCCGACAGCTCAGGATGGACTATGTAGTAGTAATAAATCCAGTATGGGATGGTCGTGTAAGCGGTGTCGCCGTTGGCGTCGATGTAGCGATACCGCGCCGTTGTGAAGTAGTCCTCGCCTGTCGTGTCCTCGACCAGCTCGACATAATCGAGCGAGTCCGCATTCCGATAGATGTATTCGGCGTTGACCTCGACAAGCTGAGGGTCAAACACGGAATCCATAAGTATCTCAGGCGACAGAGCCCCAACCACGAAGGCTATCTCGTCACGATACCGATCATCCGTCGGGCTGATTATCATCTGAGCGTAGATGTCCTGAAACTCAGGTGTTAGCCTGTGCATGTTGTCGGCGAGCAGCGGCCTGAGCCAGTCGGGAGCTATGTCTATGGCCTGAAGTGCGTTAGCTGTCAGGCCGGTATCGGGATAATCCGTTAGAGTAAGTCCTGTGGAATCGATGTCGAAGATGATGCGTTCGCCGGGCCACATTAGCAGGAATAGGTCTTTCCGATCCACAACTTGCCATTGCGTGTCTGGCGGCATCGTCTGAAGGGACGGCAGACGCCCGAAGTCCTCAGCACCTTCAAACGGCTGGACTATGTGCCTGATAATGCGAGGGTTGTCCAGATGCGGAGGGGACATCGTCGTGATGCCCTGACCAACGATAAGGGTTACAATTACCAGCCAGTTCATGGCTCACCTCCCTGTTTGCAATCCAGCATGATTTTAAATCGAATTCTCTACAAATTCACATCAAAAATGCGGAGAAACGCTTTACAAAAATTTTCCCAAATTCATGAGCAGGTTCTTAAATCCGAGCGACTTGATGAGCCTGCGGTAATGTTTCAGCAACCTGAGCGTCGCCGAGATCTTTACGATGTGGTTGGTGTGGAACATGGATATGCCTGCCAGCTCAGCTATATCCCTGAGGCCGACATCGTAAGGATACCACCAGAGTTGAGAAGTGATTGAGTCAAAATCCTCGCTCACAAACTTTATGTTCACCAGTTCGTGGAGGCCAAATCTGCCGTGTGTCCTGCCCACGCCTGAGAACCTGACGCCGCCCCATGCGCCCTCCGGCTCGCCGAAACTGAACACATGGTCGTTGACCGTGATGCTGCCCGCTTCGGCCGCTTCGATGAATTTGCGAGCCACCCTCCTGTCGCGCGTCCAGACCGACGCCGTGAGCCCGTATTTCGTGTCGTTTGCAAGCGAGATGGCCTCATCTATCGTCTTGAACTTCATGATCGGTGCGACCGGGCCGAATGTCTCATCCTGCATGATTGACATCGAGTGATTTACGCCGACCATCACGATCGGGGTCAGGAAGAACCCGTTTTCCGATGTGCGGCCGCCTGTCGTGACGGTTGCGCCTGCCGATATGGCATCTCTGACCTGCATCAGCACCTTGTTCAGCTGCATCGGAGTGGTCATCGGGCCGATCTCCGTGTCGTGAGCCATCGGATCGCCGACCTTCAGACTGGAAGCGCGCTCCGTCAGCCTCTCGACAAACTCATCGTAAACGGATTCGTGGACATAAATCCTTTCGATGGATGCGCATGTCTGTCCCGAATTCATGAATGCGCCCCAGAGTATGCCGTTCACCGCTCGATCCATGTTCGCATCGGGCATAACGACTGCTGCATCCTTGCCGCCAAGCTCAAGAACGAGCTTTTTCATGCTGCTGGCCGATTTTTCGTAGATGTATTTGCCGGTCTCGACGGAGCCAGTGAACATCACGACCCTGACCGAACCGCTGGTTATGAGTTTTTGCCCCACATCCGACTTTCCGATAAGTAGGTTGAAGGTGCCATCGGGAAATCCCGCACGCTCAAAGAGTTTTGCTATCTTGATGCCTGTCAAAGGCGTTACCGATGACGGTTTCAGGACCACGGTGTTGCCCGAAACGAGCGCAGCAACAGCATCAAGGAACGGGATTACAAACGGGTAGTTCCACGGCGATATGATCGCGACAACGCCCAGCGGGTCAAACCGATAATAGGCCTTTTTGTTTTTGAAAAGTGCCTGCCAGTGCCTGACTTTCAAAGGCCGCAGGTATCTGGAAGCCTTTGAGATGTAAAAGTCGAGGCTATCGATCGCCGGCAGAACCTCGACGAGGAGCGCCTCGGTGTAAGGCTTACCCTGTTCCGTCGCAACGACATGGGCGATCTCAGTTATCTCGCTCAGGATCACCGATTTGAGCCTTTTCAGATACTCGACCCTGGCCTCGACGCTCAGTTTTGACCAATTCTTGAAGCCGTTTTCCGCCGCTTTAATCGCAAGTTCCACGGTTTTATCGTCAGCAGCCACAACCTCCGCAATGGGCTGACCCGTTGATGGGTTAATCGTCTGAAACGGCTGCCCCTCTGCGAGCCACGAGCCGTTGACGAAAGAGCTGTTTTCACTCGCCATCCCGTTCATCGACCGACCTCCTGAGGCGCTCGACCTCCTGTTCAAGCTGTTTAATTCTGGAAACGAGCTCAGGCAATTTCAGCATCAGCGAATAGGCTTTGAGGAATTTCATGTGCTCGGTGACATAATACCCTGCGTAAAGTTTTCCCGGTGCGAGGTCTTTGTGGACGCCTGTCTTCGCCGTTATGACAGCGCCTCGACCGACTTTTAGGTGGTCGGCTATGCCCACAAAGCCCGCAATTACCACATCGTCCTCGACCACCGAACTGCCGGCGACGCCGCTGTTGCCGGCTATGACCACATTGCGCCCAATTTTGACATTGTGGCCGACCTGAACGAGGTTGTCGATCTTCGTGCCCTTTCGGATGACCGTTTCGCCGATCGTCGCCCTGTCAACACAGGTGTTTGCGCCAAGCTCCACATCGTCCTCGATCACAACGGTGCCGATCTGGGGTATTTTGACATATTCGTCTCCCATGCGTCTGAAGCCAAATCCATCGGCCCCAAGTTTCACGCCGGCGTGGAGTATCACCCTGTTGCCGACCCGCACATTGTAGCCGATGAAGACGAATGGGTGGATGACCGTATCTTCGCCTACCACAGCGTTTTGACCGATGTATGCGAACGGATGGATAACCGTGTTTTTGCCTATCCTTGCGCCTCTGTCGATGAATGCGAACGGGCGGACGACAACCCCATCCTCAAGTTTCGCTTCAGGATGGACATAGGCCATATCACTTATGCCAGCGCTGTATGTGGGCTCTTCGCTGAATGCCCTGAGCAGCTTGATGAAAGCTGACTGGATGTCATCGACGACTATGGTGCAGCGGGCATCGACGGACGGGAGAGGCTCTGGTGCGACCACGCAGTTGAACTTCCTGCCCGACAGAAGGTTGGCCTTCTTCATGTCCAGCAGAATGACAAGGTCGTTTTCCGATGCAGTTTCTATCGGAGCTATCCTCCCGACTTCGACATCTTCGCCGATGACTTTGCCGCCCAGTATCTTTGCGAGCTCGGATGCCTTCATTGACTACCTCCTATCGAAAAAGGGGCGGCTACGCCGCCCCTGAGGATTAAATTGCCCCTTTGATGGTTGCGCTCTCATTTTTGAGGCTGGACCGTCGCTGTTGTGTCCGTTTTCCCGACATAGCACTCGTAGATGGCCTTGACTATCTCATCCTGAACGGCCTGAGCTGGCTTCGCTGAGCCTACAAAGTTGTTCATCAGGATGGAGAACACAACCGGAGGCTTGTTTTCGGGCCAGACATAGCCTGTGAGCGCTGATACGCCTGACATTGTGCCTGTTTTCGCGCGCACATGGCGGCCGCCGCTGTCCCATACCATGCGTTTCTCAAGCGTGCCATCAATTCCGCCGACAGGCATCGCAGTCAGGAACTCCGGCATGAGCTTCCTGTTCTTGAATGCCCATCTCAAGAGTGCCACATGCAGTTTTGGCGAAACGAGGTCATACCGCGAGAGGCCGGAGCCGTCAACGAGGCGGAACTGGAGGGTGTCCGCTCCGAGCACCTCATCTGACAGCATCTTTTTGACCGCAGCTATCCCTTTTGAGGCAGTGCCGGGAGGCGAATCGGTAGCTGCCCCAACGGCTTTGAGCAGCATCTCAGCCTTCTGGTTGTTGCTCGCCTTCAGCATGTCAGCCACTATCTCGAAAAGCGGCTTTGAGCCATGCACATACACCAGCTCGGCATCCGATGGAACGGTGTCGCGCCTCACACGCCCTCTGACCTTTATGCCCAGCTGCTTGAGCATCGATGCGAACACATAGCCGACATGGAGCGTTGGATTGTCGATGTTCCTGTAACGGACAATGTTGTCGGTGTTCACATTTATGTTGCCTTTCACCACGACCCAGTTTTCGTTGTCCTTGATCACCCTATCGACGAGGATCCTGCTCCTTCCCGTGTCCGTCGTGACGGCCTCATTTTTGACCTTTATGAAATTGGATGGCGGGTAGATCGAAACTTTTGGCGGGCGGCCGGGCTTCGTCGGCCAGACCGTAACCTCGATGATGTTCCAGTCGAGAGACAGGGCGCTGAGCCGTGCCATGAACGGGTAAGGATCATCGTCCCACATCCACCCGTGACCGAGCCTCAGTGTGTCGTAATATGAGTCGTCCACGATGATGTCGTTGACCTTTTTGACGCCCAACTGTGCGAAATGCACCGCCATGCCGTAGAGGTCGCCTGTGGAGAAGGACGGATCGCCAAAGCCCTTGAGGTAAACATTCGCCTTTTTGTCAATGTAGAGGTTGGTCAGGAATTTGTATTCCGAGCCGAGATAGTGGAGCGCTGCGATGGCCGTGAACACTTTTGCCGTCGATGCAGGCGTGAACAGCTTTTCCCCGTTTCGGCTGAAGAGCGTGTTGCCGTTGATGTCGGAAACGAATACGCCTGTGACGGCTGTGCCAAGTGCTGTGGCTGTATCGATTGCGGTATTGATCCGTCTGGCGAGTTCTGCGGTGTCGATTATCGTCGAATGTGCCCGTGCGAGGCTGTCGGCCACTTTTTGATACACAATTTGCTTCTGGGCTTGCACCCTCAAAGGCTTATTTGTGGCGCAACCGCTTACTATCAGAAATGCAAGAACCGCTAATTTAACCGTTTTTTTCATCATGCCTATGATTTTAACCTCCTGACAGGCCTCAAACAAATTTTGGGGATCATACATGCATAAAACTCATGCCGCATTGCGCCTTAATTGGTAAAATTCCCTCCCAATCGATAAAATATCCTG
>JALVZN010000105.1 GCA_027037615.1 Caldifarciminota bacterium | reverse complement strand
AGGTGGATATCCAGATTTACAGGGTTACAAATCAGGGGCCGGTGAACGGCGAAAACGACAGGTCTTACCTGCAAATCCTCGGGCTTGACCTCAACGGAGACGGTGTGATAGACGAAATTCAGAACAGGAACGGACAGAGCTTTACGGTGTTAGACTACGCAAAGGGCTACCTCATATTTCCTGAGCCGTATCCTTTTGCTGACACTGCACTTGAACATCCAGACTCTGCCATCTACTGGCTGCGAAACCTGCAGCCCGGTCAGGGGCAGGATTATTACATTCAGGTGAAGATCAGGCAGAGGATGAACCAAATCCAGCTGAACGCCTACGACATCATAGAGGGGAGCGAAGTTGTGACCTACAACGGCAGGCGATTGGTGAGAAATAGGGACTACACGATCGACTACACCACAGGCACGATCACGATTTTGAACGACGAGGTGCTCAACGACCCCAACGCCGACATCAGGATAACTTACGACTATGTGCCATTCATGGCGAGCAAAGAGCGTTCAATACTCGGCGTCAGATTTGACTACACGCTCGGAGAAAACCTATCTCTAGGAAGCACATGGATAACGAGATCCGAAGGGACGATCGACGAGCGGCCTCAGATAGGCGATGAGCCGACGAGGGCGACGGTCGGCGAGTTTGACATGCAGTTCCAGCTGCCGATGCCGTTCATGACCACGGCATTGAACATCGTCCCGTGGCTCAATTTGAGGAACGCATCTTCCATGCAGATGCAGTTCGAGGCTGCGCGCGCATTCCCCAACCCGAACATCAAGGGAGACGGCTACATCGACGACATGGAATCCGCCAAACAGTCCGTGTCACTCTCCATCTCGCGCCTCAAATGGTCATACGGCAGCATTCCGGTCGGCAGAGACACATCATCTTTTGCAAGGAAGTTGATCTGGGCGGTGTTGCCCGATGTCATAAGGTCAGGAGACATCTATCCGAACGAGCCGATAGAGATGCAGGACGATCGTGAGCCCGTGTTGATGCTGATCGTTCGGCCTCAGGTCGAAGGCGACACGACACAATGGGCATCTTTGAACTACCTTGTGAACCGCGACGGGCAGGATTTTCAGAACATCGACTTCCTCGAATTCGTCGCAAAAGGCGACAGCATAAAGGTCAAGATAGACATCGGTTACGCCATCTCGGAGGACGCTATCTGGCGTGACAGGTCGGGCAGAATTAAAGGCATGTATCGCGGCCCGCATGAGATCGACGGCGAGGACATCGATGCCGACCACGACCACTTTGATGCGAGGACGGAGGATGTCGGCCTCGACAGGGTGGCGGGAAACGACAGCTCATGGACGGAAGGCTCTCAGGACGACGGAAACGACGATTACAGCTACTCGTTGTCGGACAGGTGGAACTTTGAGCACATAGACGGGACTGAAGGAAACGGCCACTACGACACCGAGGACCTCGATGGGAACATGACAGTGGACACGAACAACGCATATTTCGAGTACACAATCGACCTCAGCGATCTCAACAGCGAATACCTCGTCGATGTCACGCCCGCCGGCTGGAAACACTACCGCATACCGCTCAAGGACATAACATCGCACACGGAGGTGGGGACAAACCCGACATGGAGCCAGATCCGATACGCAAGGATGTGGCTGACAGGGTTCACAAGGACGGATACCGTTCTAATTCAAAGGATTGAATTCGTCGGCAATAAATGGCTCAACTACGGCGTCACTTCCATCGATTCGTCATACCAGCCTGTGGATTCCAGCGAAGTGGTGCGGATTGGCGTCGTGAACACATACGAGACGAACGATTACTCACCGCCTCCGGGCGTATTTCTGAGGCGAGATCAGAACGGCAGGCTCGAACGGGAGCAGTCCATCGCAGTCGTATACTCGAATATCGGACTCGGCCATTACGCACTGGTTCACCGTCAGGTTTTGAGCCAGAACAACCAGCAGGATCTCCTCGACTACACCGAGATCAAGTTCTTTGCGAAGGCGAGACACCCGTTAGACGGCAACCCCATGCTTTTCTTAAGAGTGGGCTCGGACGAAAACAACTATTACGAGTTCAGGTTCAGGCTGAGCGGCACGAGCTGGCACGAGTTCACCATCCCGTTCGATGTGCTTACCCATCTGAAGACCCTGAGGCCTGACTCTTTCCCCGACGACTCCGTGTTTTTCTCAGGTTCCTATGGGGTTAAGGGAGTTCCCAATCTCGGAAGCGTCAAGATGTATGAGTTCGGCATCCTGAACGACTCATCCCAAACGCCGATAAGCGGTGAGGTATGGTTTGACGAGCTTCGGGCATCAGGGCCGAGGCGGAACGGCGGATGGGCAGCACGCGGCAGCTTCAATTTTAATTGGGCAGGATTCATAACATTGAACGCAAGCGCTGAATACAGGGAGCCGGATTTCCGAAGCCTGAGCGACACAAGGTCGCAACGCAATCTCACGCAGAACTACTCCGTGAGCGGAAGCATCAGGCCCGGCATGCTCCTGCCGTCGGTATGGGGGGTAAACCTGGCCCTGACGGCGTCGCAGAATGTGAGCTATACATTCCCCAAGTATCCTGTCGGCAATGACATCGTTTATTCGCCTCAGGAGATGGAGGAGCACAGAGAGCTTTCGTATTCCAAAAACCTGAGGTTCCAATTCTCGAAATCACGCTCAAAGTTCTGGCTGTTCCGCTTCCTGTTCGATCCCTTCAAGGTGAACGCTGGCAAGTCGGAGACCTATCGCAACACACAGACGCAACTCTCGTTAAGTAATTCCGAGAACTTGAAAATAGAATACGACCTCAACCCCAACCTTCGACCGCTCAACATTTTCGGCATCAATTTCAACCCGCTTTTCTCAAACCTCAGATTGTCGGCCGATTACACCGGTGACACGAGCATGAATTACAACAGGCAGAGTGGCACGAGGACGAACAACGGAAGGAAGGCCCTCAACCTCAGTTTCTCAACTCAATACTCGCCCTTCAGAAACATGAGGCTCAGTTACAGCCAATCGCAGGGGCATGACCTCAGGTTTGGCGGCAGATGGGGCCGTGACATATCCAGAGAGGAGCAACTTTCAGGCAGTTACAGCCTCAACATCTTCAACATGCTGACGCCGTCAATTCAGGTCAGCAACAACTACCGCGAGAACCTGCCGACAGCGAACGCAACGGACACGATGAACCTGCACAACATAACCCGGACATTCAACTTCTCGGTCAACTCAAGGGTTGACCCGTTCCCGTTCCTCAGGAACATCCGAAAGGACACATCCAACCCACTGAAAATGGTTGGTTACTACATCTCGAAACTGGTAAATGTCTTCCCTGCGCCAAACTTAAGCTATTCGCTCCGCAGATCCGCAAACTACTACCTCGTGCAGGGCAGACCTGATGTCATGTTCAGGCTTGGGCTCTCCGACTCGTTCAACCTGCCGACATCGGGCACGCGAAACACCAGCAACGAAAACCGCAGCTACTCGATCAACGGCAACATAAGGCTGATAAGGCTGACGCTTTCGTATCGAGGCACTATGGACATCACATACAGCAGGACCAACATGGGTGTTACGCGGGACAGGAACCTGACATGGCCGTCGCTCTCAACGCAGTTCTCACAAATAGAAAAGGTGATTCCCGGACTCAACAAAGTGCTCGGCAGCACGACACTTAACCTGAACTATTCGCATTCGATAAGGGAGAACGGGCCAGCGGATGCGCCGACGCCCGACACCCGACAGGTAGAAAACTCTTTCACGCCAAGCATATCCACATCGCTTTTCAACAAAGTAACGATGAACTTGAACGGGAGCTATACCCTGCGCGGGAACGAGTCGTTCAGGTATGGGCCGACGAGCCAGACAGCAGTTAAATCGGTCACAGTTGACCTCTCCTATTCACTCGACAGGTCGAAAGGCCTGAAACTGCCGCTATTCAAGCGCCCGATAAGGCTCAAGAGCTCTGTCACATTCCATGTCACTTACACCTACAACGACGAAACGACAAAGATGGGCGAGGTCATAACCGGTAACACATCAAAATCGTTTTCGCTGTATGCACAATACAGGTTCACGAAAAATGTGACAGGCGGGCTCCAATACCAGTTCAGCAAGAATTTCGACAAGACCACGGGACGGGAATTCTTGAGCAATCAGCTGAACGCAAATGTCTCTCTTAAGTTCTGATCTGTGGCGGGAAATCAAGGAACAGCTATCCCTCACGCCTCAGGAGCAGGCTGTTGCGTTTTTCCTCATCCTATCGGCAGGGGCGGGCATCGCGATAAAATGGATCAACCTGTCCGTCCCCAAGATGGTCGGCGCAAAATACTACTCAGAACCGTTGATGCCCAAAGCTCAACCAAAGGACACATCGAAATCCGTCAGAACTGCACCAGCCAGATCACCGTTTCCGATCGACATCAACAGCGCTGACAGCGCTGCGCTTGTGAGGGTGCCGGGCATAGGCCCGGTCATTGCCGGCAGGATCATCCAATACCGCAGGGCACACGGAGAGTTTCGCTCTGTTGATGAGTTGAAGAATGTGAAAGGCATCGGGGACAAGAAGCTGTCAAAAATCCGAAAATTCGTGAGTCTGGGCAGTGGCAATGATAAAAATCGTTCCCGGCAACATTAACAGCGGCAAAACGAGGCGGATGATCGAGCTTTACCGTGAACTGGGAGGCGCGGGGTTCGTCTCCGTCAAGCACATCGAGGACGGCATCCTGCATGGTTACGACCTCCTCAAACTTGGCACAGACCTGAAAATCCCGTTTGCGAGATACCGGGAACTGACATCGGACGGGTGGAAGGAGGCCTTCGCCTACGGGCCGTTTTCTTTCTCCAGAGATGGCCTTGAGGCCGGCATCGGAATACTCAGACAGGCGATGAAAAACGGGATTTCCCCGCTTTTCATCGACGAGATCGGCCCACTGGAGCTCGAAGGGCTTGGTTTCCATGATATTTTCGAGGAGATCGTCAGATCAGGAACGGACGCCATCATCGCATGTCGCGAGCTTTTGATCGATGAGGTGATCAGGCATTTCGGGATTGAGGAGTGGGAGGTGTTGCGTGAGGTGCGATAAAATCACCGCCTCTGCGTCGCAAGAAACCAGCGCATTTGACCGAGCCTGCAAGCCAATCTTATAATGAAAACATGGCTATTTTAATACCTTACAAAGGCAAATATCCACAGATTCACGAGGATGCGTTTGTAGCGCCCAACGCCACGCTTGTGGGCGATGTAATCGTGAAAAAGGGCGCATCCGTATGGTATAACGCTGTTTTGCGAGGCGACCTGGACAGGATCGAGATCGGCGAATACTCCAACATTCAGGACAATGTGGTGGTTCATGTTGAGCCGGGCGTTCCAGTGATAGTGGGCGATTATGTTACGGTCGGCCATGCGGCTATACTCCACGGATGCATGATCGGCAACTACGCACTCATCGGCATGGGCGCCACTGTGCTCGACCACGCAAGGATCGGTCAGGGTGCCGTGGTGGCTGCTGGCGCTGTGGTGCTTTCGAGGAAAGAGGTCCCACCGCTCAGACTTGTGGCAGGCATACCGGCAGAGATCAAAAAAGAGCTTCCGGAATCCATGATCGAAGAGGCGAAAAAGGCAGCTTTAAGGTATTACGAATATGCTCGCGGCAACAAAGAAGGCGTGGAGATAAGCCTGTTATGAACCTCAGCGTCATCCTCATTGCCCTAACAATCTCATTCGGCAGGAGTTACTTAAAGGAGATACGCGCACTCATAGATCAAGGCGAGCCGCAAAAAGCGCTCCAGGTCATCCAGAACAGGCTGCCCGAAGAAAGAGGGAAAAGGCGCGAGAAGCTCCTGCTGCTCGGGATAGAGGCAAGCTACAATTCGGGCGATTTTCAGGGCACGATCAACTACGCAAACCAGTTCATCCTCGAATTCCCTGAGAGCAAAAAGGTTGGCCTTGTAAGGTATTACATGGCAAAGTCCTACCTCGAGATGGGCAACAAGGACATGGCGGCAGTGGAATTCCTGAAGGCGTATGCGGGGCCTGCGCCATCGTGGGTCAAGGACAGCAGCTATGTGTATCTTTTCGGCCTGATAGATTTAGGTGCTGACCTGTTCCACAACCTCCTTTCGCGCGGATACCTCGATAAACGGGTCACTCCCACGAAAAAGGTCGCAGTGCTCGTGCCACAATCCGGCAACATGGCCAGCCTTGGCAAGGAGTTCATGCGCGGCTTCCGCCTCGCACTGCCCGTCAGCGTCAAACTCGTCGAAATAGACACCCGAAGCGACACATCTTACGCAAGTTACATAGCCGAAACGCTCAAGGACAGCGTTTTCGCGCTGGTTGTCGGCCCGCTGACATCGATGTTCGCCATGAGCACAGCCCCTAAAATAGACAGCGCCGCAATTTTGAATCTGATACCCGGTGCGGCCGATCTGAGGCTCGGCGACATCGGCAATTTTGTCATACCGTTCAACTACGCCTTGAAACTTGAAGTCGAAAAGCTTGCGAGCTATGCGCTCGATTCGCTGCACGCTAAAAGGGTTTACATACTGTTTCCCGACGATGCCCAATACATCTCCGCAGCCCTGTATTTCAAGCAGCTTGTGGAAAAGTCAGGCGGCACCGTTGTCGAAGCCATCAAAGTGCCATCCGAGGGGCTCCCGTTCCGCGAGGAGCTCGACATCATACGGAGGATCAGCCGTGAGGATTACCCCTTGATCTTTGCGCCGGCAGGCAATCGGGGCATCTACTCGATGGTCTCGCAGATGCGGTTCTACGATGTAAATCCCATCGTCCTCGGCTGTGACAGATGGCTGTCGTGGCGCAGGAAGAACGAGCTCAACATCGTCATAGCAGCGCCGCAGCCGGGCGTACCGGATATCGATCGGCAGGAAGTGCTTGACAATTTCATGCAGATATTCGGGGTTCGCCCGTCCTCGATAGCCGAGACGGGCTACGACGCAGGTGCCATTGTGGCCAGAATTATGCAAGATGGGCCTATCTCGTCCATATCGGCATGGCAAAAGGCCGATTCGATAGGCATATTTCGAGGAATTGCAGGAAATTATGTGTTGTCCAGAAATAAAGATTTGATTAACCTATACAGTTTCGGGCAGATAAAGCCCGCAAAAGGAGGAAACCCATGACGGCAGTCAAGGATAAGAAATCTAAAAGGACCACCCGCAGGAGAAGACGCCCCACGGGAACGAAACAGGGGAAGAAGGTAACGCGCAAAACGGTCGAAACCTACCCAATCCCTCAGGGATTACCTTACGATACGCTGAGCTACATCCTCTTTTTCATCGGTCTGCTTCTGGAGCTGATCGGATTTTTCGTCATGTGGAAAAAAGACGAGATGGTTATCTCCGTCATCACGATCGTGGTGGGATTGGTCATCCTCATCCCCATAGCCATATACAGGCGGGGCAAAGATAAGAAGGAAGCAGAAGAAAACCAGTCGGCATAAAAGGTTGGACTTCCTAAACTTACAAATCAACCTTTAAATTTCCACGGAGGGAGGGATTATGATAATTCTGGTTTTGTTGCAGCTTATAAGCTCAACACCAAAAACGATACACCAGATCGAGTATTTTTCGCATCATGATGATGCGCCGAAGCAATTAGTGCCTCTGGAGAGGCCTGTGTTGCCGCTTCAAGAAAGGAAGCTGCCGATGCAGCGGACCGTTTACGGCTTCCTGCCTTACTGGCAGAGGTCGCAATACACGACGATTCGCTGGGATCTCATAACGCACATCGTGCCGTTCGGCATCGAGATCAACGGAAACGGGTTCATCGTGAACTCACACGGATGGCCTGGCTACTGGCGCGGCGTCATCGACAGCGCACACGCTAACGGAGTGATTGTGAACCTTGCGGTGATACTGTTCGACGCTGACCAGATTCACACGCTCATCACAAGCCCGACGAACACCGCCAATGCCATAAACACGCTCCTCAACGCCGTCAACGCCGGAGGTGTCGAGGGAGTTAACATAGATTTCGAGATACCCTATTCCGCTGACCGCGACTACCTGACGGCCTTCATTAGGGCACTTTCCGATACATTTCACAACCACGACCTGCAGGTTTACATGGATGTCATGGCGGTCGATGATGCGTGGTCGGACAGGTATGATGAGGCGGCACTTGGAAGCTTCCTCGACGGGTTGATGGTGATGTCATACGACTATTTCTGGCCCGGAAGCGAGAATGCCGGCCCGCCGTCACCGCTCAGCGGCTACTCCTACAACTTCACATGGTCGCTGAACCATTACATCACGACGACAGGCCATCCGGAGAAGGTCGTCATGGGAGTGCCATATTACGGATACGATTGGCCGACATACGACTCGACGCGCGGCTCAAGGACGAGGGGACGGGCAAGCGCCGTTTTCTACGCTACTGCCGCCACAAACGCAAGGATTTACGGCAGAATCTGGGATTCTTACTCTCAAACGCCATGGTATAGATACCGCGATTACACGACATGGCATCAGTGCTGGTATGACGACGACTCAAGCCTCACACTGAAATACCAGACTGTGAACTCGACTGCGGCACAGGGGATCGGGATATGGGCGTTGACTTACGACGGGATGCGCCAGGAGCTGTGGTATGCGTTGCTCGCCAATTTCGCAGAGCCGTGGGATGCGCCCGGCGAGATAACCATGTTCAGAGTTGACCCTCTGTTCAACGGACGCGTGAGGCTCTCATGGTCAGCTGCCGAGAACGCCGCCAAATACGATGTCTTCGTCAGCACGGATGGCCAGAATTTCATAAAGGCGACATCCACATTCTCGACGATCGTGAGTTTCGGAGGACTTGACACCAACACCGTGTATTTTTACAAAGTCAGGCCTGTAAATCCTTGGCATGAAGGACATTTCTCGACAACTCTTGCAATCAGGCCATCGGGCAGGAGCATCCCTCAGGTCATGGTCGTAAACTCGACGGACGACTCGCTCGCAATACTCCCTTACGCACGCATGCTCCTTGAGCGCAATCTTTTCTTCAGCAGCGTGACGGCAAGCGTCGTGGAGGATAGTCAGGTGACACTTCCGTGGTATCACGCTGTTGTGTGGATCAGCGGGGACACAGGCGATTCCGCAGCGCCCGCGATAACGCCGGCGGTCGAGCCGCTTCTTCAAAACTATGTGAACTCAGGCGGCCACCTCCTCATAAGCGGTTCCAACATCGCTCAGAGCCTTGCGTCAACCGGAAACCCGGCCGATACCGCTTTCCTCTCAAATGCGCTCGGAGCCACTTTCGTCTCAGGCGATGTGCCGCACAACTACACGATTTCAGGTGCACTGCCACAGTTCAGCGGCACATACAATTTCGACGATGGCACTCATGGCCACTACGATGTGGCTGACCCGGACGGCATCAGGGCCGCCAGCGACGCCGTAACAGCCTTTCTGTTCAACTCCGTCGATTCAGCCGCCTACGGCGTGGCAGGGGTTGCAAAAGGCAGCAATGTGCTGTTCACCACGGTGCCGCTCGAAACGGTTTACCCCACTGACAGCGCTGTCAGCCTCATGCATAAGGCATTCGACATGTTCGGGATAACCAGCATCGAGGAGAACGCTGGCGCGCAGCCGTCCACAGGACATTTGCTTTCAGTCACATCGCTTGCGAAGAACGGCACCATCCAGCTCATCCCGTTGAAGGGTGACAAGCCCGTTCGGTTCCAGATAGTGGACATCTCCGGCCGAACCATTTACAGCGGCGAGCTCAGGAACACGCAAAAGGAGCTGAGGCTGCCGTCTAACGGCGTCTTCTTCGTCCGCGCCACAGACGGCATCATCTCAGAAACGGTCAAAGTCATAAATGTCCGTTAAACATCTGCTTATAACCGGCAGGCCGGGCTCAGGCAAAACGACCCTGATCAAGGAGGGCGTCGAGATGGCTCTCGGGCTCGGCCTGTCAGTTTATGGGTTCTACACCGAGGAAATCAGGCGAGAGGGTCAACGGGTTGGGTTCACCGTTAAAGTGCTGCCCTATCGCAAAAGCGGACGGCTCGCCGGGCTCGGAAAAGGACCAGACGGCGTCTTCCAGCCTTATGGAAAATACAAGGTGTATGTCAAACACTTTGAGGAGCTTGTAATTCCGGTGATCGAAAAGGCGGTGCGGCAAGCCGACCTCATCGTCATAGACGAGATTGGGGGCATGGAGCTGCTGTCAAAGCCGTTCGGACAAAGCGTGAGGAAGCTTTTGAGAGCTCACAGACCGCCCGTGCTTGCGACCATCCAGCTGAAAAAGGTGCACCTCATCGATAAATGGGGCATCAACGACAGGGTCAGGTTGCTGGAAGTCAGCGAAAGGACGAGGAAGCGCGTCCGCTTCGAGGTCAGAGACTGGATAAACGAGGTGTTTTCCGATAGCGGGCGTGGGAGAAATAGGTGAAATTTTTGGGGCAAGATCAAGAAGCCCAAATTCTCTGTGATGTCTATAATTAGCGGTCACACTTGGCAGTCAAAACATCTCCTGTCCCACACGCAGCGTCACATCCCAAGGCGAAATTTGAAGCCTTCGGGCAACAGCTCGCTTAACTTCTTCACCTCAACCTTGCCGCTGGAAGTTGCGGATACGACATCCATGTCGCCGTTCTGAGCGAACTCGTAGAGAACCTGGCGGCACGCGCCGCACGGCCACACGGGCTCCTCCGTGTCCGTGTAAATCGCAACAGCTTTCAGCTCACGCTCACCCTCGGACACGGCTTTGAAGACGGCCACACGCTCGGCACATATCGTCAGACCGTAGGATGAATTTTCGACATTGACGCCCGTGTAGATCTTACCGTTAGATGTGAGCACCGCGGCTCCAACTGCAAACCCTGAAAACGGGGCGTAAGCGTTCTTTCGCACCTCTTTTGCTGCGTCTATGAGCTCCATGTAGTTGCGATCCATCTTTCCACCTCCTCGTCGTATATCAATTTAAGACCAAAACCGCCTTCAAGTTCAACTGCGAAGATGATGCGCTTCGGTGTTCTGGCCACAGGAATCCACTTCACGACACGGTAAGAGGTGTTGCCCACAATCACGCGAATCGGATGGTCGCACCAGCTGCTGCCTGCGTAACACTCAACTTTTACAGGCGTCTCGTCCGAGATCGGCGGTTCAGATTTCACGCCACCGTTCGGCGTCATTGCTCTGTCTGCGTGTCCTCCTTAAAGAAAAGCAGCCAGGCGCCGAAGATCATAAGCCCAATCGAGATCCACTGATTTACCGTCAACGGCAGGCCGAATAGGTATGCGCCTTTGTCATAAGCCCTGAAGAAATCATCGATAAACCTGACCATCGGGCCGAGTATCATGTAGAGCCCGAACAGGGCGCCATCGTGCAGCCTGTATTTTTTCCGCACCAAAAGCAGGATAAAAAAGATTATGAGATTGCCGAACGACTCATAGAGCTGAGTTGGGTGCAGCTTCATCGGGCCGTATTCAGCGAAAGCCGGGGAGCCGGGCTTGAAGGAGACGCCGAACACGGAGTTTGTTGGGCGCCCGTAGCAACAGCCGTTAAAGAAACAGCCCCATCTGCCGATGAACATGCCGAGTGCGAATGCCGGTGCTGTCCAATCGGCAACCTGCCACAGGGGCAATCCCTTCTTTTTGATAAGGATGATGCCTGTCACCAGTGCAAACAGGAAACCGCCGAAGAAAACCATGCCGCCGCGCCAGACAGCAAAAGCCAGCAATGGGTTGTCTGAAAATTCAGATGGGTGGTAGAGGACATAGAACACCCTTGCCCCAACAATTCCCATTATGATGACCCATGTGCCTATGTCGATGATGTCGTCAGGATTGTAGCCGTTCCGTTTGGCCTCACGCGCCACCCAGAAGATGCCGACAAGGAGGGCTGTGAGCACCAGCACGCCCCATGTCCGTATCTCAAATGACCCAATTCTGAACAGTATTGGATGCATTTTTACCTCCTGATTTCAACCACGGGATACCACGATGAGGATCTCGATCTCTTCATCTTCGCGAATCATGGTATCTTCCGTGATGGGTTCGCCGTCCTTGAGAACAACAACCTCCTCAGGGTTTAAATCCAGTTCCCTGAGGATATGGCGCACTTTCTTTCTGCCGGGAAATTCGATCTCCCTATTCTCCAGCTTCACCTTCATACCCTGAGAACTCCGGGATTTGCTGTGTGACCACCTCTTCGCTCCCATCTTCGTAACGGAGCTTGTAGGTCTGCTTGAGGATGTTAACTTCCACGACGCGCCCTTTCCCCTTCTCGGTGATCACATAGGTGCCTGTGGAGGGCATGTATTTTGAAAGTATCTCATACATCGGCAGTTCGTAGCGAAGGCAACACATCAGTCGGCCACAGATGCCCGAAAGTTTCTCAGGCACGGCAAAAAGATACTGTTGCCTCGCCATGTCAAGCGTGATGGCTGGGATTTCCTTCAGAAATGTCCTGCAACAGATCTCGCGTCCGCACACGCCGACGCCGCCGATGTTCCGCGCATAGTCCCTCGCTCCTATTTGAGTGAACTCGACTTTGAGGTGTAGCAGATGGGCAAGTTTTATCGCAAGTCTGGCCAGATTGTATCGCTTTTCCGCTATGTAGATGAAACTGATGTGCCCTACCTTGAGGTCAAGCTTTGCGTCCACAATCTTCAGGTCGTTGATCTTGTTCTCCCAGATGACGCCTCTCGCCATGTTCTTGAGTATCTGGATGACATGAGAGCGTGCCGCTGGCCTGACCATCTCCGCCCTGACATCAGCGCTTCTCGGAACCACATGCCTCGCCTTCACAAGAAACTCATGCTCCATGTTCTCGGGCTTAATGAAAAGGAAAACCCCACGAGGGATGTCCATCTTGTAGGGCAATTGGTATCGTTCAAATCCGCCTCCAACGACCGAAACCTCCACGGAATAGACTGGAGGCTCTGGAATCCTTTTGCGGTTGCTCTTTCTTCCTGCATGTATCATAGGGAGCTAATTATATGGCTCGAAGGGGACAGTCGCATTTGACGGCCGGAGAGATTTCATCTGGCAAAACGGGAAACTGTCGCATGTGGCATCCCCAACCGTTCCAAAAACTAATTTCCACATTCGCAACGGGTTAACGAAAACGGGGCTATAAGGCGGAAGCCTCGACATAACAACCGTGTTATGTAATAATCTCAGCCACACTTAAGAACCTGATATGTAAACGATTTTCACAAAAAGGAGGAGAAGTTATGAAATTTTTCATCGATACCGCTGATCTTAAAGAGATCCGTGAGCTTGCTGAGTGGGGGATAATCGAGGGAGCCACAACAAACCCAACGCTGCTGTCCAGACAGGAAGGTAATCCGATCGAGATACTTCGCGAGATCTGCGAGATAGTTAACGGGCCTGTCTCGGCCGAGGTGGTATCAACGGACGCCGATGGCATGGTCAGAGAGGCGCGCGACCTTGCGAAAATTCACGAAAACATCGTGATAAAAATCCCGATGACCGCGGAAGGGCTCAAAGCCGTCAAACAGCTGAGCAAAGAGGGCATCAGGACCAATGTCACCCTCGTCTTCAGCCCCGTTCAGGCGCTTCTCGCCGCTAAGGCAGGTGCCAGCTTCGTGTCGCCGTTCGTCGGCAGGCTTGACGACATCTCCTCCTACGGGATGAGCCTCGTCGAGGACATCGTCACAATATTCGGAAACTACCCTGAGATAGAGACTGAGGTTATCGTGGCCTCGATCCGCCACCCGATGCATGTGCTGGAGGCTGCCAAACTTGGGGCACACATCGCAACTGTGCCTCCGAAAGTGCTGCGCGCGCTCGTCAAACACCCGCTCACGGACATCGGAATTGAAAGGTTCCTTGCTGATTGGGAAAAAGTCAAAGCAAGGAAGTAAAAAATGATGAAAAAGCTGTTTCTGTCCCTCCTCGCCATCATCATTGGTGCTACGCTCATCGTGCTCATGAGCAGGGGACGGGAAAAGTCGATCTACACCGAGGGTATGATCGACACGGCGTGGGCATCGCAGACATCCAGAGCGATCTCGGCATCAAGGCAAACCGCAATCGTGAACGCCGCCCGCATAGCCGGGCCGGCAGTCGTGTCAGTTTCGGTCATATCCGTCAGAACCGTGGCAAACGATTTCTTCAACCCGTTTTTCGGCGATTTCTGGGGCGATTTCTTCCCGAAACGGTATTTCAAAGAGAAGGTCAAGTCGCTTGGCTCAGGCGTTCTGATCAACAAAGATGGCTACATAGTCACAAACGAGCATGTGGTGCATGACGCAGCTGAGATCAAGGTCACATTGACGGACGGCCGAATATTCGATGCGGAAGTAGTCGGGACAAGTCCACGCCTCGACCTCGCCCTCATAAAACTGAAGGAGCCGCCAAAAGACCTCTACACTGCGGTGCTCGGCAATTCCGACAGCCTGATGATCGGCGAGTGGTGCGTTGCCATCGGCAACCCGTTCGGATACCTGATGGAAGACCCTGAACCCACTGTCACAGCTGGCGTTGTGTCGGCGTTGCACAGGACGATACTCGGCGTCAAGGACAGGATGTATCGGGACATGATTCAGACGGACGCCGCCATCAACCCCGGAAACTCAGGCGGGCCGCTTGTGAATGCGCTCGGTCAGGTGGTCGGCATAAACACCTTCATCTTCACGCCGTCGGGCGGCAACATCGGGCTCGGATTCGCCATCCCGGTCAACACAGTCAAGAAATTCATCAACGAAATCGTGCAATACGGCCAGTTCAGGTCGGGCAACATCGGGATAACGGTTCAATCCCTGACCGAGGATCTGCGTTCCGCACTGGATTACCCGCTGACTTACGGCGTTCTCGTCTCAAGCGTGGTCCCCGGTAGCCCTTCCAGCGGCAAAATTAAAGAAGGCGATGTGATCGAAACGGTCAACGGCCGCCGCCTTTTCAACGAGGGCGATTGGGAAGATGTCACTTACGCCGTCGTGCCGGGCGAGAAACTCCATCTCAGGGTCTGGCATGAGGGCAAGGAGAAGGACATCGTCATTCAGGCAGGGGAATACCACGAGAAACGGGTCAAACTGCCGATGGGCATCACCGGGGTGGAGGTTACTCCTGATGTCGCTATGCACGAGGGACTTAAAGTCGCACACGGCATACTGGTGAAGAAGGTCGCAGAGGGCAGCGTGGCCTACCAGCTCGGCATACAGCCGGGCGATGTTGTCGTCTCAATAAACGGCAAAGCCATCGTTTCCGCAGAAGATTTTAAGAAAGCTTACAAATTCGCCCGTCGAAGGGGCGTGCTCTCCGTCGAGATAGATCGCGGAGGAATGAAAATATCAAGGACGGTGATAGGATTCTAATGAGGGCTACAACCGCGGTCAAAATCAGGATCGGCGTTACCGTAACGCTCGTGTTCGTCATACTTTTCGTAAGCTACTCGTGGCTAACGAAAAACAGGATAAGCAAAGAAAAGCATTACTACCACATCAAATTCTCAGAGCTCGGCTGGGTGAACAAGGGCGATCCTGTGCTTGTGAAGGGCGTCACCAAGGGGTTCATCAAGGATATAAAGTTCTATCCCGACAGCGTGATAGTCGATATCGTGCTTGAGGACATCCAGCTGCGTCAGGGAGCCACAGCGAAATTGGTCTCCTCAGGCATAGTCGGCCAGATGAGGGTCAATGTGTCGATGGGTCACGGGAAGCCGCTGCCCGACTGGTCAACGCTGGAGGGCAAGAAAGAGCGGAGCCTCGGCGAGATAATAGCCGATCTCGGCAGGGTTATGGACACATTGCAGGAAGTGATCCACGAGACGCACATATTGGTTGAGACATCAACAGGTTCCATCGACACCCTCACCAGGTCGCTCAACACCACACTCGACACAGTCAGACTGCTGCTTGCCAGAGAGAAAGAGAATGTCGATTCGACCCAGAGGGCAATAATCGCATCGCTTGAGCGGATTCAGGAGCTGACGGACAGCCTGCTGCACGGCAGCGGCACGGTCGGGCAGCTGGTAGCTTCCGATTCGCTTTACAGGAGAGCGGATTCCTCGCTCGTGGAGCTCATAAAGTTGATAAACGACATCAAAGAGCACCCGGAAAGATATGTGAATCTGCATGTTAAGCTATTTTAGCGTTTTGCTGACACTCGCAGCCGTTCACGGGGCAGGGATACAGGATGCCGACGGAGACGGTTTCCCCGATACGGTCGAGCTCAGGACTGTGGCCGAGCGGCACTCTTTCAGGGAATGGTTCACATGGATCGCCCTGCAGATAGCTTACGGGAAACTGCACGCAGGCGGAGTCAACGACTGCGCCAGTCTGGTGGCAACCTCATACCGTGAAGCCCTGAAACGTCACACACTTAGATGGGCGCGCAAACACGGCCTGTCAGCCGTGCCGCCCATCCCCGACAGGAGACACTATTACTACCCCAATGTGCCGTTGCTCGGAAAACGCATCTTCAGGGTCAAGCCGCCGATCGACACCGATGATATCGCAGCTGACTTCGGCGAATCCGCCACGGGAGAGTATCTCGTCAAATATAACCTGCAGTTCGTGAGCAGGCGCATCGAGGACGCCGTTCACGGCGACATTCTGGTTTTCTACCACCACAACAGTCGAATGCCGTATCACCTGATGATATTTTTCAGGGATGGATTGAGGGACATGGTAGTGTATCACACGGGGCCCGGAGGCGAGTTCCGAATTATCCCGATATCCCTCCTCAACAGGCATCCAGACCCGTCATGGCATGTGACGGAAGAAAACCCGTCGTTTATCGGTGTCTATCGCTGGCGCATACTGGAATGAAGCGCAGCATCCGCTCGGCGCACGCGAATGCAATCGTGCATGTTTTATCATAATAGCCAAACGGAGGAAATCATGATAGATCCGAGAAGAGAGGCGGTCATCGAAAGGATAAATCGGATACCCCATGTCATACCCGTCCTGAGCAGCAAAGGCGGCGTGGGGAAGTCTCTGACATCAACGGGGATAGCGGTTCTACTCTCTCAGATGGGCAGGAAGGTCGGGCTTCTGGATCTCGATTTCTGGGGAGCATCTGATCACATAATCCTGGGGGTGTCGGTCGATGAATTCCCGGAAGAGGACAGGGGCATTTTGCCCGTGCCCAAATGCGGGCTGAAATTCATGTCGGTGGCGTTTTACACCAGAAATCAGCCGCTTCCCATGCGCGGCTCAGAATACACCGATGCGTTGCTCGAACTCATGGCTGTCACGCGCTGGGACGATGTGGAGTATCTCGTCATCGACATGCCGCCCGGACTTGGCGACCCGTTTCTCAACCTGATCAGCTTTTTCCGCAAAGGGCATTATGTGGTCGTCACCACCCCATCGCCGCTGTCCGTAATGGCCCTGAAAAACACGATACACATGCTGAAAGAGCAAAAGATCGACATAGTCGGCGTGGTGGAGAACATGAGCTCTCAAGAATCCCTCAAGGAATTCCTTGATGAGCAGGGCATCAGGCACCTCGGCAACATCCCGATGATAAACGACATAGACGCTCACATGGGCGATTGCGAGAAGTTCGCCTCGTCGGAATTCATAAAACACCTTCGGAGGCCTGTCGAGAGGATTGCCGAGCTCATCGGCTGAATTTCGACTTTAACTCGGCTATCAGCCTTTCGACGCCTTTCTCAACTTCAGGGCTGAGCCTGTCGCTGAAAGATATGTCGCCGAACTGAATTCCGTATATCTCCACCTTCTTGCCGCATCGCTCAAGCATCTTGACGATCAAAGGGATGGGGATAATGTGCGTCGTGATGGTGTGGTTCTCGACATCCTCGACATCAAGTTTTCGGTATTCGCCGGGCTCTCCATCGAAATTGGCGGAATCGATGATGATCACGGTTTCGGCTTCGTGCTCACAGATTTCATCGATAAACCTTTCTGGCGTGGTTTCGCAGATATATGAGGCGAAATCGGACGTAAGCATTCTGGCGGCATGGACGCCCGCCCCATCGTCCGAACGGTATGGATTCCCTATCCCGCAGATTACGATCTTCTTTTGCATTGCCCAATCATAAAACAACCAGGGGAGTGAAACCACTCCCCCGGCCATCGCTGTGAGGACCAGCAGGTTAGATGGAGCTATTTTCTGATCACCTTCACGAGGTGCACGCTACAACTTATGCATGGGTCGTAAGCACGCATTATCATCTCAAGCGGCAACTCCATCTCGGTAAACTTCTGTTTCAGAAGCGCTTCCGCTGCATTCCTGATGTATTTCTCCATGTCATCGAGGTTCTGAGTCGTGGGAATCACATAATCGGCATAACTCACAAGCCCGTCCTTGACCTCCGCATGGTGAATTAACAACCCACGCGGCGCCTCAACGAGGCCCGTCCCGCTGCCATCCTTCCTCGTGGGTTCCACAGGCTCATATTCTGCCTCTTTGATGGCATCGATGAGGGACGGCATCTTTTCGAGGCAGAACAATATCTCAATGGCCTGAGCTATGTTGTTGTAATGCGGGTTCCTGCGCCATCTCTCGTTATATAACTTTTTGAAGTAATCGGCCGCCAATCCGTCCAGACGGTCGGCCATGTTGAGGATTCTCGCAAGGGCGCCGACAGTGTAAGGTTTCCCTTTGTATCTGCACCTTTTGGCAAACGAGTGTGCGACAACCCTTTCGTTGGTAACTTTTTTGTAGTCGTCCGCAGGATATGTCTCGCCTGTGGAGACATAAATCGTGTCGGCCTCAAATCCGTAAGAGCCATCTTCCGGCCAGACAGAGACGAACATCGTCTCCTCTTCCATGTATGCAGGCACATCGATCTCGTTCCATAGCTGGATGCCGCGCTCGATGGTCGGAATTAGCTGCAACGCTTTGGCCTTCAACATGTCGAGGTCCTCATCAGACGGAAGCTTCCCCAACCCGCCTATCAGCATGTTTTCGCCGTGAATGCGCCTGCCGGCCACGGTTTCCATCACCAAATTGCCGAATTTCTTGAGCTCCAGGCCACCGACCACCTCGTCCGGGAACCTGTTGATCATGGCGATTGCATCCGGATATCCGAAATAATCCGGCAGGGCAAGCAGGTAGTAATGAAGTGCGTGGCTTTCAATCATTTCTCCGTAATGAAGGAGCCGCCTCAAGAGCTTCGTCTTTGGCGATGGTTCGACGCCGAGCGCGCGCTCAAGGGCATAGATGTCGGCCAGCCTGTGCGATGCAAAGCATATCGCGCAAATTCTGGATGTGATGGACACGGATTCCTCAGGCGATTTGCCCACGACAAGCTGTTCAAACAGGCGCGGCCCCTCGAATATGTCAACCTTCACATCCTTTACGCGATCGTTTTCGATAATGACCTCAATGCCGCCATGCCCTTCAACCCTTGCAACAGGTTCAATGAAAATCTCACGGTTCATTTTCCACTCTCCTTTGTTGAGGTTGAAACCAGCGATTTCAAAGCCTCTGCCCTCTCCACGCCGCCGAATATGGCGAACCTTTTAGCCACCTCGTCCATGTCAAATCCTTTCTCCATCAAGAGCATAGCCTCGGATTTCATGTTTTCCTTTGCCATTGGCCCCCAGCAACCTATGCAGCCTATGTTCATCGACGGGCATATCGCCCCGCATCCCGAATTGGTCAATGGCCCGAGGCAGATCTCGCCTTTGAGCAGGAGGCATTCATTTTCTTTCCATTTGCATTCTGCGCATACGGGATAATCCGGGACTCTCGGCACAACACCATGTGCAAGCTTACCAGCGAGTTTCAGGAACGGCTCCTTCTCGATGGGACAGCCGGGCAGCACGGCATCGACCTTGACATAAGCCGCCAGAGGCTTCGGTTCGAGGGGCGGAGTTAATGTGACGGCACTCTCCTTGCCATAGACCCGCTTGTAGCGCTCCATCCACT
The DNA here is from genome assembly GCA_027037615.1 of Caldifarciminota bacterium. Taxonomy (GTDB): domain Bacteria; phylum Hydrothermota; class Hydrothermia; order B15-G9; family B15-G9; genus WGAI01. Next base: position 7,344 of record JALVZN010000105.1, on the reverse strand, counting down.
CCTCATTCCCCATGAACATCGATTGAACGCCTCCGTAAACGGCGCAATGCCCTATCGCAACAAGGATCTTGCTCTTTTTCCTGATCTCCTGAAGGTGTTCGAGGTCCTTCTCGGTGGAAACGGAACCCTCGACGAACGCAACATCAAGCTCAACCTCCTCATCTTTGGCGCTGGAAGCCATAACGAACGACTTTATCTCGAAAATGTCGAACAGTTTAAGGAGCTCGTCTTCGCAGTTTATGATGTTCAGCTGGTCACCGGCACAGCCGGTGAGTCCATAGATGCCAATTTTGGGCTTACCCATAATCCCCTCCTAAATGAGTGTTCTGATGTTTTTGACATCCCACAGGGTGAAGACAGGACCATCGACGCATGTGTATTTATGCTCGACCACGCACTGCCCACATTTCCCTATGCCGCATTTCATCTTCCGTTCGAGCGTCATGAAGATGTGGTCGTCGGGGATGCCGATCTTGAGGAATTCGTCCACGACATACTTATACATAACGGGCGGGCCGCAAACGATGGCGACGGTGTTGTCCGCATCGACATTCACATACTTGAAAAGCGATGTAACCACGCCGATGTCGAAAGGCCATAGACCGGTCGGATCGGCATCGACCGTGAGGTAACATTCAAAATCGTCCCTCTCTTTCATGCGGAAGAACTCCTCGCGGAAGAGCATATCATCAGGCGTCTTAGCGCCGTAGAGGTAGAAGATCTTGCCGAACCTGTCGCGATAATCGAGCGCATAGAGGAGGACCGAGCGCAGCGGCGCGGCACCGAGCCCACCAGCCACAAACAGAAGGTCCTTCCCATACATCATCTCCACAGGAAATCCGTTTCCAAACGGCCCTCTCAGCCAGATGAAATCGTTCTCCTTCAGCTCGAAAAGCTTGCTCGTCAGTCTTCCAACTTTCCTTATGCAGAACTCGAAAAGGCCGGGGCGCGAAGGAGTGGAAGTTATTGAGAACGGCGCCTCGCCTGCATTCGGGAGCGATATCATCATGAACTGGCCGGGCTTGTAGTTTGTAGTCCATGTCATGACCTTGTCCTGATCGCAAATCCTGACCTGAAAGAACCTGACATCTCGCGTCAGGTCGAATTTTCTGACAATTCTCGCCCTTTCAGGGAAATACGGGTTTTCCTCAACCACAACATTTCCCCGAATGTTGCACTTTGGAGCATTTGCTTTAAGCATGCTGCACCTCCACATTGGATGATGCCATACGGGCCCAGAAGGCATCCGGTTTCTCTTTCAAAAGCGCTTTCGCCACGGTGATGACATTTATGTCCACGGGGCAGCTGACGACGCACCTGCCGCAACCCACACATGCCGGACTTCCGTATTCGCTCATAAAGCCGACCAGCTTGTGCGTGTACCACAGTTTCAGCCTCTCGCTTCTCGCCTCGCGGAAATTATGGCCGCCCGCTACCATCGAATACTCCCTGAAAACGCAGGAATACCAATACCTTTGCCTGTTCATCTCATCCGTCCGAATGTCAAACTCGTCATCTATGTCAAAGCATGTGCAGCTCGGACAGACCATCGTGCATGTCCCGCAGCTCAAGCAGGCCTCACCCATCTGTTCCCATATCGGCGAGTCATAGTTGAAAGTCAGGATCTCAGGCATGCCTTCAAGGTCGAGCGACACTTTGAACATGGAACGGCGTTTCTTGCGCCACTCGACATACTCGTCAATGTCCTTCTGAGTGGTATCCTCGATCAGGTCTTTTACGAGTTTCAGCGACTCATCGCCCTTCGGCGAGCCGACCCAGACAAGAAACTTGTCGCCAAGATCCGTGAGAAACAGGTCAAATCCCTCGTTAACGGTTTCCGTATCCGTGAGATGGCAGAAACAGTTTTCATCAGGCAGGCACGAAAGCCCAACAATCAGCGTATTCTCGCGGTTTTTGAGGTAATACGGGTCTGGATACAACCTCGTGTAAAACTTGTGGTAGATGTTCAATGCGTGGATGTCACACGGGTGCAGCCCGAATATAACCCTCTTTTTGACATCGTAATGCTCGAGCCACTCGTTATTTTTGAACTTCAAAATGGTGGATTTTTGCGGCAGAAAGAACTTCTTGGCGGGGACAATGGTTCGGATGGCGTTCAAAACGAACTTTTCGGGCGGCTCGTTGGCATACACATATCTGTCCCCTTTCCTGACAGGCCCCCACAGCTCTCCAAATTTAGAAAGGCCCTTCATGAAGGGGATGAAATTTTCTCGCTTAAGTTTGAATACCCTCATGTCACCTCCTTATTATGCGCAAACAATTTTAAATAAAACAATGAATATTGTCAATAATGCATAAATGCATTGCGGGTTGGCGGTGGGGAAATTGGCCTATCACCAATCACTTAGCGTCGGGTTTTACCAGCTGAGGTCTGGTTTTATAATCTTCAACGCAATGAGGATAGCCGCTTTCATATCCAAACTCTTTGTATCGATTTCATTGGCTCTGTTGTCGTTCGGGTTTGCAGTTGCTACATGGCATGAGATTGGCGTCTTTCTCAGCAATATCAACAGGCCCATAATCAGATTGTTTGTGGATGGCTTTCTGCTCGGCCTTGTGATTCTGCCGCTCATCTACAGGAAAATCTCATTTTTCACGATCTTCGAGCACGAACTCACCCACATGCTCGTCGCGCTGATGTTTTTCAAGAAACCAAGAGCTTTCCTCGTGGTCGAGGATTTAGGAGGAGTAGTGCAGATGACAAAGCCTGGAACCTCTGACTTCATAATAGCACTTGCCCCTTACTTTCTGCCCACGCTCACTCTGCTGATATTGCCGATTTACGCCATCGCTTCGCCTAAGTTTAAGGTTTACATTGGTCTCCTTCTGGGGTTCTCCCTTGCATACCATCTGCTGTCAAACATGATGGAATTCAGTTATCGGCAGCCTGACATAAAACAAATGGGCTACTTCTTCTCGACTGCGATGTTCATCTTCGGAAACATATTTTTTACAGGCCTCATCCTGGCCTTGATTGACGGCGGATTCCACGAAATTCTGGCATACCTGAAACTGGGATTTGGTAAAAACATCGATCTTGTGATCTACATCAAAAATCTGATCTTCGGGAAACCCGGCACATAGCCTGCCACCAACGGTTCAGCTTGAAAGACGGCCGCATTTGGGCGATGATAAACGGCATGAAAAGAGCATTCGTAACAGGTGCAGCCGGTTTCATCGGCAGTCATCTTGTCGCCCATCTGCTTGAGCGGTCGATAGATGTGGTTGCATTCGTGAGATACAACTCACGCGGTGACATAGGATTGCTGCGGTATGTGAAAAGCAAAAGCGGCATATCCCCTGAAATCGTATTCGGCGATCTGAGAGATGTGACGGGGCTCACAAAGGCGATGCGTGGCTGCGATACGGTTTTCCATCTGGGCGCCGTCATCTCCGTGCCTTACTCCTACATCCACCCGCGGGAAGTCGTCGAAGTTAATGTGATGGGCACATTGGCCGTGCTCGAAGCCGCTCTGGCAAACGACATAAAGCGGTTCGTTCAGGTCTCGTCTTCAGAGGTTTACGGCTCGGCGATTTACACTCCGATGGACGAGAAACATCCGCGACACGCACAATCCCCTTACGCCGCATCGAAAACAGGGGCTGACGAGCTGGTGAGAAGTTTCCATCTCACATACGGTCTGCCCGCCACGATAATCCGGCCTTTCAACACATTCGGGCCGGGTCAATCCCGCAGAGCCGTCATCTCACACATAATCGTCAGTGCACTGAGGGAAGGCAGGGTGAAACTCGGAAACATCTGGACGGTGAGGGATTTCACATTCGTTAGCGACACAGTGAACGGCATCTTTCTGGCGTCATCCGTTGACGAAGCCGTTGGCAAGGAGATAAACCTCGGGACAGGCACTGGCCACACGATAGAGGAAACCGCAAAGCTCATCTTTCAGATACTCGGCATTCCGCCTCAGATCGAGATCGAAAAGGGCCGCATGCGACCGGACAAAAGCGAGGTCGAGAGGCTCATATCGGACAACTCACTTGCCCGCAAGGTGTTGGGGTGGCAACCTGAAGTCGATTTTGTGGACGGGCTCAAGATGACAATCGATTGGATAAAAGCGCATCCTGAGCTTTACATCAACCCTGAAATTCCATGATAGACTGGCTCTTTCATCTTCTGCACCGATACGGCGACATCGGGCTATTCCTCTACTGCCTCATTGGCCCGCTGACCTACATGCCGATAGGCCCCGACATCTTCCTGATCGCACGCGCCATGGGATGCCATTGCTTTCCGTTGAAGGCGGTCCTGTTGATGGTGATCGCCTATTGCGTATCGGGCTCGATAAACTTTTTCATCGGCAGGCTGGCGCTCAAAACAACAAAGCTGAAAGGCCGGTGGCTCGACAGGTTATCAAAAGCTGTTAACCGATATGGATTTGCGGGGCTGTTGCTCATCTCGGCGGGGCCAATTCCGTTACGGGAAGGCTCCATCACAGCAGGATTTTTGAGGGTGCCATACCGAAATTTCATAGCTGCGATGCTGATAGGAACATCTCTGAGGTTCACAGCCGAGGGGATTTTCGGCTCATTGCTGTGAAAGTTTGCCGGCGTTGGCAAGCTGTTTCAGCGCCTTCAATCGTCTAACCGTCTCAATGCCGTAGTAGGCAATTGGAAACACGATGTTGTTCTGAAGCAACGGCTCGCTTATGTCGATTATGCGGCGCGCTTTCTCTCCATCCGGCGTTCCGGGGATCGGCGAGTACTCCGAAAGCATCACCTTCAGCCCCAATTTCGCGACTTCTCTGATGCCGGCTTCCACCTCTTCAGGCGGCTGACCGGGCAGCCCCATCAAAAGGTAAACCGTTATTTGCTCCCGACTAAATCCTGCCGAAAGCAAGTTTTCAACAGCGTTTAAAAACGCCTCGGCAGTGACTTTGCCACCTGTCATCTCCTGACGGACAGGGTCAGTCGTTTCATAGCCGATGTAAATGGTCTCAAACCCGGCTGTTTTCATCTTCCTCGCAACCTCAGATGTGATAAACCTTGCGTGAAGCGCATTCGGGGTGTGAAACCGGAATCGGCCGGGCGGTATCCTCTCAAGGAAAGGCAGCAAACCCCTGTCTGCCCTCACGAGCAAGGCATCATCGTAAAAAACTATGTCTTTTATCCCCCTCTTTGCGAAGTGATCGAGTTCGCTCATGACAAGCTCGATGTCCCTGACCCTGAAGCGCGGCGCCAGCTTCCAGACCGCACAGTAAGTGCATCGAAACGGACATCCATCGGTCAATTTGATGACTCCATAGTCAAGTTTCGGGTAAAGCGACCAATCAGGTGAAAAGTCGGGCGTGAGGTTGTCGGCGGGGAGCTCAAGGTAATCGAGGAGAGCAAGAGGGTTACGGTTGTCTATGAAATCGGGCGCAACCTCCTCCTTCGCATGCTCCGGCATGATGGAGGTGTAGATGCCGCCCAACACGATTTTGCTCTCAGGATGGATTTCCCTGACCGTTTCCGCCACTTCGAGGACGCCGAGATACCAGTATGTCATGCCCGTCGCTATCAAAACGGCATAGAGTTCTCCCGTTTCTTTCAAAAACCTGACAAAATGCTCCTCAGGCACGCCGTATCTTTTGAATTTTCGAGGAATAAACTCGAGGACAGGCGGTTTAGACACCTCGACATGGAAAAACTTGCCTCGTCCGTAACGGTCAGTTCTGGTTTTAGGCACATCTGGATGGTTCCTGTCCATGAAATCGAAGAAAATCACCTCTCCCCCGGCCGATTCTATCAGGGATGCCACGCGGAGCAATCCATAAGGTTTCAGCCAGAAATCGTGAGCTGCGAAGTCGTAGATCGGAGGATTTACAAGCAAAAACTTCCTCATGTCGAAAATTATAAGCTTTATCGCGGGATACCCGGCTCGGACATGAACGGCAACCTGAAATTTCAATCATGCACGGCGAAATCGTTATTTTGCTGGACATCAAGGGGCAGAAAAGTTTAGAATTATCAACCTCTTCAAAATCATTTGCGAAAAAGGAGATTTGTGGATGGCTGAAACAAAACAGGTAGGCGAGATAGTTAAGGTCGCCGGGCCGCTGGTGGTCGCCAAAAATATGCTTGGTTCAAAGATGTATGATGTCGTGTATGTCAGCGACCACAGGCTAATAGGCGAAATAATTGAGTTAAAGGGTGACAGAGCCTCCATCCAGGTATATGAAGATACCACAGGAATTGGCCCGGGAGAGCCGGTTTATCCCACAGGCGAACCTCTTTCCGTGGAGCTTGGTCCAGGACTAATATCATCCATCTTCGACGGAATCCAGAGACCTCTCGATGTCATATCCGAAAAGGCCGGACATTTCATTACCCGTGGCATTCATGTCCCTGCGCTGCCGAGAGATAAAAAGTGGCACTTCAAACCGGTCAAAAAAGCTGGGGATCATGTCGAACCCGGTGATGTCATCGGCGAAGTCAAGGAAACCGAACTTGTTAACCACAAGATTTTGATTCCGCCAAACGCAAAACCCGGCAAAATAGAGAAAATCGAGGAAGGCGAATTCACGGTTGAAGATGTCGTTGCAGTTGTCAAAACCGAAGACGGCGACAGCTACGAGGTTAAGCTTTACCACAAATGGCCTGTGCGTGTGCCAAGACCGGTGAAAGAGAGGCTATTTCCTGACATCCCGATGGTCACGGGACAGCGCATCATCGATACCTTCTTCCCGGTCGCGAAGGGAGGCACGGCCTGCGTGCCGGGGCCGTTCGGTTCAGGCAAGACAGTCATCCAGCACCAGCTCGCAAAATGGTCTGATGCCGACATCGTGGTTTATATCGGTTGCGGTGAGCGTGGAAACGAGATGACGGATGTGCTGATAGAGTTCCCTGAACTTGAGGATCCTCGTTCAGGTCTCCCGTTGATGCAGAGGACAATCCTGATAGCAAACACATCCAACATGCCTGTCGCGGCGCGTGAAGCGTCGGTCTACACGGGCATCACGATAGCGGAGTATTTCCGTGACATGGGCTACACAGTGGCGCTCATGGCAGACTCAACATCGAGATGGGCTGAGGCGATGCGCGAGATATCCGGCCGACTTGAGGAGATGCCCGGCGAAGAGGGCTATCCTGCATATCTGGCAACCCGCGTCGCATCCTTCTACGAGCGCGCTGGACGCGTCAAGACACTCGGTCAGGAGGAACGGGAGGGTGCACTCACGGCGATAGGCGCTGTGTCCCCGCCCGGCGGTGACCTCGCAGACCCGGTCGTTCAGGCCACACTCAGGGTCGTAAAGGTGTTCTGGAGCCTCGACGCACAACTGGCTTACCAGAGGCATTTCCCCGCCATCCACTGGCTCCGCAGCT
>JALVZN010000104.1 GCA_027037615.1 Caldifarciminota bacterium | reverse complement strand
TGGCGGCGTATTCGTTGGCGATACCGTGAAAAGCGATGAGAGCGTATGGAACAATCCATTCCTCGCGGAAAGTCCCCTGTTTCTTTCCCTCTTTTGAAGGCATTACGGTTGTGCCTTTGACAAAAACGGGCCCATCAACCTTGTGCAATGAGCGTCCGTATTTGAACTGAACAGGCCCTGTCCATGTGATGGTTTTACCTTTTATGGCGGTTGTCGCACCAAAGAGCCTCATGTCGATGCACTTCTCAAGAATTAGGTCTGGATCATCTTTGAAATCGGCACTCCTCTCCTCCTTTGTCCTGAGGTTCCCATCTTTGTCGCGCATTTCGATTATAAAAACATCAAGTCCTTTGACCTTAGCGAGATAATCCCTGATAGTTCTTTTGAGTCGCACATCGGTGACGATGATCTGGCCGGTTTCCTCATCCACTCTGGGCTTGTTCTCATCCAGCGGATCGCCGTTTGGATTGGCGTCCTTGACATCATAGACAAACAAAAACTCCGACCTATTTTTGAGATAATTCATCTCGCACCTCCTTCAAAATTTGTTCAATTTTTACATCAAATCCTTTTGCCCCAAGTTTTTCCAGCACAAACCTTTTAACTTTTTCAGCGATCTCAATTGCCTTCTTAGCCTCCTCCTCAGAAGGGAAATAAAATACATCACCATATCTTACCTCCACCGCATAGTTGGTAAGTTCGTCGGCATCAAATTCGTATAGCTTTTCAAAATCGGGGTCTATTTTTGCACACTCGTCAATTAAAGTAGTAATGTCATGGGTTCGCTTGAGGGGTTCACCGTGAAATATGAGGAAAGCTTTCAGATATTTCTCAACAAATTGCTGTGTATGAAAGCACACAGCATCTGTGGCAGGGTCAGTTAACTGCATCTCGTCCTTTGCAATTTTTAGATCACTTTCTGCTTTGGCAATCCATTTTTTCACAGTGTTTTCATTCATATTTCCACCCCTTCGCGCAAAACATAATAAGTCAAATATCCGACATTGTCTTTTTGGGATTCTACAAGTGATTCAGGTTGAATAATTATGTCGATTGTAATGCCGGCTTTTACAAGTTTTCGGCGGATTTTTGTGGCTACTTTACTTTTTGTCGCAAAACTTATCGGTTTGTCAACGATTACAAAAATGTCCCAATCGCTGTCCTCTCTTGCCTCATTTTTTGCCCTGCTTCCAAAGAGCAAGATTTTACGGACTTCAAAGCCGTGAGCCTTAAGCACTTGGTTAACAGTAAGTTTTATGACATCAAGTAGTTTGTTGTTGTTCTCCATGTTCTTTCCCTTCTCTAAATACAGGATGTGCGTGCAGGGCCATGCCTACTGCGATGTAAAATCCAATCTCCTCAGGCGAAAGCGGCCAGTTATCGCCTGCTTCGATGAAACTCAGGCTTACGCCCTCCCGAAGCTCAGGCCACCAATGACCAATCTCATATTCGTTCATCTTATTCTGAAGAGCAACATATACTTTCTGGACATCCCTCTGATCGAGAATAAGATTTTTCAGCACTTTCATAAATGGCGTTGAGCCGCGCCTTCTGTATTGCTCGTTCAGGAAATTCTGAACAAGCACGCCGAGCAGGACAAGCCCCTTCTTGGCAGGATGGTTAAAGAAATCGCCATGCTCCTCAAAAAACTTCTCATAAGGCAATCTGTTCATGGCAACACCTCCAATTTTCCGTTTGAGAATGCCCCATTTGAGCAAAAACTCAAGTGAAAGCAAGGTCTCAAGGACTGACCACAGGGGGATTCTCCCCTGATCCTTTGTTTCAATCATGTCCTTGCTAATTCTGGACATGGCTTTTGAGATCAAATATCCCTCATCGACAGGCGAACGCCTAAATACTTTGTCAACAAGCATATAAAAGTCTTCATCCGTAAATCCGGGTTTTTGCTTTGCTTTTAGATTAGATGAGGAAAAGAAGTTGAACTTAAGTTTTTCAATTTTGATATGAGGAACTGCCTGAAAAACCGTGCGGCCAAATTCCCGCTCATGCTCGGTCTTTGTATCCACATACTTGCTCATCACCGACGGAAGGACTTCCTCAATGTGGAGTCTTATCTCAAATTTTTTTCTCTTCTTATCTTCTTCAACAAAAACAAAGTGATACGAAAGAGCCTCCTCCTGTTTAGATGCCTCATAAATCAATTCATCTTCTAACGATTCAAAGCCCCTTTCATGGGCTCTGCCACTCAGCTTTTTGTGCAGCTGTCTGAAATTATCCAATATCTGCCTGAGTCCTCCTGAAGCTACAGGCAGGAGCCAGAAATTTTTGTCGTAAAAACTCCATGTCAGGAACTCATCCTTTGCACGTTTGCCGCGTTCAAGGTCAAAAATACATTCTTCACAAAGTGCATATTGTTTCCACGCAACCTTGGGATTGAGTTCAGGCGCATAACCGTGTTTATCCACAGTGTAAAATTTGAGTAAACTGCCCACTCCTGCATAGACAGTAGTCTCTTTTCCACAACCATGACAAACACCGTGCCTCTTCCATATTGGCCTACGCTTGTATTTTCCAAGATTTTCAAGGAAATTCTTAACAAAGTTCTCTCTCAATTTCTCATTTTCGGCAGGCCATTTGCCGTCTATTTTCAAGACAACGAGTATCGAAACATTCTTTAGAAGCTCCCCGCTCCTTTTGAAACCCTCCAGGCTTCGTTCAATCCCTTCTGCTATTCCTTCAACATCAGTTTTATAGCCCAATAAATTCAGTATCCCCAACCTCTGTCTCAGGGTTGAAGGGGGCAACTTGAAACTCAACGAGGCGGCATGACCATAAGCCGTTGGAATATCTCGGAAAAAATACTTTGAAAACACATCATCCGCCGAGTAATTAATAGGGTAAATGTTTGAGATTTCCAGGGCACCTTCAAGGTTTGAGCGAAGTTCCACAACAAGCACTTTTGGCGCATTTTTGCCTTCTTTTGGGCGTTTGTAAGGCACCTCGACCAATGGCATCGGGTACAGATCCCGAACGCTTCGTCCAATCTCGATAAGTGCTTTTATCATTAGCAACCACCTCCGATTAAAATCAACGCATCAAGTGTAATGAATGGTGCGGTTCTTTTTCAATAGGTAGATCAACCTAAATTTCAACCTATCTGGAGCTTACACGCTGGTATGTCGTTCAAAACGGCGGACGAACATCAGGGATGCACGAGTTTCCAGAAACGATATGTCCTCGGCTTCTCCCCGTGATTGTGTGGCTTTATAATCCCTCCAAATAAGGAGGTTTGCCATGTCTCACTTGATCTGGATCCTTTTATCCCTCAAAACTTTTTCACTTCCGACGCATGTTGACTCTGTAATGATCATGCCTGAGGGCGCAGTTGTGACAAGAATTGGCAAAGTGGATGTCCAATCTGGAGATTGGGAATTTCTCATCCCAAATCTGCCCAACGATCTGGACAACAGCACCGTAACCGCACAGGCCAGCAGGGGCATCAAGATAACCGATGTGTTTGTCACGCGCGAAAAAAGCGAGGTGGCGCTCAAAAGGGTTAGAGAGCTTAAGGCCAAACTCGACTCGGTGGCCAACGAACTCAAGAAGTTGAACGATGAACTGTCGATAATCGATGTTCAGGAGAGTTTGCTGATAATAAATGTGGATGTATCCCGATTTGCGTCGCTTTCGGAGCTCCTGAAGGCGCGGCTGGACACGACAGCGTGGTCAGCGTCATTGAAGTTCGTCGGAGGAAGATTGCAGTCGCTCAAAGCGAGGGCGAGGCGGATCAACCGCCGCATCGACAGGCTTGAGACGCTCAAGGACAGCCTGTCCAACAGGCTGAATGAGCTCACATCGAACATCGGGGAGAGCAAAACCGTCCACATCGTGGCACACACCACGGGAACGGGCAGGTTAAAGGTCACATACCGCCTGAGCTCGCCTTTGTGGAAGCCGGAATATGAGTTCAGGGCGGCGTCGGGCGGCGACTCCCTCACGGTTATCTACTACGCATCGGTCAATCAGCAGACCGGCGAGGACTGGAAGGACATCAAACTGGTCATTTCAACGGCCGTCCAACCACATTATGTCGTTCTGCCCCAATTTGTCCCGCAATACCTATCATCCTATTACAGTCGGCCGAAAGGCAGCAGGATGCTCCTCGCAGCGGCTCCGATAGGGGCCAAGAAATCGATGCCGACGGAAGGCGCTGCCCCGACCGTCAGCCACACGCAGCTGTTCTCCCTCATCGCACTCCCGTCGCGGGTCACAGTGCCGTCAGGCGACTGGCACAAACTCAGAATCGACAGGATAGAACTGCCTGCCACATTCGACTATGTCGCCCATCCCTACACCACTTCCGATGTGTTCCTGGTTGCCCATTCGCTCAACAGGTCGGATTATCCCATACTCGGCGGCACGGCTTCGCTTTTCCTGGACGATAACTTCCTGCGGAAAATCAGGATACCCGAAATCCCCATCGGCGATACCATCAAACTCAGTTACGGAGTGGATCCGAGGATGAAAGCTGTCCGAAAGCTCGTTAAGAAAATGAGAAGCAAGACATGGGACAACAAGGTCAGAATCGAATATCAATACGAGATAGAGGTCAAAAATCTCCACTCAAGCCCGGTCTCCGTTAAGGTCGTGGACAGGTATCCGATCTCTCAGGACAAGCGCATAAAGGTCAAACTGCTGAAAATTGACCCTCAACCCGTGGAGATTGATGAAAGCACGGGCAAAATCGTGTGGCGTGTGGAACCTGAAGCCGGCAGGAGCGTCAGGATACATTTCGGTTACATCATCGAGCACCCACAGGATATGATGGTTCAGGGCGTGGAGTAGCAGGGACTTATCCCTCTATCCTGCGTAAAATTTCGTCGAACTTATCGGGCGATACCTGTGTAACCGGTCGTTTCGGCGCACATTGAGGCATCTCCTTGTGGCTGATTGAGATGTCGTAGGTGCCTATCCTGCGTGCCCATTCTATGGTCTCGGTCTTGTTGAAGCCTATCAGCGGGCTGTAGATCGGCAGCTCGATGCCGTGTCGGTAGGCGCGCAGGTTTTCCAGCGTCTGAGATGCCACCTGACCGAGGCTATCGCCCGTCACAATGCCATCTGCGCCATAATCAAAAGCTATCTTCTCGGCCGCCTTGAGCATGTAGTGCTTGCAAACGACGCAGGTGTATCTTTCAAGTCCCCATTCGCGCAACATGGACGGCTCTATCGGCCAGATCTCCTGCCTCTTGAGGATTATCAGTTCGGGCTCCCTTCCGCGTGCGTATTCCGAGAGTTTCTCGTGTATCCTGTGCACGACGCTTATGTCCTCGCCTTCGATCTCTATGTGCAGCAATATCAATTCCGCGCCCCGCCGCATCATCAGGAACGAGGCTACCGGCGAATCGATGCCGCCAGAGAGCAGTGCCACCAGTTTGCCGCTTGAGCCCACAGGAAGCCCGCCAAAACCGCGATATGCGTCGGTGTAAACCCATATCCGGCCGTTTGCAACCTCGACGAATATCTCTATCTCAGGGTGCTTCAGGTTCACGGGCACGCCGAACCCATCGTGCACAAGGGCGCCAAGCCGCTTCTGGAGCTCCATGGATGTCAACGGGAAGGAGCGATCCGACCTTTTGGCAGTAATTCGGAACGATTTTGCACCTTTCAACCTGTCCGCAAGCTCGCTCCTGAGGTAATTCTCCACAGCCTCCAGATCATACCCAAATGTCGCAACAGGGCTGTAAAAGTCTATGCCCATGACCTTGTGCAATTCTGGCAGTCGCGAGGCGTTCTCGATCAACACCCTGCCGCCGCCCAAGATCAACCTGTCGTAGGATATGAGCTCGTGGGCAAGGAACGCCTCGATGTTTTGCCTCAAAATGCGCTCAAAAAAGCCCCTGTTTTTGCCCTTGAGGATGATTTCAACATACTTGGCCAATATGTCCATGTTTCCTCCTGAATGAAGTCGTTTATTTTACTGGAAAATCCGCTTTCCCGTCCGAACAAATCGCCGTTTGCAGCTCGATCCTCGAAAACATGGCCAGTTCGGGTCGAATTGGCATTATTTTTGAACCTCATGGCCGATAGGGTATAATTTCAGGCGATTTGACATAAACTCTGACGGAGGACGATATGAAGCCTGATCTCAACAGGAAGAAGATTTTGATCTCTTTGATCGTGGCCGTCGTCGTGATCATCCTCGACCGCATCACCAAAGCCATAGCCTACACGAAATTGCATTACGGCAACCCAAAACCGTTTATCGACAGCATCTGGCAATGGACATTGACCCTCAATCCTCATTCCGTCTGGGGGCTATCTCTGGGCAAACACTTCCCCTACGAGCTGATGGTCATCGGGCTCTCGATCATAGTGATAGCTCTCATCGTATTTGAGCCCAAACCCCGTTTCTATGTCCTCTATTCGATGATACTTGGAGGCGCCATAGGCAACCTGATAGACAGGATAAGGCTTGGCGCCGTGATAGATTTCATCGACTGGGGATTTCCTCACGGGCCAAGGTGGCCCATCTTCAACCTCGCCGACTCCGCCATATCGGTCGGCGTGACACTCCTCATCGTATTTTCGCTTGTCGAGGCATTGAAAGAGAAGAAAGAAATTTCAAAGGAGGTTGAAAAAAATGATAACTAATTTGGCAGTGATTGCCATTTTGTCATTCACCAGAGCCAACGGTCTCAACGGGTATGGTGACCTCATGTTCGGATCTGCCAGGGAGATGGCCTTATCGGGAACCTTTTACCACAATCCGGCGTTTGTCGAGCAGAACGGGTTAACCTTCTGGCTCAATATCGGCGGCGGCACGGCATCGGAAAGGTGGAGCCGACCTGCTTACGACCGCTTTGGCTCAACAGTCGGGGAGCTCACCGAATACAGCCATCAATGGTCATCCATTGCAACTCCGGATTTCGCAGCTGGTTACGCTGACAAGCAAAAGTTTTTCTACATATTCAGGCAGACGGATTACGACCTTTCGTATCGGTATGAAAGGGTCTTCAGAAGCGACTATTACACCGAGGAAGGGTTCCACACCATCACTCAGGACGGCGCGCTAAGTCGGCTCGGACTCGCATTCGGGATGAGGCTCCAGAGGCGTAAGATCTCGCTGGATGTCGGGCTCGACATATCTCAATACACCGTGGAGAAGGATTACAGCGAATTTCGCGGAAGTGCTGATGGCTCAATTGACTCAACGATATGGAGTTTCAAGTTATCCCGCATGGCGCCTGCGGCTGGGCTCGTCCTGAAGGCCGGATATCGGGCGGCTCTGGGGTTCATCTACCGACCGGCGTTGACTTTCGTGGGAGATAGCGATTCCGTGAGTTATCCTGCCCTCGTATCGTTCACCGTCAGGCTCACACCGCCGTCAAAAATCCTCACAAACACATACTTCAGCTATATCTACGACGGCGACATCCGCTATTCCGTCGGATTTGAGCACGAAATCATAAAGGGCAACTGGATAAGGTTCAGCGGCATGATATCCGAGGACCTCGCATCGTTGAGATGGGCTCCATCCTTCGGCTTCGGGTTTGGGCACAGCTCAAAACTGCTCAGCGTCGATGTCGGCGTGCGTTTCGAGCCGATCAACTACCGAAAAAGCGCTTACGGAAACTATTACACTGTCAAAGAATGGCTTACACAATTCGGTTCAACGCTTAAAATCAGCTTCTAAGGAGTTATGCCATGAGGATAACACCATTCGGAGCGGCAGGCACTGTCACCGGCTCCATGTATCTAATCGAGACGGATTCCGGCAAAAAATTCATCGTTGAAGCCGGATTTTTTCAGGGGCATCATGAAAAACGGAACTACGAGTCCCTGCCTTTCGATCCCTCTGAGATCGAGCACATCGTCATATCGCATGTTCATCTCGACCACATAGGCAGATTGCCCATCCTCGTCAAACACGGGTTCAACGGTCAGATCATATCGACGCCGGCCAACCGGGATCTCGCATCCATCATGTTGATGGATGCCGCTCATGTGCAGGAAGAAGAGTATCAGCACCAGTTGAAAAGGGGGATAAGGCGCGGCGAGATGCCGCCGGAACCGCTTTACGACATCGAAGATGTGATCCTCACGATGTCAAAGTTCAACAAAACGGTCAATTACGAAGGCAGATACTACCTTTACGACGATGTGGTTGTGACATTTCGGGATGCCGGACACATACTCGGCTCCTCTTTCCTTGAGCTTGAGGTGGAGGGCAAGAAGATAATTTTCTCAGGCGACCTCGGCAACAGGGGCAAGCCGATAATTCGTGATCCGGAAAACCCTGCCATAACCGATCCTGACCTCCTCATGATCGAATCCACATACGGAAACAGGGATCACAGGTCAGTCGAAGAGTCGGTTGAGGAGTTGAAAGAGGCCATCGTCCAGACACTTAAGCGCGGCGGGAATGTGATCATCCCGTCCTTCGCCCTTGAGCGCGCACAGGATATCCTGTTCTACCTCAGGGAATTTAAGGAGAAGGGCATCATACCGAGATCGACGCCGGTGTTTCTGGACAGTCCGCTTGCGATAAATGCGACGAAGATATTTCTCGCCCACACCGAGTGCTTCGACGAGAAGACCCTGGCCCTGTTAAGGTCTGGCAAAGACCCGTTCAGATTTGAAGGGCTGCATTTCACCCGTTCCGCCAACGATTCTAAGAAAATCAACAACATTCAGGGCGGTGCGATAATAATCGCCGGTTCGGGCATGTGTAACGGCGGACGCGTGAAGCACCACCTCAAACACAACCTGTGGCGTGAGGAAAGCAGCGTCATTTTCGTGGGTTATCAGGCGAAAGGGACGCTTGGCCGCCGTATCGTCGATGGCGAGAAAGAGGTCGAGATATACGGGGAAAGGATCGTCGTAAGGGCGCAGATTTACACCATAAACGGGTTTTCCGGGCATGCGGGTCGCTCGACGCTGATCGATTGGGCGAACTCGATCAAAGGCAAAAAGCGCGCACTTGTGGTGCACGGTGAGCCTGACCAGAGCGCAGCGCTCGCTGACGCATTGAAAGACATCGGGTATTCCGAGGTCCAGATTGCGGAATACGGCGT
>JALVZN010000103.1 GCA_027037615.1 Caldifarciminota bacterium | reverse complement strand
CCAGATAGCCCGGATGATCGGCGATTATGGCATAAAGGACATTCGGGTTGGTGGGGCTTATCGCAAGTCCTATCCTTCCCACATTCTGAGATGGCAGCCCGTTGGTCAGGCGTTCCCATGTGGCGCCACCGTCGGTGGAGCGGTAGATGCCGCTTCCAACTCCGGAAACTCGCCTCATCTCAGGGGTGCGGATTCTGCTCCACATCGCCGCATAGATGATATTCGTGTCCTGAGGGTTTATCGCTATGTCGATGCAGCCAGTTGTGTCGTTGACGAAAAGGACCTTTTGCCATGTCTGACCGCCGTCGGTGGACTTGTAAACGCCGCGCGTCGTATCGGTCGAGAAAAGATGTCCCATCGCTGCGACATAGATCTCCTGATTGTTCAACGGGTTAATCACAATTCTGGCTATGTGGGCAGTTGAGTCGAGGCCCAGATGGCTCCAGGTATTGCCATCGTCAAAGGTGACATACAGGCCATTGCCGTCGAACGAATCGCCGCTGGAATTGGCCTCGCCTGTCCCAACATAGATGGCGTTATTGGAAGTGTCTATCGTCACAGCACCTATGGATAGGGACATCATCGTGTCAAAGACAGGCGTCCATGTGTGTCCGCTGTCATTGGAGATGAAAACGCCGCCGTCAGCCGCACCGACGACGATCTTGCCGTTCGGAAGTGCGCTGATCGCCGTTATCCGCCCGCCTATGTTAACCGGGCCGGCAAGCGTCCATTCCCCATGCTTGCCGTCGTCCTCCGCCTTCAGTCTGGCTGCCTCGTTTCTTGCACGAGCTAACGCCTCTGGTGGGATAGTCCCGTGCGGATATGCCCTCTGCCTGTAAAACCAATCCATGCCGTCCTTCTCGGTTTCCATTTCGATGGAAACAGATTTGCTTTCGACATCCGCATTCCATTCCCCCCAGTTTATAGCCAATAACGACAAAAGTATGACAAACGACATCGATAAACCTCCATGTTAGCTTGATGGAGCTATTATGAATCGACACCGCATTTGATGGCAAATACGGTGTTAGAGTGATGAAACCATCCCGCCGACATCCTCGCAGTTTTTCATCACAAGCTCAGGCTTAAAGAAGGCCGCTCTCACACAGGCAATCAATGATACACCGTCCATTCGGCATGCTGTGGAAAAAATGTCACGCTGCCCCCTCTGACTTGTTGACATATCGCTCGATTTGACAGGATAATAATTTTTGAAATCATGAATGGGAAAAGGCCTCATCTGATAACATTGCTGCTTATTTCTTTTGTAGTTCCCTTCCTGCCCGGTAGGGCTGCGTCTCAGGACTTCACTCAGGTTCCTCAGGTCTTTGACTTGCTCGCCGACGGATGGCTCAACCTATTTACGAATCCCGCTTACATGGCGTATGGCGCCGGCACTTACTCCGGGTTTATATCGGGAGGCTTCCCATCGATGTCAGTCAGAACCAACACTGGCATAATGGGATACGATGGTGGATATGAGCTCAGCTATCGCCACAACTCTCAAAATTCGCATACGCTGGGCGCATTGACGGGGTTTGATATCTCCACCTCCTTCGGCAAGCTGGGGTTTGGCCTCTACCCCGTTGGATACAGAAATTTCAACCTCAACCTCTACACGACCCCGATCGGGTATTACGACACCATCCCATCCGAAACATTGCCGCATTTTGACTGGACATTTAAAGGCGGTGGATACGGGATTTCCGCCGGCTTTGCGAAGGAAATCGGCCGATTTTCGTTCGGACTTGCGGTTGATTATGCGAGGCCATCGTTCAAGATGAGCCACATCGCAATCGTTCCATACACTCAGGTAAACGATTCCATCGATGTGCCAATCCAGTTCGCCTATCTGCCAGACTATCGCGAATTTGCTGCGGACGGTAAATCTTTCGGTTTCAGTGCTGGAGCCGCAATCAAGCTGGGGCGATTTAGGATAGGCTTACACGGCGCACGATATGGGCAGGTGAAGTTCTACGGGTATGCTTCTTCCATGATTTATTTCCCTCTCGATACTCTTCTATCTTCGGAGATAGATTCGGCTTTCTTCAGCGGCATAGTGACGAAAATACTTGGGGTTAGCTTCCTGATGTCACTTCCGGGATATTCGGAATATGCCTTTGATGTCACCCTGCCTGCCGGTGAGAACGGCAGGTTTACGCTCGGAGTTAAAAGGAGAATCTGGTCGAGGCCAACCGACATCACAATGGTTCCGGCGTTCAGGTTCGGAGATACCCGAATAGATCTCCTGCTCGATACATTCAATTTCAGGTTCAATGACACATGGACAGGCTCAATAGATTTTGAATACAAAACCATGAACAGATCAGAGATAGGAATTGGCTTTGCGTATCGCACCGCCATAATCGACTCTCCGCCTTATGTGCCGTTGTTCATGGATGCCGGCAGCCAGATAAAGGTGAAATTTGGGTTCAGGTATCTCGCGACTGATGACATAAGTGTCGAAGTTAGATATACATTTTTCAAGAACAGCAACTTTATCAACAGATCAAGAAGTCTGAGCGATGACAATTTAGGCGGTGAATACATATCCAGCAACGACAGACTGACGATCGGATTTACTTATGTTTTTCCTGAAAACTAACAGGAGGACCTGTCATGAGGGAATTCTTTAAGATGGATGAGCGGGGAACCGATACCCGCACGGAGATAATCGCCGGCATAACCACATTCCTTACCATGGCGTATATCATCATAGTGAACCCCATGATCCTCTCCAAAACCGGTATGGATTTTGCGGGCGTGCTGTTCGC
>JALVZN010000102.1 GCA_027037615.1 Caldifarciminota bacterium | reverse complement strand
CCGGGCTGGGATGTCACAATATCAAGCTCACTTCTCTACGGCATGGGCAACAAAACTGGAAGCGGCCCGTTCTCTGAAAAGAAATTTACATTTTTGATTGGAAAAACATGGTAGGCAGCTTAAAGATCAGGGGAATAGACATAAATTTCTTGACACCATTATACCTCACAGGTAATATTTAGTCACCATAAACCAAACAGGAGGTTTTGTTATGAGGAAAGTATGGATAGTCATGGCGATTGCTGGCGGGCTTGTGCTTGCAGCGTCATGCAACTCCAAAAAAGCGAAAGAGCTTGAGCAGCAGGTTACGCAGCTCCAGGATCAGGTTACAACCCTTCAGGACAGTATTCAGATGCTGAATTCTGTGATCGATTCTCTGAACGCTGAGCTTGCTGCCGCTCAGGCACCTGAGATGAAGACGCAGAGCGTCAAAAAACAGCAGAGCAGCTATAAGTCCAAGAAACCTGCTCAGTCCAGCAAACCTGCTCCTCCGCCAAAAGTTGGTGGAAGGTGATAGGTGAGTTAAATTCCCAACAGGAGGGAAAGATATGAGAAAATACACAAGATTGATCGCTGTTTTGCTGGTAGTGGCTGGAGTTGCTTTCTTTGCAGGATGCCCCGCCCCTGTGACAAATATCGAACCACCTGCATCGATTTCGATATCCGCTGATAACACCGGCACAAGGGTTGTGCTTTCATGGGAAGCATCGCCGACTGAAGACATCGATGGTTACATCGTTTACTTCAAACCGCTCAACGGCTCCTTTGCCCCGATAGACACCCTCGAGGCAACCGAGACCCAGTATGAGGTTGACCCGCAGGGAATAGCTGGTGAGTATCATGTCACAGCCTACAAGGGCGATACCGAGAGCGATCCCACCGACAATGTCAGCACCATACCTTACCACACAGCCGCAATTGATGTTTACGAACTCAACGGCACAGGCTCAAGCGGCTATGGATGGGATAGGACCACGGGAAGCGGCGCAGCATATCCCATGAGCCAAGTCAGTAGCGCAAGCAGTGTTGACTTCTACATCACCAACTTCGCCGCTGGATATACCTTAACACCTTACTATATCGCTTCCCCGGATGTCAGTCAGGCATGCTCCGATAGCACGATCGTGCCTTCCGCAGACTGGAGGGTTAATGGAATCAAACAGGTCACAAACGAGGAAGCAAACTCCGTGCTCCCCGCCGCTGGAAATTATGTGAACTATCAGGAAATCATCGCCAATACCCATTATGGCGTGCATACAGAAGATGGATACTTCGGACTTGTTTATACAATTGGTACACCCAACACAAGCAACGGCACTCAGAGCATCGAGACATGGTTCCAGCTGGTTCAGGGCCTGAGGCTCATCAACCATCAGTAGAACTTTAGCTGAAACGGCAAGCACAGGGGGCGGCTGAGCACTCAGCCGCCCCCGATTTTTATAAGGGGATACCATGTTCGGATTTCACGACAGAGCGAAAATCGATGAGACGCTCATAAGATATGCATTGCAGCGCAGACGAAGGACGAGCCTGACCACCCTCGCCTTCATACTTTTCATCTTTGGGGTTACCACTTTTTACTTCTTCCCATACCTGTTTCACAACTGGTATATGGTTCTGGTTGCGGCCCTGTTACTTGCAGGGATAATGGGCTTTTACGCCGCAACTCAGGAATTCATGTTTTTGTTGCTCGGTGCGGCCTACACGACGGCAATCCTGTCCATTCTCCTGTTCCGCTCACTCATACCTTTTGCCATATTGTGGGCAGTCGGGATTTTCCTTTTCTACAACTGGGCGACTTCGGGGCCTCCGTCCACCGTGGAATACAGGCCACCCCAAGGAATTTCCCCTGAAGAAGTGGCTTACATGATCGAGGACAGAGCGGCCGATGAGCGAGAGCTTCTTGTTACCCTGTTAGAGCTTGAGAGGAAAGGGGTCGTAGAACTGATACCGTCGAAAAACGACTTCTACATCCGCAGGCTCAGGGATATGAACGAGCTTGACGATCTGAACCCGCTTGAAAGGTTTGTCATGACGCGCGTGTTCACCATGACAGGCGTCAGGACCATACTCGAATCCGGAATTCAATTGAATTACAACGAGTTTCCGTCGGAGGTGAGCCTCGACTATGTGCTAAACAACCTCACAGAATGGAAAAAAGCCTTCGACCTGACTTTCAAGGACTACCTGACATATCACAAACCGGTCTATTACAGATTCCTCATGTCGTCAAAGAGGAGGATAATGCTTCTCGGGCTGGCAGCAGCCCTGTGGGCAGTCTTTGTGGCCTATCTTTACAACTTCCAGTTAGGCAAGTCCGGCGATTACCTGCTATCGTTTTTCATATTCGGGGCCGTTACAGCCCTTTTCGGATGGAAATACACCGGGGCAATGACGGCCCTGGGCAAGTCTGTTTATGCCAAGATCAAGGGGTTTGAAGAATTTTTGAGGAGGGTGGAATGGCCGAGATTGAGGTGGATGCTCAAGACCGGCCGAATTACCGTAAACGAGCTTTTCCTGTATGCGATTGCGTTTAAGATGTTTAACAGCATAGACTTTTGGCTGATGCGCATACGGAAGGACAAATCGCTCGATCTGGGAGACATTTCCAAGATCGAGAAGTTATGGAAGCTGATAAACTTCAGGTGGCACCTGAGCAATGTGATCGAGGAATTTGAAGGAGGCTACAAGGTGTAATGCGGGTCATTGCCGATCACAAGGAGTGGATGGCCGCGGTTCTCAATGTCGAGAGACACAGTTTTTTCTGGAGGCTGGAATGGTTTTCGCTTTTTGAGGGCGAAAGCAGGCTGTTGGTGAGCGAAACGGGCCTTGCCGTGCCCGTTCTCGTTAGAAACAAGCTGTTTACGAAAGTAATTCACAGCGGCCCGATGGGGGGATATGGCGGCCCTATAACGCCGAACGGCAGCGTTGACCTCCACGAACTTGGACTTTTCCTGTCCTCCATCATGAGGAGATACCTCGCAAGTCGGATAGTGTTTAACGGCACTCCATGGCTGTCGTTTCACGGCACCCCTCCATGGTTCGTCAGGATGACACGCGGGGAGACGATGATTTTGCATCCGATCCCGTCCGATCCGCTCGGTAGATGCAACTCATCATGCAGGCGCAACTACCGCAAAGCATACCGCAGCGGCGTCAGGGTTAAAATCGGATCCAGCTCCGATGTCGAGGAGTACACGAGGATGTATGCTGACACTACCAAAAGACACGGCGGTGCAATGACTTACTCGATTGATTTCTTTCAGCATCTCATTGCCCTGAAAAATGTCCACCTGCTGCTCGCTACCTATCAGGGCAGGCCTATTGCAGGCATCTGGCTGTTGGAAGGCAAAGGAGAACTTTTCTACTGGCACGGCGCCTCATACACGAAATGGCTGCATCTCAGGCCGAACAACCTGCTTCATGTCGAGGCCATCGAGCTCGCAAACAGGCTTGGCTCCGAATGGTATAACATGGGCGCAAGCCTCGGAAAAGAGGGGCTGAAGAGGTTTAAGGCATCGTTTGGTGCCACTGAATGGAGTTACCCGATACTCACGATTTCGCTGGTTCCCGAATTTTTGCTGCGTTGATGAGGGGCGGCGGCGAATGCCGCCGCCCCTGAACTCACCTCACAACCACTATCTTCTGTGTCCTGACGGAACGCCCGGTATCGATGAGCAGGATGTAAACGCCGGGCGAATTCAACTTGAAGCTGAGCGTGTTCCCGACAACAGTGTGGCTAAAGACCTCCCTTCCGGATGCGTCATAGACTTTGACGCTACTCGCCTTCGGCGCCTTCACCGTGAACATCCCGTCAGCTGAGACATTTGGGGTTATGGTGATGGTGGTCTGACCGACATCGGCATACCCTTCGTTCACGGATGGCGGCACGGCTCCGCCTGAGAGCAGATAGAATGTCCCGCCGTTGCTGCCGAGCATCTGCGTGCCACCTCCGATGTCCGCAAACCCATCCCCGTTGACATCAGGGACAGCAAGAACCGTAAAGAATTTGTTGTCCCCTGCGAAACTCCATAGGCTGTCACCTGTGTGCCCGTCAAGCACATAAATCTTGTGGTCAAATGAGCCTGCGACCACCTCGTTAAATCCGTCGCCGTTCAGGTCGTCAACTGAGTTGACAGTCCACACATCGCCACCCGTGTAAAATCTCCACAGGATGGCCCCGTCGCTGCCAGAAAGAACCATCACATCGCTTGACCAGCTCCCAACAGCTACATCGTGCAGGCCATCACCCGAAACATCGCCTATATCAACGACTTTCATCACGACGCTGGAGACCGTGTTCTGCCATATCAGCTGCCCATCGGCTCCGCTTATCGCCAGAACCATGCCGCTCCAGTTGCCGGCGATCACATCGTCCACACCGTCGCCGTTCAAATCCGGTATCGAGATCACCCACCACACATCGCCACCTGTGTCGTAACTCCATATCACCCGGCCATTTTCGGCGGGATTGCCGCTCACGAGATACACATGGTTGTCCCTCACGGAATTGCCGCCTGCGCCAGCGATTATGTCAGGATACGAATCGCCATTCACATCCCTTATGGGCGCAACTGTTATGACCGCATCGTTCGCCTGATGTCTGAAAAGCACGGTTCCGCTGGCCCCATCGAACACATACACGCAGCGCGGCCCCATCGAGCCACTGTTCCATCCGCCAACACCTGCAATAACTTCAGGCACACCATCGCCGTTGACATCGCCGAGCGTATCGACGGAATAGACCCAGCCGCCGTGCCCATCCTCCCTGTGCGTGTCATAGCTCCAGATAACGGTGCCATCGAGGCCGGATATGGCGTAAATCGTGCGGTCTCCCCACGCACTCCCGTGCACGATGTCAGGGAAACCGTCGCCGTTGAGGTCAGAGACGGCTTTCAAACCGCCCTCACCCCAGCCTCCGCCGATGTCACGAGTCCATAGCGGGATAGCCTCACCGTAGCTGTTCCCACGAATTGCGAAAAGGTTGTCGCCCGTCACACCTGCATCGTAGGAATCGAAAACCACGATCGGCGTGCTGTCTCGAGGATCCACGAAATAGGTAGAAGAGACGACATTGTCGGGGCCCGAGACGCTCCAGAGCAGGTCACCACCTGTGAAAGCGGACGGAGAAATCGCCTGTCCGTGCAAAGCGATCGGGAATGACGGGGCAGCGGCGTCGTTGGAGTAGATCCACATCGTGTCGTTCACCTCACCTTCGACCTCAGGTGAGAAGAAAACAGTTAGGCTGTCCGAATTTAAGGGTCTTACGGTTATCGGAAAGTCGATGTCTTCGAGGTAAAAGTTGGCCGAGGAGACGCGGATGCTGTCGATGATCAGGTCGGATGTCCCTGAATCGGTGACGACGAGCACCATCCGTTTGAGCCCGCCGACATAGTTTTCGCCAAAATCCATCGTCGTGTCGCTGGTCACGATGTGCGGCCCGTAAAGCACACTGCTCGCATGCAGGCTGACATCTACCCTCCCCTCATCGGGATCGTTCGAGAAGACCGACAGCGTGCCTCGATATTCGCCAGTGGCTATGGCGTAGAAATGCACAGGCAATCCGTAACTGCTTCCCGGATCAATCGATGCTATTGGCGATGCGGTTTGACTCACGAAAAACCCGTCGCCGCTGATTTCAACAGAGTCTATCGTGAGAACGGTATCTCCCTGATTGTAAATCTGAAGCGAGGCTGTCGCCGTATCGTCGACGGACACTGCCCCAAAGTCAAGAAGCGTGTCGGGTATGTAGATGTCAGGTGTGCCGCCGCCTGAGACATTTATCTGAAAGAACGACCAGCCGGTTGGAGAGTTCGGATTTTTGGCTGTGACCCACAGGTAAGCGCCGTCCCATGTCGCGCCTGTGGGATTGGCGCCCGGAGAGCTGAACGACGCCACGACCTGACCGCTTGCGGTATCGACAGCATAGACCATGTTGGCGTAGTAATCGACCATCCAGAGGTTCGTCCCGTCAAACGCAAGTCCCCACGGCTGTGCGTCAGGTGCGGGCAGGCTTCTCAAAGTGTCGCCTGTGGCTGGATCTATCTCGTAGAACCGTCCGTCTGGATCGTAATACGCAGCTGCCCAGAGATGGGCGCCGTCGTATGTCAGACCTGCCATGTAATGCCTCGGGGTTGGAAACGAATCGATCAAATTCCCAAGCGTGTCAAGTTTGTAGATGTGATGATCACTCCCCATGTAATGGTGCAGGAAATAGATGTATTCGCCGTCGAAAGCGAGCCCATAGCAATCGTCCCTCGGAGATGGTATCGTGTCGATCACCGCGCCGTTTGAAGTATCAATCTGGAAAATAAACACATCGTTTCCGCTCGCATACAGGCCGGAGTAAAGGTGCTCCCCGTCAAAAGTCAGACCGCCGGAACGGCGAGGGGCATCAAGCACCTTGACCACACTCTGGGCGTTCAGCCCTGACAGCATGATAAGTATCAACAAAAGCCTTTTCATGGCTCACCTCCCTCGTAAAGCCCCTCTCAAGCGGGGCGAGGATCATCGACCGAACAGGAAACCAGAGTTCGTTCTCCTAATCGGCGTCAGCTCAAATGGCTTATCCCGCCTCCCTTTTCCTGCACTTCAAAACATAGATGGCCGGATTCATCAAGAACCCGTCGCTCAAAACCTTATCGTAAACCCTGTTAACCTCCTCAATCAAAGCGTCTTTCAGCTCCTCATCCCACGGTATTTCCTTGATGTCATTCAACATCAATTCCCTCCACTCGTCCATGACCTCTTTATGGTGAAAGTTCTTCGCCGAAGGGAATATCTTCTCGGCATAGACATCAAATCCGAGGAGGTTGAGGGCAAATTTGAGCTCTTCCGGAAGTGGTTCGGACGACCATGTCTCTCCTTTCAAATCGTAGATAGCCTTCGACAGGTTCCATCGCCTCCATTGCCCCTCGTTATCGGGATTTTCGAGCCCTTCCACAGGGATCTCGGAAGTGATTATCAGGTGACCGCCCGGCTTCAAAACCCTTTCAAACTCCTTCAATGCGGACAGGAGCTTCAAAGGTCTGGGGTTCAGAAAAACGATGGTGTCGTCGCAATTCACAATGTCTATCGACTCGTCCTTTATGAAGTGCAGATCAAAGATGTCCGCCTCTTTCAACTCGATGTATCTGCTATACTCTCCAAGCCTTTTCTTTATCCTGTCAATCCATATCTGCGGAAGGTCGTTGTCAACACAGATGATTTTGGAGGTGCCTCCCTGCTCATGGACCGCTTTTGCCCAGAAATAAGTCGATATGCCCGCCCCAACTGCCGCATCGAGGATGACCTTGTTCCTCAAATCCAGCCCATCAAGCACGAAATCGTGGATTTTCCCCATGAGTGAGACCTCCTGTTTTGCTCTAAGGGAACGATTTAATGCTCATCGAAATCCGTCCAATTCAGGAACAGCGACATAGTCAGCTTTGACAAAGGATTGTTGCCAGCCAATTTTTGCCGAAGCATGGAATGGGGCTCAATTCTGGGGCTCGTCTTTTGCCCCCTTCTCCAGCATAGCCTTGAGTTGAGGGATGCGTTTGCTCACCTCGATGCTCAGGATGTCCTCGGTTGGCGCTTTGACAAGGACAGCAGCCTCAGGTTGTAGCTTCTCCATGACGCTTTTTTCCATAAACTCACGCGATTCCCCACCAGAATGGTAAAGCATGTTCATCAAAACGATCTGCATCTCAAGATCGCTCTCGAAGAACTCCTGCAGCCCTTTTTCGTCCTTCACGCCCTTGATGCTCGCTATCAGCGCCACGACGGCAGCGTATTCCTCCATCTTCTCGGGCCAGCTTTTAACCCATTTTTGCAGCTTTTCGGGCAGCATCTTCAATATGTCATCTATATCGCCAACCCCTTTCATCGCATTGACCTCCGCCAAATTTATTTTGACTCGCCATCCTCGACAGGGAGCTCTATCTCAAAAATCGTTTCCCTGCCGGGCGAAGATGACACAAGCCTTATTTTTCCGTGATGGATGTCCTCAACGATCCTCTTTGTCAGCAACAAGCCCATGCCCCATCCTCTTTCCTTGGTCGTAAATCCCTTCTTGAAAATGAGTTTCTGCTTGTCAGGGGGTATCCCTCTGCCGTGATCCACAACCCTGATGATGCCCTTCCTGTCCCTGACATCGACATGAATTTCAATGTGAGGAGAATTCGTTCTTGCCTCATAAGCGTTTTTCACCAGGTTTTCAACCGCCCACGAGAGGAGCTCAAAGTCGCCCATCACCTCGCAGTCGGAATGGACGACGATATCGGGGCTATACCCCTTCAAAAATCGTTCCCTGGCCTCACGAACGGTCGAATTGACAAGCTCGGACAGGCGGAATCGGCTGAACTTGTGGCCGCCGCCGATCCTCGAAAACCGTTGAAGGATCGACGAAATCCTGTTCAGATCCTTTTCCATGCCGTTGACGATGTCCTGTTCGATGTCGGGATGTGACCTCAGAAGCTCGAACCAGCCCATCAAGGATGAGGTCGGGACGCCCATCTGGTGGGCAAGCCCTTTGGCGAACATGCTCCACAACGCCTCCATCTGGTATCTCTGGATAGAACCGGCAGCCCACATGAGCCCCACGAACGAAAGAACGCCGACTATCGTCAAAAGCAAAGGCAAAAGCTTTATGTAGTTCACGATCTCAGGGTTGCCGTAGTAAATGTAACCAACCACTTTGCCGTGAAGCTCCATTGGAATGGGTTGATGGGCCTCTTTCAAACTTTCGACGGCCTTCAGCAGCTTCTGGAATTCGGGGTCATGCCGCAAGAGCTCAGGTCGATCAAGTTCAGCCGCCGAAAACCTTTTTGGATCGACTCCAACGCCTTTCCACGCCCTCGGCGTGCCGCTCACATCAACCACGACCATCGGGAAATCCACATCGTTTACGACATCCCGAATGATGTCCGCCACATCGCTCTCCTCGGTTGCAGGTATCAACAAAGTCGAGAAAAGCTTTGCTATAACCCTCGAAGTTGTCTCAACTTCCCTCTGAATTGAGCGCGTTATCGGTCTCACAAGAAAGATGGACGACAGCGACACGAATCCGATGGCGAAGAAAAGATAAGGCAAAATTCGGTT
>JALVZN010000101.1 GCA_027037615.1 Caldifarciminota bacterium | reverse complement strand
TCTTCCACGCTACATCCTTCACAATCAACGATTTTGCCCCTGTATTTGGGCTCAATGACCTTTGTGAATGCGGAAACGGCCTTGCCGGTCACAACCACGCCGTCCACATCCAGCATGTCCTGAACGAACAGCTCGCCCAGCTGGATTGAGCGCTCAATTCGGTCTTCGCGGCAGTTCATGACGATTATCCAGCTGTCAAACCTATCGCGGACGAGGTTCCAGATAACCCTGAACGAATCGGGATCGTTCGCTGCAAAGGCATTGACGAAATGGATGGTTTTCCCGAGATCGTTCACCTTGAGGATTTTCAGGGCGCCGGGATCGGGCTTTGCCGAATGCATCCCTCTGATGGCCACATTGCGCGGTATGTCAAACAGCTCAGCCACCTTCAACGCAATTGCCACATTATCGGCATGTTCGATGTAGCTAAATCCTTGCATGATAGACGGATTTACAGAATCGCCTGTGACATAGTGCACTTTCGTGTTCCTCTCATCGGCAACGGATTGAAATATCGGCAGGTATTCGCGCTCAGCCGTTATGAGATGTCCGTTGAACGGGATGGTAGATGAGAGTGCGAGCGCCACATCGCGCAGGGTTGGCCCCATAACATCGAGGTGATCGCGACGCACATTGGTTATGACGCCGACATTGGATTTCATCATAGCGTGTTCCGCCGTCCATTGCAGGTCTGGCCTCAGCGCCATGCACTCGGCTACAAGCGCTTCGCCGCCAAGCTCGGCGGCCGCACGGATGACCTTGATGTACTCGTTGATGTTCGGCAGCCCGTGTTCCCTGAAGTCGCGCGTTCCGGGACGGGGGATGAAGACCTCTGAGCCATCATCGTAGATGAAGACCGGCAGTGTGCCTGTCACCTTCGCGAATGTTTTAATTCCGCCAGCCCTCAGGACAGCGGCAATGAGCCTCGTCGTCGAGGATTTGCCTCGCGTGCCGTTTACATGAATCCGTATCCGCAACCTGCTCCTTGCCCTCGCTAAGGAAAGCTTTTCGTAAAGCCAATAGGCAAGAACCGATGAAGTCATAAGAAGGAATTGCCACATAACGGCGGATATTTAAAAGCCCTGCTTTCGTCCCGTCAATTGGGATGTGGAATCTATTATGTTCCCAACAATATGTTTGATAAGGTATTCGGTGGCTCTATACTTAGATATTCGGTGATAACATGTTGTGGCTTCTCGTAAAAATTTGCCTTTATCTTCGGAATCTGCTTACGTATCCATCAGTTGTTTAAATTGCTCAGCTGAATAAACAAATTGATCTCCAGCGACCTCATTGATGGAAAGTAGCAGCCTGGCTCCATCCTCATTAGCCCAAGACCTGCATTTATGTTCTCCGCAATATTTGCCATATAGATGTATTTCCCGGGTATCTCGTGAAGGTAGGAGTATTGGAGCCAATGCGAGTGAACTACGGATTCAAACGATAGGAGAGTTACAAAGGCAGGATACATTTGTAGTTGGGGAAGGAGTCACAGATAGGATAGTGGAAATTGCTAATGCGGTGGCGACGGGTAAGAACGTGTATAGGAATGATCAGTTATGCAAAGGGGTTAAGTCAGGTTTATAAATCAATACAGCACTTATGTCCGACACAACAAAGTAAACGGCATACAGACTTACATTAATTGGTTCATCTAAAAGCACCTATCGTTGTCTTATTTTGAAATCCACAAATCATCTAACCTTTTTCCCAAACACTTTGCACAAAATAAGGAGTTGATTTTCTCACGACTAAAAAGATTATTACCCAGATTGTGTAATCTTTTTCTCATATTGAACTGTAGCTTCTCGATAGACAGCAAACCGGCGGATATCACACTATGGGCTTAACCAGTTAGATAAGCCTGTTCTTTATTCCATGTTTAACACATAATCTTTTTACTTTTCCTTCAAGTTCTTTTTGATATACCATTGGAGGCTGGAAAGAATTTTTAAACAGATCCCTGTATTTTGACACGAGATGAGGGTGATATCTTTCAAGAAACCTGTAAAAAAGAAATTTGCAATCTCCGGGTTTATTGCCGAATAAAGTGAGTGACCCCACAAAAACGAAATCTGCCCCGTAATCTCTGGCTATTTTTATCATGTTATCAAGATCTTCTTCGGAATCGGTGATATAAGGTAGTATCGGTATATAGGACACACCAGTTAAAAAACCTTCTTCTTTACACTTTTGCATTGTTCTCAGCCTTTTTTCTGGTTCTGGAGCTCCTGGCTCAAGGATTTTAGCTAATTTTCCATCAAGAGTCGAAATTGAGAAGTTAATGATCACGCCGTTGCTTAATTTGCCTTTCAAATCAGATGGGAGGATTGCTTTTTCGTCAATTTCTTTCAGTAGATCCAGATCTCTCAAAACAAGAACAGACTTGGTCAAAATATGCACAGGGAAACGATATTTTAGAATAATTTCAAGTAGTTTCCTCGTTAGTCCGACCTTTTTCTCAACTATCTGATATGGTTCTGTAGATGTGGACAATGCGATAATACCGTATTCCCCTTTTTCCGCCCTTCTTTTTAGCTGTTTTTCGAGTATATCAGGAGCGTTTAACTTTACAGACAAAGTTCTCGACATATCCCTCCCGTATTTGCTTCCCCTGATGTAACAATAAATGCAGTTGAAAGAGCAACCGGAATAAGGATTTACCGAATAATCGTCTAAAAACCAAGGATCCCGTTTTTTATGTTTATTCAAGATCGATTTCACACGAATTTCTTTTGCCATGTCACACCCCAATCATGGTTCTTAATTGTTTTTGCTGTTCCTCCGGCAACTTCTTCATCCCCTCCCTGACAATCCATTTTGTGTTTTTATCCTCGCTCCGTGCCCATTTTTTCAGGAATTCGAAGACCGCTTCGCCATCTTTCTTGGATACTTCCCTCAATGCCCAACCAATTGCTTTCCTGACATCTTTGTCGCTCTCTTCCATAACCTTATTCAAAAACTCGAGGCAGGTCTTTGATTCCGAGCTTTTTGCCCTGATATAAGGCGGGATCGTAGCAACAGCAAGCCTTCTAACCCATTTATTTTCAAAGGTGACCCATTGAGCCATCAAACCAAAGATTTCAGATGGGTTCTGGGTAGCTAATTTCACAATTACCCTTAAAGATAATTGATCGCAAATCTCCCAATCGGAAATATCGTCTAATATGTCGATGATAAATTGTTTTGCGTATTCATACTCTTTCCTGCTAATCACTCCCATGGCACTAATTACAATCAGTTTTTCCTCCCTTTTGCCCACTTTCCATAGCTCCATAAGCTTCTTAAACTTCCAATCCTCCTTTTCTAACAACTTTCCCAACTCCTGACCAATAGAGTTCAGCACAGGTGTTTTTGTGATCTTCAGTTTATCCGTCTTTTCCTCCTCGAGCACCCCTGAAATTAAAGGGAGATATGTTCTAACATCGCCTTCTTTTAATATTCCGTAAATCAATTCGGCAATTTTTCTTTTGTCCTTCATATCTGCTAACCCCACGAATTTTTATTATCATAAAGCACAAAGCCTTATCTGAGAGAAATCGAGCTCATCTTTAGAGTTTGTACTGCAGAAAAAAGCTTAAAAATTTGCATTTTACTGTGAATTCTCCCCTATTGCATGGCTGCCAGCATGGCCATGCCAAGCGACAGTCCGCCATCGTTCGGCGGCACTTCACGATGTATCAGAACATCAAATCCTCTACGCTCAAGGGATGAAACCACCATCTTTAACAATGTCAAATTCTGGAAGACGCCGCCTGAAAGTGCAACACGCTTTATGCCCGTATCCGCTTCGATGCGTCGCACGACTTCGACAATGCCATCTGCAAGCGTGCGGTGGAATTTGAAGGCCCTGAAACTGACATCTTCGCCATCCTGAAGCATCTCCCTGAACGCAGGCAACATATCGAGCACATAGCCATTGCCATCATCGTGAACTTCAAATCCATATCGCCCATCAGCGGGGACGGCAGCGGCCTCAAGCCGCATGGGAGCCTCCCCGTCGAATGTGTTTTCCTCGCAAACTCCAAGCAGGTAAGATGCCGCATCGAACAGGCGGCCGGCACTCGATGTCATCACACCGGCGAAACGGTTTTTGATAGCGCCCAGCAACATGCGGTAATCATTGCCAAATTTTTTCTCAAACATAGACGGCTCCTCGCCTAACTCGTAAAGGATCGAAAGCGCAAATTTCCAGATGTGGCGGATGCTGGAATCGCCTCCGGGCAGGAAAACATATCGCAGATGGCCAACCCTTTTGAGGTCGTGGATTTCTCCCGCGAAGAATTCACCGCCCCAGACAGCACCATCATCGCCGTAGCCGGTGCCATCCATCGCCACACCGATGACCTCGCCCGTAAGTCCGTGTTCTGCCATAACGCCTGCTATGTGTGCCCGGTGATGCTGAACCTCGATAACCTCGGCATCCGGAAATTCGTCGGCGATCGAACGGTTGGGGTAAAGTGGATGTTTGTCTATTGCAACGACATCGACCTTGCTAACCTGAAACAGGTTGATGAAGTGATTTACGGCCTCTATCTCAGCCTGCAGCCCCGCAAGCGTGTCAGTATCTCCTATGTGCTGACTTAGAAATGCGTTTCGGCCAATGAGAAGCGTGAATGTCGTCCTCATCATCGGCCCGACGGCAAGGAGTGTCCGCCTGAAATCTATGGGAAGTCTCACCGGAAGCGGCGCATATCCGCGCGAACGCCTGAGCGGGTATCGCGCCCCCCGAAACACCATGTCAACGGAGTCATCTGCACGGATGTAAATGTCGCGGTTATGCGTCAGGACAAGATCAGCAAATTTCAGAAGCCGATTTATCTCGTCTCGGAAGATGATCGGCTCTCCGGTCGGGTTTGCAGAAGTGAGGACTATCGGCCTTTTAAGCTCTTCCATTAGAAGGAGATGAAGTGGAGTGTACGGTATCATGAAACCAAGCTTTTTCTGGCCTGGTGCCACAAACTGCGAAATCATCCCGTCGGATTCAGGTTCAAGAAGGACGATGGGCGCAGCAGTCGATTGGAGAAGCGCACGTTCGCACTCCGAAAACCTACATATCCTCTCAATGTCCTCCATGCGAGCCATAAGGGCAAATGGCTTGTTATACCTTCTCTTACGCATTCTGAGCTTCTTGACCGCTTCATCATTCGTGGCATCGCATGCGAAATGGTATCCACCGAGCCCTTTGATTGCAACGACCTTGCCCTCGAGGATCGCCTTAGCAGTGAGCTTGATCTGGTCCCCCTCGACCTCACCTTCAGGCCCTATGAGTAAAAGCCTTGGCCCACAAACAGCACAGCAATTCGGTTGGGCGTGAAACCGCCTCGATGATGGGTCATGATATTCAGCCTCGCATTCCGGACACATCTTAAAAACAGCCATGGTGGTATTGGGTCGATCATAGGGCAGGGCTTTGATGATGGTAAACCTCGGGCCACAATTGGTGCAATTTATGAAAGGATAGCGGTATCTTCTGTCCGATGGATCGAAAAGTTCGCGCTTACAATCCTCGCAGATGGCGGCATCGGGCAAAACGAGAGCCTGAACCTCATTGCCATGGCTGCTTTTCTCTATGATGAAATCAACATAACCGACAGGCTCAAGCTCATGCCATTCGACACCGGTGAGTTTTGCAAGGGGCGGAAGGTTGGATTTCACATGATCGACGAATTCCTCTGCATGGACATCTCCTTCAATCTCAACGATAACCCCTTCAGTGGTATTACGGACGCTGCCTTTCACGCCGAGCGATTTCGCCAGCCGATAGATGGTAGGCCTGAACCCAACACCCTGAACAGCACCGTAAAAATAGATACGAAACCGTCTCGTTTGCCCATTTTTATCCGACATATCGCGCAATTCCCTCCGAATTCGATGCTGTGTCAATTATCAAACATGACCTACGAGTTCGTAAAGTGTGGATATCGGGACTTTTGGGAGGGAAAGGGCAGTCCTTTTGGGAGGATGGGGAATAAAAAAGCCCCAAGCAGGGGCTTAAATGGGCCCGGGTGGAGTCGAACCACCGACCTCTCGCTTATCAGGCGAACGCTCTAACCAACTGAGCTACGGGCCCCCGATTAGGGGAAAAGAAAAAAGGAAAGTGGAGTGTCTCCAGACAGTGAGACAGGGGATAATTATTTAAGCTCCTTTGAAAGGAGGTGATCCAGCCGCACGTTCCCGTACGGCTACCTTGTTACGACTTCGCCCCAGTCACCGGGCCCGCCCTAGGCGCCTCCCTCCCGCCGAAGCGGGTTGGGCGAGCGACTTCAGGCGTTCCCGGCTCCCATGGCGTGACGGGCGGTGTGTACAAGGCCCGGGAACGTATTCACCACCCCATGCTGATAGGTGATTACTAGCGATTCCGCCTTCACGCAGGCGAGTTGCAGCCTGCGATCCGAACTGGGAGCGGTTTTAGGGATTGGCTCCCCCTCGCGGGGTTGCAACCCTCTGTACCGCCCATTGTAGCGCGTGTGTAGCCCTGGGCATAAAGGCCACACGGATCTGACGTCGTCCCCACCTTCCTCCGGCTCATCGCCGGCAGTCCCCTTAGAGTGCCCGGCCGCTCCATGAGCGCCGATGGCAACTAAGGGCAGGGGTTGCGCTCGTTGCGGGACTTAACCCAACACCTCACGGCACGAGCTGACGACGACCGTGCAGCACCTGTGCTGGCTCCCGCCCGAAGGCGGGTCCCTTCCCTTTCGGGTCGGTACCACCAGCATGTCAAGCCCAGGTAAGGTTCTTCGCTTAGCGTCGAATTGAACCACGCGCTCCACCGCTTGTGCGGGCCCCCGTCAATTCCTTTGAGTTTCACCCTTGCGGGCGTACTCCCCAGGCGGGGTGCTTAACGGTTTCCCTGCGGCACTGAGCCCCGAAGGGCCCAACACCTAGCACCCATCGTTTACGGCCAGGACTACGGGGGTATCTAATCCCCTTCGCTCCCCTGGCTTTCGGGCCTGAGCGTCAGGGTCGCCCCAGAGAGCCGCCTTCGCCACCGGCGTTCCCCCCGATATCTACGCATTTCACCGCTACACCGGGAGTTCCGCTCTCCTCTGACGCCCTCTAGCCCGGCAGTTTCAGGCGCAGCCTGACGGTTGAGCCGTCAGATTACACGCCTGACTTACCGAGCCGCCTACGCCCCCTTTAAGCCCAGTGATTCCGGGCAACGCTCGCCCACCCCGTATTACCGCGGCTGCTGGCACGAGGTTAGCCTGGGCTTCCTCTGCGGGTACCGTCAAGGCTGACTGCTGTTAACAGCCAGCCCCATCGTCCCCACTGACAGCGGTTTACGACCCGAAGGCCTTCTTCCCGCACGCAGCGTCGCTGGGTCAGGGTTTCCCCCATTGCCCAAATTTCTAGCCTGCTGCCTCCCGTAGGAGTGGGGCCCGTATCTCAGTGCCCCTCGGGCCGGCCGTCCTCTCAGACCGGCTACCCGTCGTAGCCTTGGTGGGCCTTTACCCCACCAACAAGCTGATAGGCCGCGGCCCCCTCCTCCGGCGCCAGCTTGCAAAGCAGAGGCCAGCTTTCACCCCATCGGGATGCCCCAATGAGGCTTCATGCGGTATTAGCTGGGGTTTCCCCCAGTTATCCCCCACCGGAGGACAGGTTAGCCACGTGTTACTCCGCCGTCCGCCGGTCTACTCCTCCCCCGAAGGGGAGTTTCGCCCACGACTTGCATGGCTAAGACACGCTGCCAGCGTTAGCCCTGAGCCAGGATCAAACCCTCCATAGGGAATATTTTTTTCCTTGCTCAGTCTCGTCTCACCATCCAGAGACACTCCACTTAGTTTTCAAAGAACCCTTTTTGAAGGCGCAAATATGTTAGTGGAGAACCCACCCCTTGTCAACCCCTCGTTATCACTCATCACCAATCCACTGACAAATCATCCATAAGATAAGTTGTGTCTGTATTATAAGGGATAGTCAATAGATTGCATTGAAAATTGCCCCCTTCTTCTGCATCATAAGTAACAATGTCAGAAGGAGCCAGATCCATGGAATTCGTCATACAAACAGAAGGATTGACCAAGATTTTCTTCAAAAACAAACTGGTAAAAAAGGAGGAGACACGGGCTGTTGTAAATCTCGACCTCCAGGTTGCCAGTGGCGAAGTTTTTGGATTTTTGGGCCCGAATGGAGCCGGTAAATCTACCACTATCAAAATGCTTTTGAGACTGCTTTTCCCGACATCCGGAAAGGCATGGCTGTTTGGCACACCGATCGAGCGGCCCGAGGCGCGCCGAAAGGTCGGGTTCCTGCCGGAAAACCCCTACTTCTACGACTACTTAACGGCA
The DNA here is from genome assembly GCA_027037615.1 of Caldifarciminota bacterium. Taxonomy (GTDB): domain Bacteria; phylum Hydrothermota; class Hydrothermia; order B15-G9; family B15-G9; genus WGAI01. The sequence continues at coordinate 811 of JALVZN010000101.1, read as the reverse complement.
GCCGAGTTCCTGTTTCTGAACGGGAGACTTTACGGGATAAGCGGGACAGAATTGAAGAGCAGGGTTGATGAGCTGATCGAATTCGTCGGGCTTGAAGAACATCGGGACAGCCGACTGCGCAAATTCTCGAAAGGCATGCTCCAAAGGATCGGGCTTGCTCAGGCCCTTGTGAACGATCCCGAACTTGTCATCCTCGACGAGCCCACATCCGGCCTCGACCCTCTGGGAAGGAAGATGGTGCTCGACCTGATATTGAAACTCAAAGAACAGGGCAAAACCGTGTTTTTCAGCACTCACATACTGCCGGATGCAGAGGTGGTGTGCGACAGCGTTGGCATAATAATCAATGGAGAATTGCGGAAATCCGGCAAACTGTCGGATCTGCTTGGAAAGACCAAGGGCTACCAGATAGAATTTACTGGTATCACGGATCAGAAAATTTTGAAACGGATTGAAAGGCTGTCCAAGAGCCGGATTGAAATCAACGAAGATGTTATGACCGTGGAGGCGTCCGAAGATGAGCTTTACAACATCGTTGAGATAATAAGGATAGGAGACGGCAAGCTGCTGCGAATTACCCCTCAAAAGAGGACACTCGAGGATGTTTTCATCGAGGAGGTGAAAGAGGCATGAAAGCAGTTCTGGCCATATTTTCCGGGACATTCAAAGAGGGAGCGAGGAGCCGATTGTTCTGGGGCATCCTGATATTCGCCATCGTCATGCTCCTGTCATCGCTCGTGCTCTCAGAGTTCACTTTTGCGGAACGCTACAAGATAGTAGCTGATTTTGGACTGTCGTTTATCGCATTTTT
>JALVZN010000100.1 GCA_027037615.1 Caldifarciminota bacterium | reverse complement strand
CCATCGAAATCGCCAACAGCTATATCTTCGGATCTGTATTTGTCGGGATAAACGAGGTTACCTGTGGAATCGTATTCAAATGCGAAGTCGATGATCTTGGTGCTGGGTGTGCCGTCAGGGTTGCCATAGCTGTTGTCTGCACCGTTCCACTCAAACACATAGAGGCCTGCATAAGTGGTGTCGCCGCTCGGCCCTGTGTATGCAACAAGGATCTCACCGTTACCGTCGCCATCGAGATCGCCGACTTTGACGCTACGGGCAGTCGAATAATAACCGGAGTTCGGGAGCTGATATGTCCAGACTTCCTGAAGGGTCTCAGGAGCGACCAGCTCAAACACATGGATACGACCGCCGTTCTTGTAGTCTGTAAAGATGACCTCACGTTTCCCATCCTGATCGAGGTCAGACCCTACGACTATGTCGCGGGTGTACTGATTGTAACCAGAAGTATCGGCATAAACGCTGTCATCAGGGCTGTCCGTAGCCCATTCATGCCAGTTCTGTGCATAGGCATATCCAACCATCAGGGATACAACAACTGCTACTTTTAGCCACTTCATCATTTATTCCTCCTGTTATTTTGGATGCTTGCTATTTTAAGAACTACATGGGCGTTTATCAAGAAATCCGAGGATATCGTTAAAAATATGTGGCTTTTGCTATCCGCTCCTTGGGTTCCTGTGCCCCATGCTTGCAGGAATTGTCCCCTTAATTCCAGCTCAAAAATCGACATTCGGGTTGATTTGAGCCCCGTTCTCTCAGGTTTAAAGAGCTTATCCCTTTGCTTTAAAATCACATTCAAACAAAAGGAGGGTTGCGATGGCAGGAAGGAGATGGAACGGTCCGCTTGAAAAAATCGACAATTACAGGTGGATTATACCTAAGAGTTACAAGCCCGGCATGCGCGTTCCGGGGATCATTTACGCTTCGGAAAAGCTGGTTAAATCCATTGTGCAGGATCAGGCGCCCGAACAGGTTGCCAATGTGGCTCATCTTCCGGGCATCGTGAAGTATTCCCTTGCCATGCCTGACATACACTGGGGTTACGGGTTCCCGATAGGCGGCGTTGCCGCGATGGATTACGACACCGGTGTCATATCTCCGGGCGGTGTCGGATACGACATCAACTGCGGCGTTCGCGTCGTCCGCACCGATTTGACCAAAGAAGAGGTCATGAAATACCTCGATAAGCTGCTCGATGCTGTTTTCAAGAATGTGCCGGCCGGCGTCGGCGTGCCCGGAAGGCTCAGATTTACCGAGTCCGAGCTTCGCGAGATCATGGTTCAGGGCGTCAAATGGGCTGTCAGAAAAGGGTTTGGATGGGACGAGGATCCTGAACGCATCGAGGAAGGAGGCCAGATGAAAGGCGCTGACCCGTCCAAAGTGTCACATCGCGCCATTCAGAGGGGAAGGCCACAGCTCGGTTCACTCGGCGCAGGCAACCATTTCCTCGAAATCCAGGTGATAGATGAGATATTCGACAAAGAGGTGGCTAAAGCGTTTGGCCTCGAAAAAGGGCTTGTCACCGTCATGATTCACACTGGATCGCGCGGGTTCGGGCACCAGATCTGCGACGACTATGTCCGAAAGCTCGGCAGCGCAATGCACAAGTATGGGATTCAGGTCCCTGACCGTCAGCTTGCCTGCGTCCCGATAACTTCACCTGAGGGGCGCGCGTATTTCGGTGCAATGGCCGCCGCTGCCAACTACGCATGGACAAACCGCCAGTTCATCACGCATTGGGTTCGCGAGAGCTTCGAGAAGGTGCTCGGAGTTAGCGCAGAGAAGCTCGGAATGCACATCGTTTACGATGTGGCACACAACATAGCGAAGATAGAGGAGCATATCGTCGATGGCAAGAAGATGAAGCTCGTCGTGCACCGTAAGGGTTCGACCCGCGCATTTGCGAAGGGCAGGCCTGAACTCTCTCCGATTTACAGGAATGTGGGACAGCCTGTGCTGATACCGGGCGACATGGGATCCGCATCTTACATACTCGTCGGGACGGAAAAGGCGATGAAGGAGACATTCGGCTCGACCGCACACGGCGCAGGCCGCGTGCTTTCCAGAAAGGCCGCCATTCGGGCAACAAGGGGCAGGTCCATCGTGCAGGAGCTCAAGCGGAAGGGCATCAAAGTGCGCGCTCACTCGGATGAAACGCTCAGGGAGGAGGTTCCTGAGGCTTACAAGGATGTGGACATAGTTGTTGATACCGTTCACAGGGCTGGAATTGCCAGAAAAGTGGCGAGGATGAGGCCGCTTGCCGTGATAAAAGGATAGAAATTAAATTGCGGGCAGGCGCGAAGCGCCTGCCCGCATCAAAATCTACCTTCCAATTACTACCCTATGTGTTTCCATGAGACGCCCGTCGCGGAAAGCCGTCAGGAAATAGACGCCTGACCTCATCCTGTTCAGTGACATCGAGAAACGGCCGGGCTGCCTGATCTCCTTCTCTCTGACTATGCGGCCGGCCACATCGATCAACCTGATGCGATTCACCTCAGGACTTTTGACCTCGAACTCGAGCATGTCCGAACCGATTTTCAGGACAGAACCCACGATGATGACACCTTCCATGCCGTGTTCCACATCCTCGTTGACGGCCGACCTCTGAGTTATGATCGCCCTGATGAAGTAATTGCCATCTGTGTCGTAGCTCCACGATGACCCTCCATCTGAGCTGTAAGCGTTGTCCAGCGGGTTCGATACATTGTCCTGCCTGAGGTAAGGCGCGTGAGATGTCTCCTGAGACACGCCGATCCAGAATGTGCCGTTCAATGTGATGCCCTGAGATGTGAGGT
>JALVZN010000099.1 GCA_027037615.1 Caldifarciminota bacterium | reverse complement strand
TGGAACATCGCAGCCGTGTTGAACTGATCGCCCCAGTATTCGCGGTTGGCGGTGACGAGCTCGGCATACATGCCGATGTAAACTCCCTGTATGGCCGTCCTGTCGCTTCGGTCGTTTATTATCGTGAAGCTGATTATCACAAAATCGTCGGCATAAGAATAGCTCCACGCATAGCTCCTCTGAATGACCTTAAGTCCCAACGGTGTGTGATGTATCACGGGGTGGAGGTAGTCGTAATATGTTGCGATGTAATCCTGTTCGGAGACCGCATTCGGCGTGTAGGCGGGCGAGGTCAGGAGCGTTGAGCGCTCGATAATCGTGTCGTCGATCGCCTCGGTCGGGTAGAACTCAAATCCTTCTGAGCCAGCGGAAGCCCCTGTGGCATCCACGACGCCTGTCGTCACGAGCGTGTCGCCGTTGACGGTGATGCCGCCTACCCATAGACCTGCACGGTAGAGGTGCTCAGTTTTGGAATGGATCGGGTATTCGAAAGAAGGAAGCGGTTGCCTGTTGATGGATACCCTGAACCCGTTGCCGATCATGCCGAAATTGGTGACCGTCAGTGCGATGTTGCCGATGTTGGTGTATTTGGTGGCCTGAGTAACGCCACTTACCGCCACTGGATACAAAAACGAAGCAAAAATTAAGCCGACTACAAATCGCTTTTTCATCATCTTAACCTCGCATCTATCAATGGAATTGGCATTCGAGCATTATAACGGGTTAAAAATTTACGCGCAAGAAAACGGGCGCATCGCCTGATACGCAGCCCCTGCGGCTCAGCTCAATTTGTTCTCGCTCTGCTCCTTCTTGAACTTCACGAACGGGTAAACTATTGAGATGTAGATGACCACCACGATGAACACAACGAACCAGAGCCAGAAGTTGAGCTTGAGGATGCCAACCAGAATTGTCCATAGTCCCAAAAGCACAAATGCCCAGCCTGCAAGGCGATGCGTTGAGCGCCACACGCTATCGGATGCGAGCGTCCACGGCGTGCGCACGCCGACGAAAAAGTTGCGCTTGATGGTGGGAAGATAGTTGCCTATCAGGATGAACATGATGCCCATGCCGACATAAAGCACGGCGGTGTCGAGCTTATTCGAGTTGGTCTTTATCAACCATGCAAAAGCTATTTGAAAGAACAGCATGAACGCTGCCACGATGTCGAGAGTGGCGTCGATCGCCTTCCTTGAACGCTTCACATTCTCGCGAAAGGGATCGATCTTCTCGAGGTAAATCAGGAGAAGCCCGACGACAAGGATCACGAGCGGGAATAGCAAGGTGCCCATGAACTTACTGCCATACCCGTCCACCTCGCCCCGCATGTTCAAATGCACGGGAACGGGGACATTCGGGGTCGTGAAATACACCCACAACCCCAGCAGAAGCGACACGACAAATATGCTCCAGAAAAACCACCTATTCTTCATTTTTCCTGCCCTCCTTTTCCAGAAGATCGACGATGTAAGCGAGAACCTCATCAAGGACGGTGAGGTTCAGCGAATAGATTATCTTCTGACCCTGCCTGTGAGCCGTGACAAGGCCAGAATTTTTAAGGACTTCAAGATGATGGGATATGGTTGGCCATCTGGTATCAAAATGCTCGGCGATCTCACCAGCACTGAGATCGCGCTCCCTCAACAGCTCAAGGATCTTTCGCCTCGTCGGATCCGATAAAGCTTTCCAGACCTTTTGCATGGCGTCGATATTTTGATGTATGTCTAAATATCTGTCAAGCCCGACGGACGGAATTGTCAAGTCATCGCCGAAATTCTTGAAAACCACCGAATTGAACGGCGGCCACCTGTCCGATTGAGTGAGATACAGCCCGTTTCACCGTTTGCTGTCCCCGTTTTGACAGCGGCGAGCCATGAGACGGCCGTTTTCTTGACCGCAATGGACAAAAGGCCTACATTAGGTGCCTGATGAAGATAAGGAAACTTGACCCTGAGGTTGTCAAAAGGATTGCAGCGGGTGAAGTTATCGAGGAGCCATCTTCGGTCGTCAGGGAGCTGATCGAGAATTCCATCGATGCAGGCGCCACTGAGATCGAGGTTGAGATCAAGGGCGGAGGGCTGGGGCTTATAAGGGTCACGGACAACGGCTGCGGCATTGCGAAAGATGACATCCCGCTTGCGGTTCAGCGGCATACGACGAGCAAGATCGAGTCGGCGGAAGACCTTGTGTCGATCTCGACGCTTGGGTTTCGCGGCGAGGCGCTCTATTCGATCTCGTCCGTGTCGAAAATGGTTATTCGGTCACGCACGGAAGATGAGGATGTTGGCTGGGAGGCTCGATTTGATGGCGGCGAGCTGAAGGAGCTGAAACCGATCCCCCATCCCGTCGGCACGACGATCATCGTGATGGACCTGTTTTTCAACCTCCCCGTTCGGCGCAGGTTCATGGGCTCGAGGATGCGGACGGCCAGACGCGCCATCGAGAAGGTTACCGAATACGCACTCGCCCATCCCGAAGTCGGCTTCAAACTCGTTGTGGACGGCAGGGAGATGCTGAACCTGATGCCCACTCTCGACTTTCGCGAACGGCTCAGCCAGATTTACGGCGACGATTTCTGGGACGACATGCTGGTCATCGAGCGGAATTTCGACCGTGTCAGGATCATCGGCGGCGTGTCACGGCCGGATCGGCTGAAGGAATCGCCTGTCCTCCAGATGTTTTTCGTGAACGGCAGGCGTGTCAAGGAGAACGAGTTGAGGGCCGCCATATACCGTGCCTATGAGACCGGGCTGTATCCGCAATACATCCTGTTTGTCGATGTCAATCCGAGGTTGATCGATGTCAACATCCATCCGCAGAAGCTTGAGGTCAGATTTGACTCATCGCTCAGGATGTTTGAGAAGGTCATGAAGACGGTCAAGGACGCCATTCAGGCACACGGCGGCATCTCATTTCAGCAGACACCGCAGGGCAGGCCGACTGACACGAATCGAAAACAGCTCCCGTTCAAGATCATATCTTCCTCGAATTCGCAGAGCAAATTCAGTATGCCTGTCGGCGAACAGCTCCAGCTCGGCGAGGACAGCGCCCAATCTGACGACATGAAGCAGCCGAACATGCCCGTCTCGCCCGAACACCTCTTCCAGGTTCACGATTTATACATCGTCGCACAGGTCCCTTCCGGCATACTCCTGATCGACCAACACGCCGCACACGAGAGGATCATCTACGAAAAGCTCAGGTCAAGGAAAGCCAACACCAAAAACCTCCTTTTCCCCATACTTTACACATTTGAGCCCGGCGAGCTCAAGGTCTTCGAGGCCTACCGAGATCTCCTCGACAGTTTCGGTTTCAAGTTTCGCGATATGTCCGGGCGTTCAATCGTGATAGAGGGCGTGCCAGACATCTACCGCAGTTTTTCGAGGGACGATTTCAGGGAGATTTTGAACTCATTGTCGATCAAGCACCATCTTCCTGAGCGGATGAACGAGCTGCTTGCGACGATGGCGTGCAAGGCAGCCATAAAGGCGGGCAAAAAGATGTCCAAACAGGAGATGATGCAGCTCATAACCGACCTTTTTGCGTGCGAAACGCCGTTTTTCTGCCCGCACGGCAGGCCGACCATGATCAGATTTACGCTGGAAGAGCTGGAAAAGAGGTTCGGGCGCAGGTGATCCGCCTCAACGCAACTTCACAAGCCGAACTCGAGCCCTCCCTTTGACGGCAAGATAGACGCCGGGCGGGAGCGCTGCACCGTTGAATTCCCTGCCTTCAGCTTTCCCGACCAACTGACCGCTGACATTGTAAATGGCCACGCCAGCGGCGTTAAATTTCACCCTGTCCGTGAAAATTGATGGCGTTGCAGTCAAAATCGGCTCTCTCCCTGCATCGACGGCGGACTCCGAAATCGAGCCGGCCTCATGGAACCTGTCTGCGAACTCGTCCTCATAAAGCCGTGCGATGTTCAGAGAATGGATTATCATGATGTTCTCGTCGTTGTAGGATGTGCCGCTGACCGTCCAGTTCATTGAGCCTGTTTCAACGACCGAGTTGTCAACCACCATGAATTTGTGGTGCAGGTAGTAAAATCGGGGTTGAGTGTGTGAGATAACGACATTTGCCCCCGCCGAGCTCAGCATATCGAAGACCGTGCTCGTGTAAGCCACCGCTGAGCTGTCAAACACCCCTCTGACGATCACACCGTTGTCCAGCCTGTCAATCATATCGTTCGCAAGCCCGTAATAGGTGTAGTAGAAAATGCAGAAATCGATTGTGCTGTCGGCATTTTGAACCAGATGCCGCACATAGTTGATCGGCGTATCCTGAGGCGAGAAATAGACCTCGAACAGGACGCTGTCGATGTAAACCGAGTGGAAAGGCGTCACATCCGTCTTGTCGATGCCTGTCCGCGCGCCGCTTCTGTTCGGCATGTCGCTGGTATCGCCCCACATCTGGTTGAATTCCGCCTCAAAAATGGTTGCCAGACTGTGACTTCGCACGAAGATGGCGTTGTCCGCATGAAGCGCCGACGATGCGTTATAGCTACCGTTCCACACCCAATCGTTGGTTGTGTCGTCGTCTCGGAAGTCTATCACCACAAATTTGTCGTGCATCCTGTGATCCTGAGCGTTTGGATCGTTGAACTCATCGACGATGGTGATCCCGGCGTTCCTCAACCGCCATGTCTGCCCGAAGTAATCGTGCTCTGTTATGATTCTGACCCTCACGCCCCTTTCATGGGCCGATATTATCGAATCGACCACCTCATCCTCGTAAATCTGATGGAACGCAATGTCGAGCGAGGAAGTTGCGCGGGATACGGCCACCGCAAGCTGATGCGGCAGGTTATCGGTCTCAAAATACACATTTATCTCGGTGACAAAAGCAAGTGCCAGAGCGAATATCATTTCATGACCTCCCACGAAAATTGAGGAAATTATAAGGTCATGGCGTGGTTTTGTTGGAGCGAAGATGTGGCGATGTAAAGGCGAGTTGATTTTTGGCTTTCGGCAGATTGTTGGTTGGGCGGCGTGGGCGGAACGCCCACGCCGCCCGCTGTTTATTCTCTCGCAACGCCGTTTTCGTCAACCTCGAAGTTCATCTTCAAGTTGAACGGCTGCGGCGGATTTTTGACCGTGCAGCCCTGAGCGTAGAACCAGTAAGTTCCGGGCTGCGGAAAGTCGATGTAGATCCGTTCGTTATTGGTGGGCGATGTGGAGCTTGCGACCTGTTCGTTCTTCTGAGGCCTGCCGTCGCCGTTCTTGTCCCGATAGAGGAAGATGTCCAGATCAAGGCCCTGAGCGTCGGGCGCCGATGTCTCGAAAACCATAAATCTCAGTGGCTCTTTGACCTCGAATTTCATGATCCAGCTGCCCGATGGCAGGGAGTCGTCGGGGTTGTCCTGCCACACGATCTGGTTTTCAAAGCTATTGGCTGGCAACAGGTTGAATACCACAGGATCGCTTTCGCCGCTGTTACCGGCTATGTCCTGAACGATTAGCTTTGCGAAGTATGTGCCCGGCAGCATCGGCCCGCCGTCCCCGGTCGAGAGCTCGTATTTCAGTTCTCCCACTTTGTGCAGCAGGTGGTCACCTTTGCCGTAGTCCACTTTCGAGGAGAGGTCGATCGTTTTCACAACTGAATCCCCTCTCAAAATCTCAAGTTTCACCGTTTTGACGCCGAGGTTGTCGGTGACTTCGCCGCCAAATGCTATTTTTCCGCCGGTCTTGATGCTGGATTCAGGCGATTCCAGCCACAGGGACGCCATTGGCGGTTCGAGCGAGTCGGAGAACGGGATCTCCAGTTTGACCTTTGCATAGGCGAACGGGTCGGGATTCAGGACTTTCATGCCATCGGATGTCTTTATTTGAGCGAGATTTATCTTCCCGATCTCGATTTTCTGGATCCTCGTGCCGTTGTAGCCGACCTTTCTGAGGGTCTCGCTCGATATCCTGTATGGGACAGAGGTTATCGGGTTCCTGACGAACACGAATGCGTCGCCGATGACAGGTGTGTCGCCCTTGCCGCCTTTCCATCCGTATGACGGGACGGAGAACTCGAAGTTGTAGGATTTGCCCTCTTCGACGAACAGGTTTTGTGCGCCTGCCGCACCGAACGGCGTCATCACCTCGAATGTGTAGCCGAACGGCTGCCAGCCTATGCCCAGTCTGGCTATGCCATCGGTTCCGGTGTATGCCCAAATCGCCCTCGAATTGCGATGGTTCCAGTGGCTTTTGACGATCACGAGCCCGCCTGAGACGGGGTTGCCTTTTGCGTCCCGAACGAGCACATCGACTGCGGCGGTGTCAGTGTATCCGCGCACCGTTATCGGGAACAGCACATCGTCAGGTCGCCAGCCGACGACAGCGGTCACCGTCTTGTTGCCCATGCACTCAGCGGACTTGCAAGGGTTGTCTATGCCTTTATCGACCCCCATGTTGGCATCTAAATGATGCCATTTTCCGTCGAAATAGACCTCGTCCCACTGGTGGTCTTCGCCCATGTCGATTGCGATGTAAGTCGGGATTAGCGCTGTGCGTGCCAGAGATGCGAAAAGTATAGATTGCTCGCCACATGAGCCGTAAGCCTTGTAGTAAATCACGAGCGGCTGGATGTCCTGAGTGCGATAGCCGAACCTCATGAAGCCGGAATCCGCCCAGCACTGGAACGCATACACCCGTCGGATTGCGTCGAGCGGCCCCTTTGCGCCTTTCACAACATCGATCAGCGTCTTCCCGTAGGTGGAATCTGTGAAGAATGTCGTCCTCCAGAACTGGCCCGTGAGAGGGTTCCGATAGATGTCCTCGCTGTGCCTGAGCCATTCCAATTCTTCTTTGTCGGGCTTATACGGCCCATTTCCCTCATGTGGTCTGAACCCTGAAGGCCGTTTCTTCCAGTAACTTACATCAACTCGTGATGGGATTTCAAAGAGTATACGCGGATGGACGACATACCAGTAGTAGATGTCAGGCGGCAGAGTGTCGCCGTTCGAGTAAAGGATGGTCGAACGGCCGTCGGGCAGGTCGATTATTTTCGCATAGTCCAGTTCCCTGTCGGCTTTGTAGATGTCGCGCGCATTTTCGACCAGAAGATCAGCCTCTCCGAGCCGTGCCATTGCCCTCAAGACCTCGTGCGGCGTGTGCGCCACGGTGAACGCCACCTCGTCCACAAGCTCGTCCGACGCATCTCTCAGCAGCCTGATGTAGGTCTCTAATGCGGCTGTGTCTTGCAGGACATAGAACTCAAATCCTTTGTCGGGCAGGTAGTTACGGTTGTAATACGCCCCAAACGATTTGTAGCTGCCGTCGTTGAAGTGCCACGACCACTTTTCAAGGAATTTCGGGCCGCCTTTTCCGCCCTGATTTTCAAAGTAGTAAACCGCTCCATCTGCGTTGGTTACAAACAGGTCGAGGTCACCATCTCCGTCAAAATCGAAGGCCGCGGGAATCGCCATCTCGCCCACATCGATCATCACGGAGGAGTCCACATACCAACCGGATTTTGACGGTCTCAAGAGCCACACATGGCCGGATTGCGTGCCGACGAGCAGCTCATCGGTGCCGTCATGCCCGAAATCCACGGCATACGGGAACACAGACCCTGAATCGAGTTTCGGGAACTCGGCCGCCGGCTTGCGCGTCTTGACATCGTAGATGACGCCCTCGGATGTGCCGACCAGCAGCCTGCCTGCAAGAACGGTCGGCGCTGTGAAATCGTGTTTGAAAAGGATTTCCGCCGAATTCGCATAGTCAGGGCCGAACAGCACGAAAATCGGCCCCCACTTCGTGCCGATCATGAGGTCAGGCACGCCGTCCTTGTCGTAGTTGGTCACCCTGACGACAGGATACGGGTTCCCTTCGCCGATGACCTCCTCCTGAGGCTTCGGGACATGCGCGATGGTGTCGATGACGGATTTGCCGCTGCCGATCTCGGAGACCCTGATTATCGTTCCGTCCATGAGCCCGATGACGGCGTCGCCGTTCGGGAGGAAGTCGATAGAGGGCGCAAACGGATACTCCTTCGGGAACAGGACGAAATACGAGGTATCGGGCAGATAGAACCTCTCGCCGCCGTCCGTTTTCAGCCCTTTCGCAAAGTAGCCCATGCCGTCGATGAGGTATGCGATGTCGATGATGCCGTCGCCGTCTGCATCAAGCATCTGCGGCGATTCGGCGCCTGACGGCAACCTCACGATCACGGAGTCGAAGATTACCCTCAGTTTCCCCTTCCTGTCCGCAACTATTGGATGAACAAGCCCTTTATCATCAAGGACATAAGCCTCGAATGTTCTGGGGTTGTAAAAGACCTGAAAGAGACTGCCATGTGTCTCGATAACCGTCTCCTTACGCCATTTCCCCAATTTTTTCGTAATTCGGTAAATTCCGAGCGAGTCCGATGCGATAAACCCCTTTCCGAAACAGGCAGGTATGACGGAGCCGTGAAATCCCGCAATCTGAGCAGTGGATTTGCCTTCGATGATGAGTTTGCCATCGCCTGTGCCTATGAGAAACACGCGCTTCTTCCCGCAGAATTCCGCAAAGTGGTATGGAGGCTCTCCCTCCACCTCAAACGGTTCGTTCACTTCTCCCACGAATTTGTTAAACGGCGGGCGGTAGATTTTCCTCCTGCCGAGCGAGTCAAACACGATAACCCTGCCACACACCGTTGTCGCAAACGATTTGCCCTCAACCTGTTGCCACAAAAGCCTGAAAAGGTTTTCGTTCAGGTCGGACAGAAACGCATCGGGTATCCTGTCGGCAAGGTCTGACGGTATGAGGTTGGGCAGTTGGGGCGGTGTGGCGAGTTCGTCCCCGCTTAGAACCGCCTCGGTCGATGGTGGCAGCACCACCGTGGTCTCTATGACAGCGGTTTCCGCCGCCGCAAGCAGAATTATGCTGATAACCACGCTCATCTCTTTCCTCCTGATTTCCTGAATGGGTAAAGTTTAAAGATGAATTTCTGCGATGGATAGGGCATGAAATCTGACAGCCGTTGGGCTAAAATCTTGGCCATATCAACAAGGAGGGTATTATGAAATGGCTTAAAGCTTTGGTGCTGTGGGTGATCGTGATCTCTTTAGTGCACTACGGCTGCAAGAAGAAAGGCAGGGAGGAGCAGCCGGCCGAAAGCGTGAAAGACACGGTCTCTCAGGTAGATACCGCCATCTCTGTCGATTCAAATTCCGTCGGTTCGGAGGCCTCAGAGGAGGAGAGCGTCCCGTCGAAACCCAAACTTGTTGTCATCGACAGGATCGACACGGTTAAATATGGCAAATACAGGTTCGTATGGGGATTCAAGACAAAGCGTGAGCTTTTGAGGAAGTTCTACATTTACAAGGGCGACAGTTTGATAGATTCAGTTATCTATTTTCGGCTTTTGGATCGGAAGGGCGACACGCTCATTTACACCTCACCTGTCCAGCTTGTGAATCTGGACGGAAGGGGCAGAAAGGAGCTCGTGGTTTACAACTACCCTGGAGGTGCGACTGGCGCTGGCGCGAGTTTCGATGTGTTCGAGCTCAGGAACGGGAAACTTGTCCCCACACAGGGCTTTATCTCCTATGCCCCTGTGGTCAAGGATATAAAAGACATCGACGGCGACGGAATTCCTGAGATACTCATGAACAACGACCTTTTCGTGTGTTACGACGCCACCTGCGAGGGATGCATGCCGAAATTTACCTCTTATCTCCATTATCGGAACGGCAGATTTTACGATGTTAGCAGACGCTTCAGGTATCTTTACAGAAAGGAACTCAAGAAGTTCAAAACTAAATATCTGGCGTGGAGGGATAGTGTCCTATCCAGCTCCAAGAGCTCCAAAATTTTCGCAAAGCCCTACGATGACGGACTTAAAGGCGATGCTGTCAAGGCCTACCTTTACCATTACCTGTCAGGCGCACCGCGGTATGGCGTCCAATTCATCAAAAAGCATGTGCCTGAAGAATATGAATGGTTCCTTGAGCACAAGGCTGAGATCGACAGCATGTTAATTCACTGGCCAGAGAGCGCTTTCATCCCTGCAAAGATGAAGCGGTATTACCCATCGGTTGACGATTACCGCGACTGGGGCGAAAATCCTGAGTTTTGAGTAGATGCGGCTATGTCCCGTGGATGGGATGTGTGGCGCCGAGCTTTGACCTGACAAACCCGGCCCTTGCGACCTCTTCGTTGAAGTTTTCGCTTTCGGCAAACGCCAGTTTGATGTGTGCCGGCTGGGACATGATCAGGATTTCGTCCAGTTGATAAACGGTGATGTTATGGAGGATTCCCAATGCGATACCGAGCTTCAGGGATGAGATATACTCGGAGAGTTCGTAGAAGGAAAGCGTTTTGGCGGCCTGCAGCACGGCGAGTGCGCGGTTAACTCTGTCCTCAAGCTGAATGCTGTATTTGCCGAGCAGCATGTCACGGGCTGTGTCTTCGAGGTCGAGCACCATGTCGATCAGCTCGGCAAATGAGTCATAGACCTCCCGTTTCGTCACGCCCAGCTGGCGCATAGTTGTGAGGACGAACATGTTGCTTATGTTGTTGGGCAACACGCTTTCGAGCCTGACATTCACGCCTTCCAGCAGCTCGGCCAGCGAGTTAACCTGTCGGGTGATCACTATCGCCGGAAGGTGCAAAACGACGAATAGGTGCAATCCAAGCCCGGATTCGAGCGGATCGGATGTCAGGTAGCCCATCGTTTCCGCAAATGCGTATTCTAACAGTTCGCCAAGAGGTCGCTCTATCTTCTCGGCTATGCTCAACGCCTTTTTCAGGGCCAGTCCGCCGACGATGGATTGGATTTCGATGTGCTCGGTTCCGTTGATGAGGATGGAAAATCGCTCGTTTGAGCCGATGAAGATGGCCTGAGACGGGAACGACCTGTTAACCCATGAGGCAGGATAAAGTTTGCGCTCGCTGAGCAGCGCCTTCTCATCCTCAGACACCATGTCGAGCTCGAAGAAATCGCCTTTGAGCTCCAGCACATCCTGAATAGCAATGGCAACCTTCCTTTTGATAGTGAGCAGATCCAGTTCACTCGAATTGTTGACGAAGAAGTGGTTTATCAGGTTCCTTTTGAACACTGCACCGGAAAGGAAGACCTTTTCCTGTGGCGTCGAGCGGTTTATCCAGCCGGGCGGCCGCGATGCAAGTTCATGTATTCTCATCGGTCAGCTGGCCTTTGAGCGCTTCAAATTCGCGCTTGAGTTTTGCCGCAAGCTCAAAGTTCTCCTCTGCGACAGCGATGTCGATGTTCTGTTTCACCGACACGAGTTTCTCAAATATCCCAAACCGTTTCCTGTCGCGGTAATACGTCTCCCCTCTGTAAGTGTCTGAGCCATGTGCTTCTATCAGCAAGGGTTTTATCTTTTCACGGAACGCAAAATAGCAGCTGGGGCAGCCGAACCTGCCGCTTTTCAGGTAGTCCTTCAGGGTCGTCCTGCAGTTTGGGCACGAGATGAATTCGTCTCCGCCTGTCGCTTCGATTTTGGGCGCCTGCTGTTCAGTTGCGGCGGATGCGTTTGACATGAGTTCGGGAAAGAGGGCCACATCTTCAGCGCAGACCCTGCAGAGGTGATAAACCCTGATACCGCTTCGGGATATGTCGATGAGCGTTACCTCAGCCTCCCGAATGCCGCATTTCTCACAGAGCATTTTTGAGGAATTCGGAGATTGAGTTCGCTATCCCGCTGGCGTCGAGCCCGACCTTCTCCAGCAGCACAGCTCTTGGCCCGTGTTCAATGAATTTGTCAGGTATCCCGATGTTGAGCGTCGGCTTCATAACCCCTTTGCTGGCAAGGAGTTCAAGCACTGCGGAGCCAAATCCGCCGAGCAGAGCGTTCTCCTCGACCGTGATGATCGCCTTTGCGGAGCTGGCCAGATCCAGAATCAGCTCCTCATCGAGCGGCTTCACAAATCTCGCATCCACGACCTTGAGGTCAAATCCTTTCTCCGCCAGTTTTTTAGCCGCTTCTAACGACGGGAGCACCATTGCACCGATCGCAAGGACGAGCACATCGCCGTCCTCCTTGAGGATCTCGCCCTTGCCGATGGGCACGGGCTGAGGCTCACGCGACATGTCGGGCTCGAAAGGCACCTTGTCGCGCGGATAACGGAACGCTATCGGCCCTTCGTTGTATTCCACGGCCGTCCTTATCATGTCCCTGAGCTGTTCGCCGTCACGCGGCGCCATGACCACCATGTTTGGGATCATCCGCAGGTAGGAGAGGTCGAAGACGCCGTGATGTGTCGGGCCATCCTCACCCACGAGGCCGCCCCTGTCGATTGCGAACCTGACAGGCAGTTTCTGGAGCGCAATGTCGTGTATGATCTGGTCGAAAGCGCGCTGGAGGAAAGTCGAGTATATCGTCGCAAACGGTTTCATACCCTCGACTGCGAGGCCGCCTGCAAGCGTGACAGCGTGCTGTTCGGCGATGCCAACATCGATGTATTGATCTGGCAGCTCGTCCCTGATGTAGTTCAACCCTGTGCCGAGCGGCATGGCCGCTGTGATCGCGATAATTTTGGGATCCTTCTTTGCAAATTCGAGCAGCGTCTGGCCGAACACCTTGGTGTAGCGTGGCCTCGTGTCCTTTTTGGGCAGAGGTTTGCCAGTTTCAGGGTCGAACGGGCCAAGCCCGTGGAAATATTCGGGATTTTTCTCAGCAGGCTCATACCCCTTGCCCTTCACCGTGATGACATGCACGATGGTGGGTCCCTTCAGGTTCTTTACACGGTTCAGGTTGTCTATCAGGAGCTTGATGTCATGGCCATCGAACGGCCCAACATAGCGGTAACCGAGCTCCTCGAACAGGATCGACGGCACTGCAAAGTGCTGAAGCGTCTCTTTTATCTTCCGCGCAACCTCTCTGGCTCTGAGCGACAGGTATTTAGATGGCAGTTTGCCAAGAAGTTCCCAGACATCCTCTTTGAACCTGTCATAGACAGGGGAAGTGACCAGTTTTGCGAAGTAGTTAGACAGTGCGCCGACATTTTCGTCGATCGACATCTTGTTGTCGTTCAGGATGATGATCATGTCCTTTTTGAGCTGGCCGATCTGGTTGAGCGCTTCGAGTGCCATGCCCGCCGTAAGTGCGCCGTCGCCCACGATGGCAACGACTTTCCAGTCCTCGCCTTTCATGTCGCGAGCTATCACCACGCCCATTGCAGCGGACAGGGCCGTGCCGGCGTGGCCTGCGCCAAAGATGTCGTGCGGGCTTTCGTCGCGCTTCAGGAAGCCGCTGATGCCGCCATACTGACGGATGGTTTTGAACGCCTCGCGCCGACCTGTGATTATCTTGTGCACATAGGCCTGATGCCCGACATCCCAGATGAGCCTGTCGGTCGGCGAGTTGAACACATAGTGGAGTGCGAGCGTGAGCTCGACTGCGCCGAGGTTGGGCGCCACATGGCCGCCGTTCTTGCTAAGCACCTCGATCATGTAACGCCTTATCTCTGAGGCCAGTTCGTTCAACTCATCGATGCTCAACCCCTTCAAATCTTCCGGTGAATTAACTCTTTCAAGGAATCCCATTTTCTCACCTCTCAAAGCTTGATGAATTTTGCAAATTATAAGATGCTCAGAATTATCGGGCAACAACTGGCGTTGTTGTGAGCTGGCGGATTGGGAGCCGCTGCCGTGCTGGCTTAGAGCCGGTGAGGCGAGCTCGTGTTTCGGAGGGCAATAGCCGCAAATGTGATTGAGCACTTGATACCAAAAATCGATACGAAACCTCAGAGGCCTAAAACCGAGCGACAAACAGGATTTTTCAGTCGCAAATCGGGTCAATCCGTCAATTCATCGATCTCGAATTCATTTTTTAGCTCGGCCAGAGCGTCGATCACCCTGCTTTCCTTGACAAGCAGCGTGATGGCATCCGCGGATGCAGCGAAAACCTCCGCCAGAGCATTGGCGTTTTGGAGCGCTTCAAACACCCTCAACGCAATTCCCGGAGTTTGCGCCATTTCAGGGCTGCCGTAAAGGGTTATCAGTGCCACATTGGGGTTGAACCTGATGTCCTTAACGCCGATCGTCTCCTCCAATTCGTCCCTCATCTCACTGATTTTGAACTGCTGGCTCTCGTAAATGACTGCAATTATGTCAGAACGACCCTGCCATGGCGTGCAATGGACGATCGTGAGTGCGTTTATATCCTCCTGTGCGAGTATTTCGTAGAGGTAAGCAATTGTGGACGGGCGGGCTATCGCATTTCTAAAAACCACCTTAACGACATGGGTGTTGTATTCGATCCCTTTTACGAGGTTTCCCATTATTTTTGTCTCTTACTTTGAGGTAACCCGCTCAAGGGCGTTTACGAAGCGATCCATCTCATCCTTGCTCCTTTTCTCCGTAAGGGCGATGAGGAGCAAGTTTTCATCCATGCCAAAGAGCGAGAGCGGCACACCGGCGAGGATGCCGTCTTCCTCCGCCATCCTGTCAACCACCTCCTGAGCGGGGATGGGCGTTTTGATGGCGAACTCACGGAAGAATGTGCCCTTGAAAGCGGGCTTGAGCCCTTTTTCCATGAGCCTGTCAAACAGGTAATAAGCGCGGTAGAACGACTGCTCGGCCACCTCGCGCATGCCCTGTTTGCCCATGAGCGAGAGGTAAACTGCCACTGCGAGCGCACAAAGCTGCTGGTTGCTGCAGATGTTGGATGTGGCTCTCTCACGCCTTATGTGCTGTTCGCGCGTCTGCAGGGTCATGACAAACCCGGTGTTGCCTTCCGCATCAATGGTCTTTCCGGATATCCTGCCCGGCATCTGGCGGATATACTCGAACTTTGATGTGAAGATGCCGAGGTATGGGCCGCCGAAAGCGAGCGGCAGGCCGAGCGGCTGACCTTCAGCTGTGGCGATGTCGGCTCCGTATTCACCGGGAGGCGCAAGGACGCCAAGCGTCACAGGATCGACATGGACGACGAGTGCGGCACCGGCTTCGTGGACGATTTTCGCGATCTCAGGCATATCCTCGATGATGCCGAAGAAATTGGGATGCTGCACGATTACGCCGGCGACATTGTCGTTGAGCTTCGACTTCAGGTCATCGATATCGATGCGGCCGGTCTCACGATCGTATTTGACCTCGACAGGCTGATCATCCTGTCCGTGCAGGTAGGTGAGCAGAACCTGTTTGTAGAGCGGATTGAGGTTTTCGGGATAGAGGACGATGTTGCGTTTCCTGCGGATGCGCAGCGACATGAGTGCTGCCTCTGCAAGAGCGGACGCACCATCATACATCGATGCGTTGGCCACCTCCATGCCGAACAGCTCGCACACCAGAGACTGATACTCATACATGGCCTGAAGCGTGCCCTGACTGACCTCGGCCTGATAAGGCGTGTAGGCCGTGTAGAACTGTGGATAGCCCATGATGTGCAGGACTGCGGATGGCACATAGTGGTCGTAAGCGCCACCGCCTGCGAAGATGGTCAAACGCTGGTTCTGGTCCGCAATCTCCTGCATCAGTTTCTTGACTTCATACTCGGAAAGCGGTTTTGGAAGGTTCAGTTTCCCCTTAAATCGAGCCTCAATCGGAATTTCCTGTATCAGCTCCTCGAAAGAGGACACCCCGATGCGTCGGAGCATCTCCTTCCGTTCTTCCTCTGTCATCGGGACGAACGGGCCCATATCAGGCCTCCTCTTCCTCGACTAATTTTTCATATTCTTCTGCTGAAAGGAGATCGTTCAGCTCGTCGGGATTCTCAATCTTGATCTTGACTATCCAGCCGTCACCGTAAGGGTCACGGTTGATCAGATCCGGCTCATCGGTAAGTCTCTCATTGACTTCAATAACTTCGCCTGTCACAGGTGAATACACATCTGCAACCGTTTTAACAGCTTCGAGTGTGGCAACACGCTCGCCTTTGGCAACTTTCTGGCCAACCTCAGGCAGCTCAACGAAAACTATGTCAGAGAGCTCATTCTGCGCATAGTCAGTTATTCCAACTATGCCAACCTCACCGTCCACCTGAATCCATTCATGTTCCTTTGTGTATTTAAGCCCTTCAGGTATCAGCATAATTCAACCTCCCTGTTTTGGGGTAAATTATAATTTTTTTCTGCAATCGATTGCAACAAAAAATGAGCCCTTACCGCCATCTGGCTGTTCGGCCGAATTGAACAGCGTAACCCCTCCATTTCCGGCATCCGTTAACCGTTCATATTTCATGATTTTTAAGTGCGTTTTGTGGCTGCATCTCATTGAATTTGAGCCGATTTGGGCTTATCATAAAGGTCGATTTTGGCTGTGTCAGACCTTATTCAAACTCCCGAGGAGGCAACACGATGAGTCGAATTATAGAGGCGCTTATTGAGGAAGAAATGCGCACTTCTTACATCGATTATGCGATGAGCGTTATCGTCGGCCGTGCTCTACCGGATGCCCGTGACGGCCTCAAGCCGGTTCAGCGCAGGATATTGTATGCGATGCGTGAGCTCGGCCTCTATCCCAACAAACCTTTTAGAAAGTCAGCGACAGTTGTGGGTGAAGTCATCGGTAAGTTCCATCCACATGGCGACATGCCTGTTTACGATGCACTTGTCAGAATGGCGCAGGACTTCTCGTTGCGCTATCCGCTGGTGGAAGGGCAGGGCAATTTCGGATCGATAGACGGCGATCCACCAGCAGCTTATCGTTACACAGAGGCAAGGCTTTCCAGAATTGCAACCGAATTGCTTGAAGGCCTTGATGAGGACACCGTCGATTTTACACCCAATTTTGACGGCAGGCTGAAAGAGCCAGTTGTTTTGCCTGCCGGTTTCCCCAATCTCATCGCCAACGGCGCCTCAGGCATAGCCGTTGGCATGGCGACAAGCATACCGCCGCACAACCTCAATGAGGTTATCGACGCACTTGTCACCCTCATCGATAACCCTGAGGTCTCGACTGAGGAGCTTCTGAACATCATAAAAGGGCCAGATTTCCCCACAGGTGCAGAGGTCATCGGAGTTAACGGCATCATGCAGGCGTATTCGACCGGGCGCGGCAAGATCAAGGTGAGATCGAAAATCCATTTCGAGGAGGTCAGGGGCAGAAACGCCATCGTGGTTACCGAGATCCCGTATCAGGTCTCCAAGTCCACTATCATCGAGCGCATAGCTGAACTTGTCAGGCAGAAGAAAATCGACGGCATCTCGGATCTGCGCGATGAATCCGACCGCGAAGGCCTGCGAATCGTCATCGAGCTTAAGCGCGGCGCTCAGGAACAGGTGGTTTTGAACCAGCTGCTCAAGCACACGCCGCTTCAGGTCACTTACGGCATAATCCTCCTTGCCCTTGTGAACAATGAGCCGAAGTTGATGAGCCTCAAACAGCTCCTCGAAGTCTATCTCAACCACAGGATCGAGGTCGTCGAGCGGAGGACAAGGTTCAGGCTGCGCAAGGCGGAGGCACGGGCGCACATCCTCGAGGGCTTCCGAAAAGCACTTGATCACATAGACGAGATAATCGCTCTAATTCGAGCGTCGGAATCGCCTGCCGCAGCAAAATCCGCACTTATGGAGCGGTTCGAGTTCTCCGAAGCGCAGGCCCAGGCCATACTCGACCTGAAACTGCAAAACCTTACCAAACTGGAACGCAACAAGATCGAAGAGGAATATGCCGCACTCATCAAAGACATTGAGAGATACCACGCCATACTCGAAAACCGCCAACTTTTGCTTGAGGTTATCAAGGACGAGCTGCTTGCCATAAAGGAAAAATACGGAGATGAGCGCAGGACGCGCATCATCGCAAGCGAGTCTGACCTCACGATAGACGAAGAGGATCTGATACCGCGCGAGGATGTCCTTGTGACCATCACCAACAGCGGGTATGTGAAACGCACGCCCGTGCGCAGCTATCGAACGCAGGGGCGCGGCGGAACAGGCCGCAGCGGCATCAACCTCTACCGAGACGATTTCCCGATTTTCGTGGTCAAAGGCAACACGCACAACTACATGATGTTCTTCACCGATCACGGGCGTGCCTTCGCTGTGAAGACCTATGTGCTGCCGGAGGGCGGGCTCCATGCGCGTGGCCGACCACTCAGGAACTTCATCAAACTGAGAAACGACGAGCGTGTTACCGCAGCGATCTCTTTCGACGAGTTTGACCCCAACCTGAATGTATTTCTTGCCACACGCAAAGGGGTAGTCAAAAAGATAGGGCTTGACACGCTCGTAAACGCCGGTCGTAACGGGATTTATGCGATAAAATTCCCCGAAGGAAGCGACGATGTGCTTATCGGCGCTGTCCTCACAGCTGGCGATGACACGGTGCTGCTGGCGAGGGCGAACGGCTACGGCGTTGCGTTCCACGAAAGCAATGTCCGCAAGATGGGCAGGATGGCCTACGGCGTCAAAGGCGTAAAGCCGATGAAGGATGGCGAGGTCGTGTCACTCGTCAGGCTCGATGCGGACAAACGGGTTGTCACCATCACGGAATACGGTTACGGTAAGAAAATCAGCACCAATGACATACGGGTGACATCGCGCGGAACCAAGGGCGTGATCATACAGAGGCTGACGCTGAAGACCGGCCGCCTCGTGCGCGTCAGGCCGATCGATGGATCCGACGACATACTCGTCCTCACAAGAAACGGCACCGTCATTCGGTTCAAGGGGAAAGATGTCCGCGAGATGGGCCGTTATGCGGTCGGCGTCCGCATGATTAACCTCAAAGAGGACGATGTCGTGGTTGACATGACCATCATCGAGAGGAGCGAATAAAATGGCGGAACGGCAGGAGAAGGTCGAAAAGATAGAGTGGTCGGTGCTGCCGGCACGAAATCGCAAGAAAGTGGCGATAGCGCTGGCCATAATCCTGCCGTTCCTCATCATCGTCTATGTGACCTCAGGCATATACTGGACGCTGTTTTCCATCGTGGTCCTGTTGACTTCCCTTGCCCCGTTCTGGACTGTCACGAAGTATGTCCTTGATGGTGAGGGTGTTACGATAAAAAGGCCGCTTTACACCATCAAAAAGCCATGGAGCCATTACCGCAGGTATGTGGTCGATAAAAACGGCATCTTTCTCAGCCCGTTCCCGAGACCGAGCCGAATAGATGCGTATCGCGGGAACTACCTCATCTTTGGCGATGTGGATCGCGACAAGGTCGTGTCCTTTGTCAGGGAGATGATGGAAAAGCACCGTAAAGTAAGCCAGTAACCGCCATAATTTTCTGCATCCCACCTGCTTTAAAATACAGCTCATCAAGGAGGCTATCATGAACCTATTGCTTCAAATTGTGTTGATTTCGACGGTCATGGCGGATTCTCAGGGTGTCACCTTCCAGTTTAAAGCGCCCGACGCGCAACAGGTTTTCCTTGCGGGCACATTCAACAACTGGAACTCGCAGTCCATCCCCATGAAAAAGAAGGGCGATGGCATCTGGGAGGTCACCATCAAGCTGCCGCCAGGGACATACTACTACAAATTTGTCATAAACGGCAACACATGGCGTGAAGACCCGGATAACCCGGCGAAAGTCGATGATGGATATGGCGGATTTAACTCCGCTTTCACGCTGACCGAGGACAACAAGATCAAGATGGAAGCGCCCGGAGCCAAAGTTATTCCCGACTACCCGATAGTCGATTCGCTCAAGCCCGTCGGAAAGCCCATCTATCTGGCCATAGTGTGGCATCAGCATCAACCTCGCTATTTCAAAGACTCCACAGGCGAGTATCTGAAACCATGGGTAAGACTGCACTGCATAAAGGACTACTACGACATGGCCTCGATCCTTCAGGGCTATCCCGACATCCACCTCACGATAAACCTCACCCCTGTGCTTCTCAACCAGATCGAGGACATGATAAGGATCTGGGAATCAGGGAAATGGCCCGACACATACATGAGGCTGACGATGAAGCCCGCCGAACAGCTCTCACCAGACGAAAAGGCGTTCATAGTGCAAAACTTCTTCAGCGCCAACTGGGACAACAAGATAAGAATCTGGCCGCGCTATCGGGAGCTGCTCGATAAGAGGGTTTACAATCCGGACGGCTCGGTCAATGTCGAGCGCACGCTGGCGAATTACACGGTTCAGGATATTCGCGACCTTCAGGTCTGGTTCAATCTGGCGTGGTTCGACCCCGATTTTCAGGATTCCGTCGTTGTTCTCGTCACAGGCGATACGATTGACATCACCGGGCTTATCAAAAAGGGTCGTAACTTCACTGAAGACGACAAGAAGGTCATCGCCGATGCGGAACTCAAGATAATGAAAGCGGTTGAGCCAATTCATCGCTACCTTCAGGACAAAGGGCAGATAGAGGTCATCACGACGCCGTATTTCCATCCAATTCTGCCACTCATCTACGACACCGACCTGATGTCGATCGCCATGCCCAATGCGCCACGCCCGAAAAAGCGGTTCCATCATCCTGAAGATGCGCTCTGGCATGTCGAAGCCGCTGCCGCCAAATACGATTCCATATTTGGCCGCAAACCTGTCGGCATGTGGCCAGCTGAGGGTTCCGTGGCGAAACAGATCGTCAACATCGTCCGCAAAGGCGGTTTCCAGTGGATGGCCTCTGACGCTCAGGTGCTCGGCCATTCGCTTGGCACATTTTTAGGTGCGAGAGAGCTTTACAGGCCTTACTGGGCCATCGGCTTGGCGGATAGCGATTCCATAATGATGGTCTTCAGGGACACCGACTTATCGGATGCCATAGGCTTCAGGTATCAGAAGATGCCCGGCGTGCAGGCCGCCAACGACTTCATCATGAAACTCTACGACATCCACAAAAAGTTTGCGTCCGACAGTGAACCTGTGCTTGTCACGGTGATACTGGACGGAGAAAATGCGTGGGAATGGTATAAAAACGATGGCAAGGAGTTCTTCCACTCGCTTTACAGCCAGCTGAGCAGGGCGAAATTCGTCAAAACCGTTCAGGTCAGGGAATATCTTGAGGCGCATCCGCCGACGCACAGGATCGATAACTTGTGGGCGGGCTCGTGGATCGGGGCCGATTTCTCAACATGGATCGGCGAACCGGAGGAGAACAAGGCATGGGACTACCTCGCCGATGTGCGTTCAGACCTCGCCGAGTTCGCAAAACACCCGGAAAAATACGATCCCGACTCGCTGCGCAGGGCGTTCTGGTTCATGTATGCGGCTGAGGGGTCAGACTGGTTCTGGTGGCTCGGCTCTGATCAGTCGTCAGGCTACGATGCGGTCTGGGCGAGCATGTTCAATCGGACGCTCAAGCAGGTATATCTGGTGCTCGGAGAAAAGCCGCCCGCATTCTTAGACAGGCCGATCGTCACTGCGCCGGGCGCTGAGGCGGGCAGTGGCGGCGTCATGGCCATGGGCAAGAAGCCGTCCGACCTCCTGAAGAACGCCAAACTTGTGCTGAAGTTCAAGGACAAGGAGGGCGACGATTACGGCCCGGGCACTTATGTCTATCCAACCGACGCTTCCTTCAAGCCTTACAATGGCCATCTCGACCTGTTGAAATTTGAGGTCTATGAGAAGCCGATGGAATGGGTCTTTGTGGCTTATTTCAAGGAACTTACCAATCCGTGGGGTGCGCCGCTCGGGTTCAGCCATCAGCTCATCTATTTCTTCATCTCGGACGCCGATACCGGTTCAACCAAATTGCCGCACAAAGGGTTGAATGTCACATTTGATGAGAAGCATCCGTGGGATGTCGGCCTGAAAATAGCCGGCTGGCCCGAATACGGCGAGCTCCTGTTCCTCCCTGATGGGCGCGAGGTCAAAGGATTTGTGAATGTCACGGCCGATCCTGAGCGGAAAGCGGTGATCTTCACCCTGCCGAAGGCAATCATCAACACAAATCCGAAGAAGTGGATCATGTATATCCTTGTTGCAAGTCAGGATGGCTATGGTGAGGATAACATCAGAGCGGTCAAGAGCCTGCCGGAGCAGTGGGCATTTGGCGGCGCCAAACCGCCGATCGAGTTCGCACCGCGCGTCATCGATATGCTGGATCCGTCCTACAACGGCAAGACGCAGGAGCAGATGCTTTCCAATTACGGAAACGGCAGGTATGCAAAAGTTTATGGCGTGAAAAAATGACTTCATTGCTCCCTGACGGGCCGCCCGCCTGTTGGGGAGCTCACCTCCTGTAAACCAGCCCTATGACGCCCGGAGTTCTGCCGGTCACCCTGTGCGCGCGCTCAAGCAGCTCCATCGTGCCCCTCGACTCGTCGAATTCATCGAAGAGCAACACCGCAAAATCGCCCTTCCTGAGCTGACTTAGCTCCGCAGATGGCCAATCGGTTTCGCGGGAGACGGATTCGATGATAAGCTTTAACACATCGCAGTCGCTCTCTCCCCTTCTCACAGGCACGAGGACGCCCTTCTCATCAAATCGGTCGAGAAGTTCTCTCACCCTCATGGCGAAATAGTCCCTGCTCCACAAGCTCCTGCAACTCCTGAGCTTCATCAAGGCCTTGTAGGTGTTCGAGAAGACCCTGCCCTGCTCCGCCGAAAAGGTGTATTTGTAGTCGATGATGTAGCCGTGAAACAGCCTGCTGCCCAACTCTGTCGGATGCTCTCTGCGCATAAAATCCCGAACAAAGCCAAGCTCTTTTCTGGAAAATCGATGTCTTGAGAGACGGCGTTTCCTGTCCTTGATGCGTGAGATAGCATATCGGATCGAGTGTGGAGCCCTGTCCAGCCTTGAACCGTGCACTTTTCGATTGAGCGGCTGGCGATGATGAGCCTCCGCGCGCTGGACCCGCTTCCTGATCGACGCGCCACCCTCATGTGATTGCGTTCCAAGCAGGTGCGCCAAAAATCCCGTCACTCTGGAGACCAACCGCCGCATGGCATCGAAACGGCTGCCTGAACCGGTCGGCGGCAAAGGGGCACTGTTGAGATCGGGGAAACCCGATGGTCTCGGCCTCATTTTGAAGGCCTGATCCACCACAATGGAATTTATCCCGTCTTCGGGCGGAACTGGTTTTGTGGTCTCATTGAAGTAGTCTTTGAGGTATGTCAAAGGCGATGAGTGCCCTGCGAAATTCACCAGCTTTGTCATGTCCTGAAGCCTGTCCAGTTTGGCCTTTGTGATGCGATCGATTATCTCTGCGAAGGCATCGGCCATGACATAGCTTTTCCACGACACGCGCATCAACGACGGCCCGGTCTGTTTCAGGTCCAGACCCTCCTGAAAATGGGCGAGCCAGATTCCCTTTTCGATCTCGAACGGCGATTCGCCCGTTGTATCAGCCCTTTCCAGTATGTCAACCTCGTGGGAACTGCCCCTTTCGCTCACCACGAGTTTTGATGTGACGCTCTCTTTCCACTCTACGGCGCCGGCCGCTTCCATGATCGACATAGCGATGCGCAGCATCGTGGGGTCGTAATCCGTGACATGCAGGATGGCTTCAGGATCGAATAAGATCTCGTCGTTGAACCACTTTCCGTTTTTCACGATCCAGTTGAACATTGAGTTTACCGTCTCAGGTGAAGGCATAGCGGTCTTTATCATGGCCTCCCTGCGCTCAACATCGTCTTCTGAGAAGAACAGGATCGCATCGACCGGACGGCCGTCCCGTCCGCCTCGACCGATCTCCTGATAGTATGCCTCAACCGACTCCGGGACGCTCCAGTGCAGGATCATGTCGATGTCAGGCTTATCGATGCCCATGCCGAATGCTGTCGTGGCTGCCACAAACCTGACATCGCCGCGCATGAAGGCGTCCTGACGGGATGACCTCTGTTCAGGCCCCAGACCGGCGTGGTATGAGGTCGCCTTGAGGCCGAGCTCTCGCAGGAAATCAGCCACAAAGTCGGCCTCCTGCCTCGTTGTCGTGTAGATTATCCCGCTCCCATAGTCCCGCTTCATAATTCTCGACAGGAGCAGCAGTTTCCTTTCAACGCTCTCCGTTTCGAATATCTCAAAGTTGAAGTTCGTCCTGACGACCGGCACGGGGCGATGGATGTGCAACTCGCCGCCGAGGTCGTCGATCAGCTCTCGAACCGAACGCTTCGATGCCGTCGCCGTGAGCGCCATAAACCGCTTGAATTTCGGCCTGAACCTCTTGATCAGGAGGTAGTCGGGCCTGAAATCGTGTCCCCACAGGTTCACACAGTGCGCCTCGTCCACAACAAGCATTTCAGGCGCAAGATGTTCCATCATCGCAGCAAATTCAGCCGTCCTGAGCCTCTCAGGCGCAATGTAAATCATTTTGTAAAAGCCATTTGCAGCCTTCCAGATCCTTTCCCTTCTCTCGGACGGGTCAAGCGATGAATTTATGGATGTCCCCCATCGAGGGTCGAACTTCATCGTGAAATCGACCTGATCCTTCATCAGGGAGATAAGAGGCGAGATCACGAATGTAACGCCATCTATCAGCTTTGAAATCGTGCGGTAGATTAAACTCTTTCCGTAGCCTGTTGGCAGGAGGACAAGCAACTGCTGGCCCTGCATAACCATGTCGATGGCTTCCAGCTGGCCCGGCCTGAAGCCATCGTAACCCAGCTCCGTTAAGATTCGCTCGGGTCTCATAAAACTCACCCCTCAAAATTTATTTCAGGTCAGAGTTCATTCAATCCATTCAAAAATTAGACATTAAAACGGTATCACATCGCAGCTACGATTTCAAGTTTCCAATTTATCCGAACTTACGCCGTCATGGCATCACTTATCGAGCCTTTCGTAGATGTATCGCAGGACAGGCACGCTCGCATCCTCCCAGTTGAGGAATTTCTTTGTGATCTCGTATCCCCTCCTGCCCATTTCGATGGCCTTTTCCGGGTTCCGAAGCAGGGATTTTATGGCTTCGGTGAACGCCTCACGGTCGCCTGACGGAACGACGATTCCGGCCCCGGTCATCATCAATATACGCCTGATCTCAGGCAGGTCGTAGGCGACCACAGCTATGCCGTTTGCGAGGAACTGGAAAAGTTTGAGCGGCGGGCCGGCCAGCACATTGTTTTCGCTGTATGGCAGATACGGGATGATGCCTATCATCGCCTTGCGCATCCGCCTCACGCTCTCCTCGTAAGGGAGCATGCCGGGATAATCGAGCCTCTCCCGCGCTTCGGGCGACAGCTTGCCTATCAATTCGTCGATCACAGGCTTGAGTTTGGGCGAGGCCGGACGTCCCATGACGAGCAGCTTGAAATCCTCGATCAATTCGGGGAGCGACAGAAGGTAGTGCATGTCCCTTTCTATCGCTAAGTTGCCCGTGTAAACAACGAGTCTGGGATCCTTTTTCGGAAATTCGTCGGGGATCAGCGATTTCAGCTGGTAGGAGTAGAGCACTTCCATGTTCTTGGTGCGATCCCACACAAGGAATCTGCCCCTCTGGATGGTGTTTGCCGTTATCACGGCGTCGGAATAGTTGAAGGCCAGATGTTCCCACTGTGTGGCGAGGTAGCGGATGATCGGTTTCAGGATGCGTGGCACGAGGTCGGCGCGGTATCCGGGCCAGTATTCATCGGCGTCATACACGAGCTTTACACGCTTGCCTTTCAATCGCTTGAGGAACTTGATTATCACGGCTGCGAGGAGCGATGAGTCGCCGTTGTGCACCTGATAGATGTCGGCGTCTTCGGCCATCCCTGCCCTGACAAGCCCGGTCACAGTGGTTAGCTTGCCCCAGATCGGGTTGCTGCTGCGATTGAACTTCTTGAACTTTATGCCCATGTCGTCAGGCGGCAGCTCCCAGCGCGATATGATCACGATGTCATAACCCCATTTGCGCAGTGTCCTGCCAATTTTGAGGTAAAAACGCTCGTTTTTCGGGTGTTCCCTGCCCGAAAGGATGCAAATTCTGCCCTTCATGACCCGATCCTCCCCAGAAATTCGTTGAATTCCGCCGCAACCCTGTCTATCGTGTGTTTTCTTGCGAATTCGAGCATCTCCTTCGAGATTTCCTGATAGTTCGACAAATCCATTAGCTCCGCAAGTTTATCGGCGAGCAAATCCATCTCAAATTGGATGTGTGGCATGATGTCCCTGTCTATCATGCCCGATGGCAGGACGATGGGCACGCCCATGCTGATACCGTCGCCTATGCCGCCAGTCGTTTTAAACCTGCCGTAGGGGAATATTATCGGCATGAGCAGGTAATGCGAGTTCATGACCGTCTCCAGATAGAGGTTTTCGTCAATGAAATCGTTGAAAGTCTTAATCTTCCTTCTTACATCGTCGGGCATCGCTTCGATGCGTCGTTTCAGCGGTTTCGACACGAGCCTGCCGAGAAGGACGAGTTCGAGCGGGAGGTCGGGATTTGCCTCGACCGCGTCCAGCACCACATCGTAGTTTCGCCTCTTTTCGCTCACCTGTCCCGGAACTGTCAGCCTCACAGGGGCCGCGTTTTTGAGCTGTTCCACAAGCCTTTCCCGCCTGTCGAGCATTTCCGGGTGCGGAAATCGGGTCAGGAGCTTCATGACGAGCCTGCCGGTTTCGGGCATCTCCATGTGGAGCGACGGCAGTAGGAACCCGTCGGCCATTTCCCCTATCTTTCGGGTGTGGCTGTTGAGGTGTTTCTTCCTGAGGAGCACGATTTTTTCGCCCAACTTGCCGAATTTGTCCACCACGATCTCGTATCCGCTGAGGTAATACCTTGCGATCGCCGGCATGTCGCTGTCCGCCACGACATCAGGGAAGTAGATGAAGGTGTTGTGCACCATCGGGATGAGCTTGACGCCCTTTGATTTCAGGTCTGAGGCGATCTTCGACATGAGCGGCGAGATGAACATCTCAGCCGTTACGAAAACCGCATAATCTCCCGATTCGGGCCGCACTTGCTCCCTGTATTCCCGCCAGAGCGCACTCTTCAGCTCTCGTTGAAATTTCAAGGTGCCGAGTATGCCGCCCGCTTTGTGCGACTCGACCGAAGCCGCAAGTATGTGAAACTTAACCCCTGCATCTCTGGCGCTTTGAACGACCTGCGGCGAGAGTTTTTCAAGGTAAATCGACCTCGTAACGACCTCAATGGAGTCAAACGGTGCATCCGATAGGCCTTTCGCCTCCAACGCCAGCTCAAGCACACTCTGAAGGCAATCGTGATGTAAGCCGCTGACCTCGAAGATGTAAAGCGTTTTTGACAAAACAGTTTCCTCCAGAATTTCGTTATTTCCTCAGGAATAGGATGCCCTTTTGGGCGACAAACCGCCTGCCTTTGAGCAGGACGAAATAGATCCCTGACGGCGAATTCGACATCGGGATGACCGCCTCGCGCCCGTTTTCGGCAATCTTCCGCATGGCGACCAGCCTGCCCGCCGAGTTGTAAACCCTGATCTCATCCACGCATCCGTCCCACGACGCACGAATCGAGTTGCCAATCTGTTCGAGCCTGACAAAATCCGCATCGATTGGATGATAAATCACCTCCGCAACATCACTTGGGCTTAGCGCATCAGAATACAGGCGGACATTGTCGATATACCAGCCTTCGAGCTGATAGTCGTTATCCTCACTGTAAAATGTGAATGCGAGCCTTATCCCTTCTCCGGGCGCAACTCCGTTGATCGGGATGTTGAATGTCTCCCAGCCGTTCGATGGCCCGTCAAAGCTCGTGAGGTAGTGGAAAACCGTATCCATCTCAGTCCTGAACCCGACCACGCAGAAATCCCATCCAGCCTGCGTCTCGAACCAGCTGCTGAACTCAAGGATGGGCCTGACGCCGACCGTCAGCCACGGCGAGTAAGCCGTTGCCACAAAGTTGGGCGGATATGAGTGGCTGCTTTCGTTGCCACAGTAAAGGCTTGATGTCCCTGTCTCGTGCCTGTAACTGCTGACATGCCATGGAGATTCCAGCGTCCAGCCGTCGTTGCTCCCCTCAAAGTCGAATGCGTAGCCGTCATAGCCTGTGGACAGCCACAATGTGTCCGAGAACGGCAGAATCTGAAGCCTGACGAAATAGGGCTGTGGAACGGAGCAATCCACATGGAAATCGAAGGTCACGGAAACCGTATCGCCGGGGTTGACCGATTGCAGGTTCACCGAATCCGGCTGTAACGACAAACGGCTGTCCGAGATCACAGGCCTGAGCCAGATCTCATTGGACGGCGCATGCCCCGAATTCACTATTTCCACCTGAAGCACGCCATCGCCGCAATGCAACACCGATGAGAAGCGATAATCCAGAACCTCAAGCTCTGGCGATGCGATCCTCACGGTGTAGCTGACCGTGTCGGTGTTTGCGTTTTCCCACGAATAGACCAATCTCAATGTGGTCCTTGCCCCGTAAGGTGCATTCG
>JALVZN010000098.1 GCA_027037615.1 Caldifarciminota bacterium | reverse complement strand
AAACCCACGGCGGAGTTAAAATTTTTCTGAATTGAGAGGCCGTAGGCTATCGGATCGATGAAAAAGCCGACTTCCCAGTTCGGAACGGGCTTGAGATAGGACATCAATGCGATTGATAGTAAAATGTTAACCATGGTTTAAAGCCTCCTGTTGGATTTTCAAGTTAGGTCAGGATTCGGAAAAGGCCATATCTGAAAAGCCTATCCTGACGGACTTTTTGACATCAAATTTGAAATTGCCGTCTTCGTCAACCGAGACGGTAACCTCATCCCCATCCTTTAGTTTTCCGGATATCAGCAATCTGGACAGTTCCGTGGTTATGGTTCTCTGTATCGTCCTTGCGAGCGGCCTTACACCAAAGAGCTTGTCGTAGCCTCTCTCTGCAAGGGCTTCGACGGCCGACTCCTCGACTTTGATGGCGATCCCCTTTTCGGACAGCCTTTCCGCAAGTTTTTCCAGTTCAAGGCGGGTTATCTTTTTGATTTCATCGAGTGTAAGTTGCCTGAAGAACACGATTTCGTCTATCCTGTTGAGGAATTCCATGCGGAACTGCCTCTTGAGCTCCCTCATTATCTGCTCTCGAACCTCGAGCTCCTCGGTTTCATCCGCACTCGTGTATCCTATCCTGACTGATGAGCGGTAGAACGAAGTGCCGAGGTTTGATGTCATGATTATTACGGTGTTTTTGAAATCGACGACATGTCCCTGACCGTCCGTCAGCCGTCCGGCATCGAATATCTGGAGCATGACATTGAGGACATCGGGGTGAGCCTTCTCGATCTCGTCAAAAAGGATGACCTGATACGGCCTTCTCCTGACGGCTTCGGTCAATTGGCCGCCTTTCTCATAGCCGATGTAGCCGGGTGGTGCACCGATAAGTCTGGAGACCGAATGCTTTTCCATGTATTCGGACATGTCTATCCGAATGAGGGCCTCCTCGTCGTCGAACAGGAACCACGCAAGCTGCCTCGCGAGATGCGTCTTGCCCACGCCTGTTGGCCCGATGAACAGGAAAACTCCGATCGGCCGGTTTGGATCGGCCAGTCCAGCCCTTGAGCGCCTGATGGCGTCGGAGACGACCCTTATCGCCTCCTCCTGTCCGATGACCCGCTTCTGCAGCTCCTTTTCCATGCGCATCAATTTCTTGCTCTCATCCTCGATGAGTTTGAACACGGGGATGCCGGTCCACTCGGAAACGACCTCCGCCACGATCTCAGCGTCCACCACTTGAGCGATGCCGTTTTCCTCGATCCATTGTCTGTGTTTCCTCTCAAAGACCTCTTTCAGGTCGGCTATGTGCGATTTGAGCTGTTCGGCGAGCAGGTCATCCTCCTCTTTCAGTGCCTTTCTGCGCTGTTTCTCTAACTCCGAGATCTGATCAGCGATTTCGGACAGGTCGTCCGGTAAATCGAACATCTTCAGCCTCACCAGCGACGCCCCTTCATCCAACAGGTCGATCGCCTTGTCCGGCAGGTATCTGTCGTTAATGTATCGCTGCGAAAGCCTGACAGCTGCTTCTATCGCTTCGTCAAGTATTTTGACGCCATGATGTTCCTCGTATCTCGGTCTAAGTCCTCGGAGTATCTCGATGGTCTCCTCAAAGTTGGGCTCTTCGATGAAGATCGGCTGGAACCGCCTTTCGAGTGCGCCGTCCGCCTCGATCCTCTCGCGGTATTCGTCGAGCGTGGTGGCGCCTATGAGCCTGAGCTCGCCGGATGCGAGTGCGGGTTTCAGCAAGTTGGCTGCGTCAAGTGTGCCTTCCGCCGAGCCTGCGCCGACGACATTGTGCAGCTCATCGATGAAGAGGATAACCTCGCCCTTCTTCGATTTGACCTCACGAATGACGCTTTTCATCCGCTCCTCGAAATCGCCTCTGTATCTGGTGCCTGCAACGAGTGCGCCCATGTCCAACTCGATCAAGCGCTTACCTTTGAGGAATTCGGGCACTTTGCCGTCAACTATCCGTTGGGCGAGACCGTAAACTATGGCCGTTTTGCCGACGCCGGGCTCGCCGACCAGCACGGGGTTGTTCTTCGTCTTGCGCATCAAAATCTGGATGAGCCTGTTCAGTTCCTCCTCGCGCCCGATTAATGGGTCAAGTTTGCCTTCTTCCGCCATTTTCGTGATGTCGATCGAAAATTTTTTGATGGCATCGTAGCTCGATTCCGCATTCGGACCGGTTGCCCTGCCGCCTGCACGCATTTCCTCCATTGCTCGGACAAATTTTGGCCTCGTTATGCCAAGGGAGGCGAGCATCCGTGAGACCCGCCCGCCATGCTCAAGAATTGCGAGGAAAATATGCTCTGTCGTAATGTAATCGTCGCCAAACTTTTGGGCCTCTGCCTCAGCTTCATTCAAGACATTTATTGCCGAATATGTCAGAAAAAGCTGATTGGGGCCGAGAGATATCTCGTTGTTAAAGTTGGGCTTCGATGTCCTTGATATCCTGAACGGAAGCGATGTGCTCAAATGGAACTTAATGACATCCGGAGTTACGCCGATCTTTTCAAGTATCTGCGGAACAACTCCGTTCTCCTGAGTCACGAGTGCCCACAGGATGTGTTCCACATCGATCTGAGAACCGCCGATTTCCGATGTCGCTGCCTGTGCCCTCATCAACGCATCCTTCGCCGCCTCAGTGAATTTGTCTATCCGCATGTAAATTTCACCTCCTGAACTCCATGTTAATTCCAGAATTCAGCAATTAAGGTTATTTATGCGGGCTCAATATGTCAAGGCAGGATGGGGGTATTCAGATTTAGTGCTGGCATTTTTTGATGTTATTAGAACTGCGAGATGGGAAATTAGAGGCAAATTGCAACTTATGTTTGATAAAAATCTTAAATGTTTGTTAATGTGAGTTTTGATAAAGAGGGCACGCATCCCAAAGCCACCAGCGTGCCGCTAAAAAGCAATTCCCTCCAACGTCAAAGGAGGGCAGTCCCGAAAGTCGTCGAGCCGTTATTCGGGGACGATTGCGCCGCTGACTAAATGACAAGCAGGTAGTAGCCCGTTATCGTCACAAGGCCGATTATGTTCCCCAAAAGAACCCATTTCCATGCTGTCGTCGGTCTGAGTTTGAGCTTCAGCATGCAGCCTGAGGCCATCACGATCGCAAAAACGATGGCGAGTATGAGCGCATGGGATGTCCAGTGGTGTCCTGTAAGTGTTGAGATTGCCGATTTGAAGGAATGGAGCTCATCCTTGAGGATCACTATAAGCCCGTTCAAGGCCGCAACAATTCCGGTTGCGACAGAAGCAGATGAACCGATGCAGGAAAGCCTTTCCATGTTCAACCTCCCGATGTAATGGCTATTTCAGCGCCTATGTTTACGATATGACCGAAGATGTTGACAAGCAGAATGAGAACCACAGCCGAGAGCGCAATTTTTATCACCAGGTCTTTACCACCAGAAGTGCCTATATCGCTGAAAGATAGCAAAGCCACCGTGACTACAAGCGCATAGATCTGGAAGAACAGGTGTTCCTTGACCTCCATGAAAAATTTGTGCGTCCAGCCGTAATTGCCCGCCACGATCAGCTTTTTGATGCCGGGGTAATAGGTTACATACCAATAGCCCCCGACAATCGCCGTTACGGTCATGAAAACAAATGCGAGGACGGCGAACAGCTTTGTCAGCCTTTCCTTCCCCAATTTCGCCACGAAAGGCACCAGAAGGAGGCATGCGAGGGCAATGTTGGCGGCTACGACATGGAGTTTCATCGCAAAGAGTATCTTCAGCATCTCTCTCCTCCTGAGTGTTAAAATGATAACCACAAATTGCCGGTCTGTGAAATCATCGCCGCCACACGGGTCGATGTTGAGCTATAATGATAGCCAACTTTTGCCAATCAGGAGGGAAAAACATGGAGATGACGAAAGAGAAGGCACTTGAGCTCGTTAAACAGCATGTTAAGAAAAAGAACCTGATTAAGCACATGCTTGCCACAGGCGCCTGCATGAGGGCACTCGCTGAGAGAT
This sequence comes from Caldifarciminota bacterium, assembly GCA_027037615.1. Taxonomy (GTDB): domain Bacteria; phylum Hydrothermota; class Hydrothermia; order B15-G9; family B15-G9; genus WGAI01. The sequence continues at coordinate 5,250 of JALVZN010000098.1, read as the reverse complement.
TTAACGGAGATCCTGACAGGTGGGAGATCGCCGGCATCCTCCACGACCTCGATTACGATGAGACATACGACGACTATCCGAGGCATGCGATCAGGACGGTCGAGATCCTCAGGGAGCTTGGCTACGACGATGAGGAGGTGCTGAACGCCATACTCGCACATGCTGACAAAAAGGAGATAGAGAACGAGTTTGAGCAGGCACTTTATGCCGTTGACCCCACGACTGGGTTTATCGTTGCGGCGGCGTTGATGCATCCCACCAAGAAGCTTGCCAACATCGACCTCGGCTTCCTGAAAAGGCGGTTCAAAGAGAAGCGATTTGCGGCAGGCGCTAATCGCGACCAGATGAGGAGCATCGAAAAGATAGGCCTGTCCCTTGATGAATTTTTAGAGATATGCCTCAAAGCGATGCAATCCATATCTGAGGAACTCGGCTTATGAATCCGCTTCTTTTAGCATTGTTCATAACTGCTGGTCTGAATGCCCAGCAGTGGAAGCAGTTTAACCAGCTCGCCGAGAAATCTGATACGCAGAAATTGATCTCATTCGCCGATTCCGTTGTGTTCCAACAGCCTCCAAGACAGCGGGAGCAGTTAATTCGTAGATTTGCTTTCGCCCTTCTCGGTAAGAACAAAAACGAACTGAGCGAGTTGCTGATAAAGCATTTCCGAAAGAAGATGCACAACCCCTACATGCTCTCCGACATCCTTTACATAGTCTATCAAAGGGAGGGCAAGCAGGAAGACGCCGTTTATGAGTTTTTGAACTCCAGAAGGAATGAGAGATCCCCTTCTTCATACTTCGTCCGACGAGTTAAGAAGTTCGACATGATGCTCTCGCCCGAAAAGGTCGATCAGATAATAATGAAATGGCAGAGGAGCCATCCTGAAACCAAACTCGGCTATCAATTGATAGCCGAGAGGCTTTTCGAGCGAGGTGAGAAGGATAAAGCCATCGAGATTGCGGATTCCTTTGGTATCGATAGACTTTCGCTTGCCAAAATTGCGTTTGACAATCGCGATTACGAATATGCGTTGAAACTCGCAAGCACCTACGGGCCACAGACCGTCGAAGCGATGTATATCGTCGGAATCTCTTACCTTGCGCTTGGAGACACTTCCCTTGCAATCCCATACCTCAGATCCGTCGCAAAGACGGGCAAAATACAGGCGAAAAAGAAGCTCATCGAGGTGGCGATCACGCTCGGCGATTCCGTGCTTGATGGGATTGGGGTTTCGTCGAGGGAGATGTTGCCAGTGTGGTTCTGCAACGGGAATTGCGACAGGATAGTTGACCTCAAATTCCCCAAACCGGTTCCCGAAGTCTATTTCTACAAGGGACTGTGCCTTCTGGAGATGGACACGACGAGGTCGGGTGCATTCGAGCTGTTCGATTCGCTTCTCACCGTGGCTCCTGAATCCTCCATGGTTCTGACCGCATTGAGGCTGAGGAGCTATGCGCTCATGAACGATTCGCTCACATTTTTCAGGTTGTTCGATGTGGAGAAGGCAACAATTTGCAGGAGATACATCCATGCCCTCGACTCGCTGGACGCCATACTCGCTCAGGATACACTCAGCCCTTCCATGCGCGATAACCTCAAAATCCTTAAGGGCACGATACTTTTGAAAATGGGACGGGATTCCTCCGCGATTAAGGCTTTCATGGAAGTGACAGGCCAATACAGGCCGATGGCGCTGTGGTATGCGTTCAGGACAGCGCTTGAGACAGGCAACATGGAGCTTGCCCAGAGGGTTTACGATGAACTTGTGACGAATTACCCCAAATCGCCGTTCGCTCAGATGGCGATCGGCATGATGTGAGGTGAAATGCCATGAAAGGCAACACGGTCGATAAATTCATACTCGCCGCAACGGCTATCGGGATCCTCGTTTATTGGGGCATATTTTTTGCCACATTGGGGCTCCAATCGGGGACACTTTTTGCCAAAACGGAGCCATGCTGGTTGAAGTGGGAGCTCTCGTTCCCTTTGGCTGACATCTTCTTTGCGATCGTAATGGGCGTGGCGTTTATCCTTCACCTGCGGAAGACACGGCTTGCCTTCGCATTTCAGGCTGTGGCGTCGGGCGGCATCATGTTCCTCGCCCTGATCGACATCACATTTTTCTTTGAAAACAGGCTTTATGTCGGCAAAGACGGGGTCATAGAGGGATGGCTCCATGCGTGGCTCCTGTTTGCCGGCATTTACCTTATGCTTAGCAGCATCAAAAATTTGAACTCAACAGGAGGAAAATCATGAAAGTTGCAATCGGAGCCGATCACAGAGGATACAGATTGAAATCGGCGATAATTGAATACCTCAGGGGCAAAAGCGTGGAGGTTATCGATTTCGGCACAGACACCGATGAGGTATCCGTGGATTATCCGGACTACGCCATCCCGGTGGCGGAAGCTGTGGCAAAAGGCGATGCGGATCGCGGCATACTTATCTGCATGACCGGCGTGGGCATGTCCATAACCGCAAACAAGGTCAAAGGCGTGCGTGCTGGCCTGATTTACATCCCGAATTTGACTGAGCTTGCGCGTAAACACAATAACATCAATGTTTTGTGCCTGCCGGGCGGCTATATGGAACCCGAAAAGGCATACAAAGCGGTTGACCTGTTCCTGAACACGGAGTTTGAAGGCGGGCGTCACGAAAGGCGAATCTCAAAAATAGCGGCTTACGAGGAGGAAAAGTGTAAAAATTCAGGCTGAAAGGAGCTCTGAGACCGTCTGAACATCCCGATTTATCTGCTCTTTCAACTCTTCTGTTGACGGGAAGGTCTTTTCGTCCCTCAACTTTTTGACGAATTCCAATCTGATTTTTTTGCCGTAAAGGTCGCCTGAAAATCCGATTATGTGTGCTTCAACTGAACGGTCGGCGTCCTTCTTCAGGGTTTTCGCATGGCCTATGAAAACGGCTGACGGGTAGCGGGCGCCATCCACATAGCAATGTGCGGCATACACGCCGTTGGCTGGCAGTAGCTTATCGTTCGGGACATCGAGGTTGGCCGTCGGGAAACCGATCTTGCTACCGAGATTTAATCCCCTGACGACCTCGCCTGTGACGAAATAGGGGCGTCCAAGGCACATCGCCGCATCTTCGAGCCGTCCTTTCGCAACGAATTGCCTTATCAATGTGGAACTTACCGGAAATCCATTCACGAAGATCGGGGGCACCACCGTGATGAACAGGCGCCATCTCTCGATGTTCTGCAACAGCAGCTGAGCGTTGCCCCTTCCGCCGTGCCCGAAGTGGTGGTTGTAGCCTATCACGATCCTTTTGCCGTTCAATCGGTCGATGATGATCTCCTGTATGAAATCTTCGGCTTCGAGCCCGCGAATTTCGGGAAAATCGAGCAACAGCACATAATCTATGCCCAGTGCGGCAATGATCTCCAATTTCTCCTCCAGCGTGGTGAGCAGCTTCTGGTTCGGATTGAAAAACAGGCGCGGTGGCCTGCGGAATGTGACGAGCACGCTTTTCAGGCCATTCTCCCGCGCCTGCCTTATCGTCTCGGAGATGATTTTTTTGTGTCCGACATGGATGCCGTCAAATCCGCCGTCCGTTATCGATGTGCCGAATTCAAATTTGCCGAGCTCTTTAAGGGTCAGTATCTGCATGGTTGTGGTTATAAGCTCAGGTTTTCAACGGCTCGGTAATTCTTTTGATTTCAACGGCTTTCCCGGTGCTGTCGTCTATCTGGATGAACACGCCCTGCAGGGCGATGCCGGATTTCGAGGGCTCCATCCTGTCCGAAATGCCCCTGATGAACCTGTCGATCATGATGCCTTTTTTAACGCCGATGACCCCGTTAAGTCCGCCTGTCATGCCGACATCGGTGATGTATGCAGTTCCATTATCGAGGATCCGTTCATCAGCCGTCTGGACATGTGTGTGGGTTCCGAGGACCGCGGAGACGCGGCCGTCGAGGAAATAGCCCATCGCCTGCTTTTCCGATGTCGCTTCGGCATGAAAATCCACGATTATCAGCTTTGTGTCGAGTTTTTTGATCGTTTCGTCCAGCACGCGGAAAGGGTTTTCGAGGCACTGCATGAAAATTCTGCCCATGGCGCTTATGACGGCCAGTCTGACGCCGTTGTCGGAGATGAAGATCCTGTAACCTGAGCCGGGAACGCCCTGAGGATAGTTTATCGGGCGGACGAGCTTCTTGAATTCATCGATGTGCTTGAATATTTCGCGCTTATCCCAGATGTGATTGCCGCCTGTCATGGCATCGATGCCGTATGAGTCGAGCTCTTTGTAGATTTTCTGCGTTAAGCCTGCTCCGCCTGCGCTGTTTTCCACATTGGCGATGATGAAGTCAAGGCCGTATTCCATCCTGAGCGTGGGCAGAAGTTCGCGCACGGCACGCCTGCCCGGTTTGCCCATTATGTCTCCGATGAAAAGTATCCTGACCATTTAAAGTTCCTTTCATGTGGTCACTTGGCGTATTCCACCGCCCGCATCTCGCGTATGACGGTGACCTTGATCTGTCCCGGATACTCCAGCTCCTGCTCGATCCTGTGAGCTATCTCCCGTGCGAGCTCAAAAGCTGCGACATCCGAGACCTTTTCCGCCTCCACGATGACGCGCAGTTCGCGGCCTGCCTGTATTGCGTAGGCCCTTTCGACGCCCGGATAACCTGCCGCTATCTCCTCGAGCTTTTCGATGCGTTTGATGTAGGCTTCGAGGCTTTCCCGCCTCGCTCCGGGGCGCGCACCTGATATGGCGTCCGCCGCAGCCACGATCACGGCTATCACCGATTGCGGTTCGACATCGCCGTGATGGGAGGCTATCGCATTGACCACGATCTCGTTCTCGCCATAGCGTTTTGCCATCTGTGCCCCGATCAGCGCATGCGGGCCTTCCTGTCCCTGCTCGGCCGTCTTGCCGATGTCGTGCAGGAGACCTGCCCGTTTTGCGAGGTCAACATTCAGGTTCAACTCACCAGCCATTATGCCGGCCAGCCGAGCAACCTCTTTGGAGTGCTGCAACAGGTTCTGGCCGTAGCTTGTGCGGAATTTCATCTTGCCGATTATGGTGAGGAGTTCGGGATGGACGCCGCCGATGCCGAGCTCAAGCACGGTTTCCTCCCCGATCATCTTGACATAATCGTCAAATTCGCTTTTGACGCGGGCGACAACCTCCTCTATGCGTGCGGGATGTATCCTGCCGTCCTGAATGAGCTTCTCGAGCGCCAACCTCGCAATCTCACGCCTGATGGGGTCGAATCCGGATATGGTT
>JALVZN010000097.1 GCA_027037615.1 Caldifarciminota bacterium | reverse complement strand
TCCCATGCCGATACACGGGCCGCAGGCGTTTTCAAGCACGCGCACGCCTGCCTGAATGATGTATTTCATCTCGCCGGTCTCGACGAGGTGCAAGACGACCTGACGGGAGCCGGGTGAGAGTGCCATGCTGACTTCAGGGTGAACCTTGCGGCCTTTCAGAAGGTTGGCCACTATCTTGAGGTCGCGAAGTGAAGAGTTCGTGCAACTTCCAACGATGACTTGATCAACTTTGAGGCCCTCCACCTCCTTGACAGGCACGACATTGCCGGGACTGTGCGGCAATGCGACCATTGGTTCAACTTCCGAGAGGTCAATTTCGATGACCTCATCGTATTCTGCATTCGGGTCGGGCTCAAGCGGCACCCATTGATCACCTCTACCCTGTGCATCCATGAAGGCCTTTGTGATTTCGTCCGATGGAAAGATGGATGTGGTTGCACCGGTTTCGGTTCCCATGTTGGTGATGGTGGCTCTTTCGGGCACCGAGAGGGTTTTCACGCCCGGCCCAACATATTCAAAAACCTTGTTGACGCCACCCTTAACTCCGACACGACGCAGGAGTTCAAGGATGACATCCTTGGCTGAAACGAAAGGTCTGAGCTTGCCGGTCAGGTAAACCTTCACAACCTTCGGCATTTTAAGATAGAAAGGTTCCCCCGCCATGGCAGCAGCGACATCAAGTCCACCAGCTCCGATTGCAAGGCTGCCGATGCCGCCCGCCGTCGGTGTGTGGCTATCGCTGCCCAACAGTGTCTTGCCCGGAACGGCAAATCGCTCAAGATGAAGCTGATGGCAGATCCCGTTGCCGGGCTTGGAGAAATAGATGCCGTATTTGGCAGCTACCGATTGGAGATAGCGGTGGTCATCGGCGTTTCGGAAGTCGGTCTGCAGTGTGTTGTGGTCCACATAGCTCACGCTCAGCTCGGTCTGCACACGCGGGACCCCCATAGCCTCCAGCTCAAGGTAAGCCATTGTGCCGGTGGCGTCCTGGGTGAGGGTTTGGTCTATCTTTATGGCTATTTCCTCCCCGGGCTCAAGCTTCCCTTCGACGAGGTGAGCCCGAAGGATCTTTTGTGTAAGGTTCATGGCTACAAACCTCCGTTATGATGGTTTTTTCATATTCTTATCTACAAGGAGCCTAATGATAAAATATTTGATGTTGTGTGAGCAACCTCCATCACCGATAAAATATTATTTGACAAGAAGTTAAAGCAAACCACCATAAAGAATATTTCTCAAATTCGTGCACAGCACTTTGCCTTGAAATAAGTTGAGGGGCGGAAACCCCGCCCCTCTTAAAGATGTTTCTTGTCCTCGTAAAAATTACCCTTCGCTTGGCTTTGCGAGGGATGCCCATACCGCCACTACAACAATTACTATGCCGACGATGAGATCGTTCCAGAAATTGCCGGATTTGGAGGCGACTATTCCAGGAATAAATGCCGCCACGATCATCCACAGACCCGCGATGAAATTAATCCAGCACATCGATTTTTTGGCGCGAGTGGAGAAGTAAGCGAAGATAGCGACAAGTATGCCGACGATGAGGTCGTTCCAGAGACTTGCGGTTTTGTTCCCCACGATTCCGGGTATGAACGAAGCAATTATCAGCCATGCACCCAGCACAAAGTTAAGCCATGTGCTCCACATGATCTACCTCCTTGTTTGTTTTATGCCCTCACCATACTAAATTAACCACATCTTACATTTTTTATATTTCACCAGTACTGTTAGAACAAAACAATTACACAAATAATTTATTTTGTCAAGGGCAAAATTGTAAAACTTAAATTGTAAAATTCGTAATCAGTATATTGTTGGTCTACGAGGGACGATTTGGTGACACCCTCCGAGATTTTGATGTTGAGGTATAAATTTTGTCCCGTTTCGCATGGATAGTATGCCATGAAACGGAATGCTTGGAGCAAACATTGTTGATAAACCTAACTTTAGAGACAGCTAACGCCCCAGTTTTATTTAACAAAAACCGTCGAAGGACAGCCTCACTCTTCAGGTTCCCACAGGTAGTCTTTGAAGTTGGCCACTTTGAGTTTTTTTCTCTTCTGGACGACTACCAACCCCTCTTTTTCGAGGCGTTCCTTCTGTAACAGGCCACCTCCGGGCAGCTTGGGATTGAGACTTCCGTCGGACTTTACTACGCGCCACCACGGGATCGGTTCGCCCGCTCCCTCTTCTTCCGCAGCTTGAACAATCAACTTTATGTAAATTCCTGTAACGAGAGGGCATGTAGTGACAACCTGAAACTTTCTGGCGAGGTAGTTCCTGATCTGAGTTACTGTCATAATCCTGCCCTGCGGTATCAACTTTATGATCTCCTTAATCTGTTGAGGCGCAGGTATGAGCATCATACCCATGCCGTACTTCCCTATCAACTTTTGGGGTATCTCAACGATCTGGGGCTCTTTACCTTCAAGTTTTTCCCTTGCTGATTTCTTTCTCCTTCCCATGGTCACAATTTTAACTCATATCGTGTCTTAATTCACCATGGCATTATCACTGATTTAAATTTCCACCGAGGGGAAGGGGCATGGCGAAAAATTGCGTAAAATAAAAAGGGGGGGGGGAACAATTTGGGTAGAAAAAGGAAAGAACAGCCGCCACTCGAACCTCATTCAAAGCTATCGCTAACCACTATCCCAGAAGATGCAACAGGGTGAAAAAGTAACAATCCTTTCCCTTCTCGAAGAGCTGCTCAATGTTTTCATGATCGCTGAAAGAAATTTTTATCTCTCCTTAGACACGGATAATCAGGCAAACGGTTTCTACAACAGAACCTTGAAATTGACCATGGGGACCTAGACCCGAAAGTTTCGAGAGTGAGGTTTGGCAATTCTTTCAGACCATCGCTGCTCCCTGAGAAATGGAAGAGGGTTGACAACCTCCTGCTTGCTCTCCTTGCTAACGGCTATTCAAGGTCGAGGATTAAGGCCACATTGGAGAAACTTAACCTGCCATACAGTGAGGCGTCAGTTGATGAGCTTGTAAATCTCATATACAACCACCTGCAATTTTCCAAAGAGACACCGTTGGACGAAGAGATGCTTGCCGTGTTTATAGATGCCTATCGTGCAAAGCTGAGGGACGAGAATGGGAAAGTAACGGATGCGTCGATATTTGTGGCTGTTGGGATAGACATGGAGGCACATAAGATGGCATTGGGCTGGTGGGTGAAATACACTTATACGACAAATGTAGTGGAGAGCATAAATGCCGTGCTTGAGCTAATGAGGATGGAGCTCGGGGCTACTTTCCATTGGAGGTCAATCTATTTATTCAGCTGAGCAATTTAAACGGCTGATGGATGCGTAAGCCGGTTCTAATGATAAAGGCGAGTCTTTATCGGATACACCAGCTGATGAACATCAAATTGGGGTTGAAGAACAGGATGAATTATTACACGATTTTTAGGGTAAGTCTCGTCAAATCGACCGACGAACGGCCGGGATTTTTGAATTTGGGCATCAGGCTCCACATCTGACCGTGCATTATAATAATTTTTATGAAAAGATGGGCACTTATTCTCGGAGCATCGAGTGGATTTGGCGCCGCAACGGCCAGAGAGCTTGTGAAGGCTGGATTCAACATATTTGGAGTTCATTTTGACAGAAAGGCGAACATGCCTGTCGTCAACGAGTTGATAGAGGAACTCCGTGCATCGGGACAGGATGTCGTTTATTTCAACATAAATGCCGCAGATGAAGAAAAACGGAAAGAGGTGTGTGACGAAATAGAGCGCATTTTTGAGGAAAGTCCCGATGATAACATCGTTAAAGTCCTTCTGCATTCTCTGGCTTTTGGCACATTGCGGCCTTTCATATCGGACGACAGAAGCGAAGTGATTACGAGGCAGCAGATGAACATGACCCTGGATGTGATGGCGCATACGCTTGTTTACTGGACTCAGGAGGTGGTCATTAGGGGCTTGATGCGAGAAGGCGGTCGTATATTCGCCATGACGAGTTCGGGCAGCGAGCGTGTTATACCGTATTACGGGGCTGTCTCAGCAGCCAAAGCAGCTCTCGAATCGCATGTCAGGCAGCTTGCGCTTGAGCTTGCGCCTCGTGGCATCACAGTGAACGCCATAAGGGCTGGAGTTACGGATACACCGGCTTTGAGAAAAATCCCGGGACATGATAGAATTATCGAAGAGGCGCTGAAAAGAAATCCATCAGGTCGTTTGACGAAACCCGAGGATGTTGCTAAAGCAATCGTAACATTCACCTCTGATAACCTTTACTGGATGACAGGGAATGTGATCAACATTGATGGCGGGGAAGACATAACTGGTTGATCCCCAAAACAAAAGGAGGTATCCATGAAAAGGTTGTTGATGTTGTTTGGGGCAATGCTGTTGGTTGGTTCGGCTGCCGCTCAGGTCAGCATGGACATTGTTGGCCGGGCTGAGTTCGGGGCAGCCTATGTCACCTATGTGCATGGTAATTACCTGTATGTCGGCGCAGGCGATGCTGTTCTTGCCTACGACATATCGCAATCTGACACAATGGTGCTGACGGGCTACTCGTATGTTGACGCTCCTGGAGGCTCTCCCCACAGTTTTGCGATGATAAACGATCAGTATATGATTGCAGCGCTTTATGACTATGGGTACGGCATAATCAACCTTGCGGACCCCGCACATCCAAGGGTGGAAAACATTTACAGCCTCGATGACGGCAGGGCTCTATGGGTTTATGTGTCAGGACATTACGCATATCTTGCGGATGGGCCTCGCGGACTTCTCATCATCGATGTCACTGATCCTACGAATCCGCAAATCGTTGGTAACTATCCTGCTCAGGATGGTGCTTCTGCCGCTGGCGTGTATGTTCAGGATACGATAGCCTATGTCGCAATGGCGGACAGTGGACTCAGGATTCTGAATGTTGCAGACCCGCAGAACCCCGTTGAAATCAGCGGACTCGTGCTCGACCATGAGATCGTTACGGTTGTTGTAAGGGATACATTCCTCTACGCAGCGACAGGACATGGTGGACTTGCGATCATCAGTGTGGCTGACATTACCACTCCGTATCTCGTTGGTGGCTATGATACAGACGGATATGTCTGGGATGTGATACTTGTTGGCGATCACATTGCGGTCGTATCCGACTGGAACAAGGGCGTCAAGACGATCGATGTGACCGATCCGACAAATCCCACTTTGATCAGCGGATATGATACTGATGGCAATACGTGGAGGGTTCAGAACAAGGACAGCTGCATCTATGCCGCTGACAAGAAAGGCGGCGTCGTGCTGCTCGCCATGTCGGATAGCGGCGCACTCTCTCTCGTCAATGTTTACAAGACGGGCAACTGGGTCTGGGGCGTGGATGTTGAAGGTGATCTGATGGCTGTCGGCGGCGCTTACCTCAATGCGGCGCTCTATGACATAAGCGATCCGTCATCTCCTCAAAAGATAGTCGAGATACCTGAATATTACCGCTTTGTCTGGTCTGTTGAGCTCTCTGATACCCTGCTGTTCCTCTCCGCAAATGCTGACGGTGTGCCGATTTACAATGTTGCCGATCCGACCAACCCCGTGCTACTTGGCGTTGCCAATGCGACGAGGGCTCAGGCCACACTGAGAGACGGGAATATCCTTTATGTTGCTATTGGTACTCATGGTGTTGCATCTGTTGATATAAGCGATCCAACAAATCCCGTTGTCCTTGATACTTACGACACGGGAAGCAACGCATTCAGACTTGCATTGAGGGATACCCTGCTGTTCGTTGCGGACAAGAGCGACGGCATGGTGGTTCTCAATGTCGCACATCCAGATTCCATAACACTCGTTACCATATTCACCATGACTGATGACGACGATGTTTACGGCATAGACATCTACGACACCCTTGCCATTCTTGGGAACTGGGATGCCGGCCTGTTCATAGCCAGCATAGCGGATCCCGCTAACCCGCAGCTTCTCGGTTCCATACCGGGCAGGTACAGGGTGCGCGATGCGCGCTACATGGGAAGCGGATTTGTCGTTACCGCTGAGGAAGACAGCGGAATTTGCGTCTATGACATAAGCGATCCCACGAACATCCAGTTCGTTACGGGCATGGCGCTCGGCGACTGGGCGTGGGAGGTCAAGCCGATCGGCGGAGGCCTCTATACCGTCGCCGCGCGTGGTTCAGGCGTTTACATCATCCGCATAACGCCGGTCAGCGTCGAAGAGGATGGCTCAAACGGCAGGCGCGGCCTGATCATGGCGAGTGCAATTGCTACCGACCAGATTCGCGTCAAATTCTACTATCCTGTCGAGAGGAGCGCCAAACTTGAGCTCTATTCGGCTGATGGAAGGCTGGTCAATGAGCGCACATTCACCGCTGGCCCAAGCACCTCCGAGCTCGTAATCCCGACGACCAACCTGACAAACGGGGTTTACATAATGAGGCTGAAGCTTGGAGACCGCGAATTCACGCAGAAGATCGAGGTCGTGAAGTAATTTCGAGACAGCCTGATACGGGAAAACAAAACGGGGCGGGTCACATCCCGCCCCTTCTTTTTGCCATCCGCGAGGAGATTTCAAATCCGGTCAGGCCTTAAGTTTCTCTTCGAGAAGCTCTTTGACTCGCTTTGCGTTCGCCTTGCCGCGCGTCTTTTTCATGACATATCCGACGAGGACGCCAATGACAGAAACCTTGCCTTTGCGATACTTCTCCACGATCTCCGGATTTGCGTTTATCGCCTCTTCGACGAAACCGAGCAGTTCTGACTCGTCCGATAGCGGCAGGAGTTGCTCCCTTTCGATGATCTCCTTTGCTGTGCCCTCACCGGCGACCATCTTGTCAAAAACCGTTCGCGCTATGTTGTGCGTTATCAAGCCCTTCTTGAGCATTTTGAGCAGCTCAGCTAAGTCGTCTATGGGGATGGGGAAGCCGTGTATGTCGGTCTTCATCTCGTTCATCACCCTCATGACATCGGTTGATATCCAGTTGGCGGCCAGCGAGCTATCCCCGATGCGCGCAGTTAAATCCTCGAAATAGTCTGCGATGTCCCGTTCCTGAACCATGACCTCGGCGATGTCAGGCCTGAGCCCGTATTCCGAGATGAACCGTTTCCTCCTGGCCTCCGGCAGTTCGGGCAGGGCGGCCTCCGCCTCCTCAAGCATTCCATCGGGCAGTTCGAGAACCATGAGGTCGGGTTCTGGGAAGTAACGGTAATCGTGCGCCTCCTCCTTGACCCTCATCGAGCGGGTTTCACGCAGATGTTCGTCCCAGAGCCGCGTTTCCTGAATGATCCTTCCGCCGTTTTTGAGGACCTCGATCTGGCGGTTGTATTCGTAGGTCAGCCCTTCTTCGACAGCCTTGAAAGAATTGAGGTTCTTGAGCTCCACCTTCGTGCCGAATTCCTCTGAGCCGACGGGGCGGACGGATATGTTTGCGTCTGCCCTAAGCTCTCCTTTTTCCATGTCGCACGATGAGACGCCGATGTATCGCATGGTCCGCCTGAGCAATTCGAGGAAATGGCGTGCTTCGGACGGCGATCTAAGGTCAGGTCTCGTAACGGTCTCCAGCAGTGGGATTCCAGAGCGGTTGAAATCGAGCAAAACGGTGCCGTCCTCAGCATGATACGATTTCGCCGCCTCCTCCTCGATGTTCATGCGCTCAATTCGCACCGTCCTGACAACGCCATGATGCTCAAAGGTCAGGCTGCCGTCAGTCGCCAGAGAACCGACATATTGCGTGATCTGATAGCCCTTCGGCAGGTCAGGATAGAAGTAGTTTTTTCGATAGAATTGCGACCTTTTGTAAACCTTTGCGTTCAATGCCAGCGCTGCTAACAGGCCAAGTCGGACGGCTTCCATGTTCAGCACGGGCAATGCGCCGGGCAGGCCGAGACACACGGGACAGACATTGGTGTTTGGCTCAGCGCCGTATTCGTTGGGACAGCTACAAAATAGCTTCGTCTTCGTCCTCAGCTGGATGTGTATCTCAAGGCCTATCACAGCCTCATATTTCATCCTCAACTCCTTGTTTATTTTGACAGCGGCAGTCTGGGCGGAATTTTTACATTCTGACCGCTGTATATCAATCCCATGAAATAGAGCGGCTGGTCAGGTTGCACTCCCATAAAATCGACGATGTCAGGGTAAAGCGATGTAAGTCTGCGAGCCGGTATCTCAAACGGGCCGAAAACTTTGTAGCCCGGTGCTTCAATCGTGCCGATCTTTTTCTTCGAGACTATGTAAAGCATGATCACTTTCAGTCCGGGCGATGATGCCGACATCCTTATCGGATAGTAAAGGCGGCGCGTCTTGAACCGATAGAGCAGGGGAGCGACCGTCGCTATCTCCATGTCCAGATCGACTACATCCACAACCCAATGTCTAAATCCATGCGATGAGTAGTAATAGATCGCTTCTTTGACCTCGTCCGGTATCTCCTCGACGCAGTATTCGTCGTAAAGTTTCTTTTCAAGCCATTTCAGGAAGCCCGAATAACCGACATGTGCTTTCCATTTGTAAACATCTGAGGGCTTAACGATCTTGTTGTCCAGCAGGGCGTTGTTTCTGATCAAAATATCCTCGAGCGTCCGGGTTTTGCATTTCTCTTTGACGAGCTGGTTCAACAGGCTGTCGGCGAACTCAATCCACGACAGGTCGCCGTATTCAACCACAGGTTCGCTTCTGAACGGCATGATCTCCCACGCACCGGTGGGCTGGGTCGCCTGTGCATCGTTGCTCAACACGATTATCTCTTCCTTGCCGTTGTAAACGAGGATTGCCCTTTCAACGGGTGAGATCGCCCTTGTGAGCGGCGTCAGGGCTATCATTCCCTTGCCTGCGTGAAGGCTGGCGGCAAAGAGCAGGCTGAAAAACAGGATTTTTCTCACTTTGACCTCCTTGCTATCACATCTATCTCGACGAGAGCGTTTTTCGGGAGTGCGGCCACTGCAACAGTGGAGCGCGCAGGGTATGGCTCCTTGAAAAATCTGGCGTAAATCTCGTTGACTTTCGGAAAATCGTTGATGTCGGACAGGTAAATCGTCGTTTTGACAACATCTTCAGGTGAATAACCGGCCTCTTTCAGCACATTCATGATGTTTTTGAGTGCCTGCTCAGCCTGTTCTTCAACGGATTGACCCATTTCGCCGTTTGACGGGTCAATGCCGATCTGACCGGCTGTAAACAGAAAACCGTCTATTTCTATCGCCTGACTATACGGGCCGATGGCCTTCGGCGCATCCGGTGACTTGATTTCCCTTTTCATGTCAAACCTCCGTTTT